>NZ_BAAJNO010000008.1:0-396144 GCF_054558415.1 Pseudomonas sp. No.21
CCTGAGCGCCGCCAGGGATGATGCGAATGGGCAGATGGCGTTGCTGGAGAACCGTTCCGGCACCGTTGAAAGTGCGGGCGACATGCGCCTGGACGTCGCTTCACTGATCAACCGCAAGGACATCTTCGCTTCCACCATCAGCCAGACCAGCGGTCGCATTACCCTTACCGGTACCGACAACTGCAAGGGCAAGCATTGCGAAGCCTCCTATGTGGTGGAGGAGGAGTTCGGTCTCAAGATCACCCAGGATTCGGCTCGCGCCAGCCTCATTGCGGGCGGCGACCTGACCTTCGTCGGTGGGGATTTCGACAACCGCTTCAGCACCGTGTCCGCCAGTGGCGACATCAGCCTCGACACCCGCAACTTCCTCAATACCGGCGCAGCTGGTGGCGAGAAGCGCTACTACGACTACTACATCTATACCAAGAGCGAGAGCGCGTATTACGGCTTCATCGCCAACATCGGCCGCTACAACGACTACAACGACCCCGCCTCGCCGAACTACAACCCGGCTGCCATGCCGCTGGGCGCTATCGCCATCGGCAGTGTGCGCAACTCCAGCGTCTCCCAGACCTCGGGAGGTGGCGACGTTGCTAACGCAGTGATCCAGGCTGGAGGTCGCGTCGATATCAAGGGCACCCAGACGATCGAGAACGGCCTGCTACGCCCAGGTGAGCAGATCGACCGAGGCGCAAGCCGCGTCGGCCAGACTGCCGTGAGCAGCGATGCCAAGCCGGTCGCCACGCTCAACGCCCAATTGCCTCCAGATACCCATCAGCAGTCGGTTGATCCGCTGACCCTGCCAGGCTTCAGCCTGCCCCAGGGCCAGAACGGCCTGTTCCAGGTCAGCAGCAACCCCAGCCACCGCTACCTGGTGGAGACCAACCCCGCCTTCGCCAACCTGAAGAACTTCCTCAGTTCCGACTACCTGCTGGGCCGCCTCGGCTTCGACCCCGACCAGGCGCAGAAACGCCTGGGTGATGGCCTCTACGAGCAGCGCCTGATCCGCGAAGCCGTCATTGCCCGCACCGGCCAGCGCCTGATCGCTGGTCTGGACAGCGACGAGGCCATGTACCGCTACCTGATGGACAACGCCATCGCCAGCAAGAGCGCGCTGAACCTTGCCCCTGGCGTGGCTCTGACCTCCGAGCAGGTCGCAGCCCTGACCCACGACATCGTGTGGATGCAGGAGCAGGAGGTGAATGGCGAGAAGGTCCTTGTACCGGTGCTCTACCTGGCCCAGGCCAACAATCGCCTCGCGCCCACCGGCGCCTTGATACAAGGCCGCGACGTCAACCTGATCAGCGGCGGCGACCTCGCCAACAAGGGCACCCTCCGTGCCAGCGCCGGCCTTCAGGCCAGCGCCGAAAACATCGATAACAGGGGCCTGATCCAGGCCGGCGACCGCCTGGCGCTACTGGCCGCCGACAGCATCCGCAACGCCCAGGGCGGCATCATCAATGGCAAGGACGTCAGCGTCGCGGCCGTCAAGGGCGATATCACCAACGAGCGCTCCGTCGGCTACACCGAGCACAGCGGGCGTTTCAGCTGGAGCCAGGCGTCGGTGGATAGTGCGGCGAGGATCGAAGCGACCAACAGCCTCGATCTGGACGCGGGCCGTGACCTGAACAATCTGGGGGGTGTGCTCAAGGCTGGAGGCGACGCCAACCTGAGCGCCGGGCGTGACCTCACCATCGGTGCAGTCGCTGAGGTGGACAGTGCTGATGCCCGGTACAAGAAGTCCTATGCGACCCAGTCGCAGGTCACCCACCACGGCAGCGACGTACAGATCGGTGGCGCCCTCCGTGCCGAAGCGGGCCAGGACCTGGGGATAGTCGCCAGCAAGGTAATGGCTGTACAGGAGTTGGCGCTGATCGCAGGGCGCGATGTCAGCATCGAGTCTGCGGCCAACGAAAGCCATCGCGCCTCTCGGAGCAAGAAGGTCCAGAGCAGCAACGATCAGATTCGTCAGCAGGCGTCCGTCATTCAGGCCGGTGGTGATATCTCCATCGAGGCAGGCCAGGATCTGACCCTGGTCGCTAGCCAGATCAAGGGCGCGAAGGATGTGGCCCTAGATGCCGAGCGGGACACAAACCTGCTTTCCGCGAAGGATGAGGACGCCAGTTTCTACTTCAAGAAGAGCAAGGGCTCCTTTGGGCGCAAGAAGACCGAGCAGCGGGAAAGCTACGACAGCACCAATATCGCGTCCGTCGTCGAAGCGGGTGGCGATCTCACCCTCAACACCAGCAAGGCGGCCGATGGCAGCCTGAACATCGACGGTGGGCGCAACGTCACCGTGATCGGCAGCGAACTGCATGCCGGTAATGACCTGCTGGTAGGCGCGACCGGGGATGTCGCAGTCCTGTCCGGAGTCGAGGAGCACGGCTCCTACAGCAAGAAGACCAAGTCCGGCTTCCTCGGCATGTCGAAGAGCGGCAAGAGCCAGCTCAAGACCAGCGCGACCCAGGTCGCCAGTGAGCTGGAGGCCGGCAACGATGTCGTGATCGCAGCGGGTAACGACATCCGTCTGCGCGCCAGTGAAGCCAGCGCGGGTAATGACGTGGAATTGCGTGCCGGCTTGGTGAAGGACACCGGCGACATCAACCTCGTTTCCGCCAACGACACGGCGTACAGCCTCACCAAGGAATACAAGAAGAAGGTCGGTCTCTCCACTTCGGGTGGCTTCCTGTCGATCTCTTCGGCCAAGGAGGCCGGTCGCGAGGCGCAGAGCAGTACCAGTGTCGGCAGCCAGGTGTACGCGGACCGGGATGCGACGCTGCAGGCGGAGCGCGACATCAACGTGATCGGCAGCGGCATCAATGCTGGTCGCAATGTCAGCCTGGATGCCGGTCGCGATGTAAACGTCGTGGCGGCTCAAAACAGCAGTGCTGAGCGCGATTGGGAGAAGAAGAAGCAGGTCGGTATCGGCATTTCGGGTAATGACAACGGCATCAACCTGTTCATCGGTGCTGATCGCGCCCAGGAAAAGAACCGTCTGGAGCAACAGACGGCTGCGGCCAGCCAGATCACTGCCGGGAAGGATCTTGGCGTCAATGCGGGGCGCGATATCAACCAGATCGGCTCCGACCTAGCGGCATCCAACGACATCAACCTGAAGGCCGGGCACAACATCAATATCGATGCTGCCCGCGAGACCAAGGTCATCGAGCATGTCGAAGTCCAGGAACGTCAGGGCCTGGGTATCAGCCTCAATCACAACTTCGGCAGCACCAAGGATGCGGTGAGCAACGCCGGCAAAGGTGAGAACAGCGTCAGCCAGGGCTCCAGCGCCTTGCGTGGTGTGGATGCGGTCAGCCAGTTCCTGGCCGGCCCGACGGCGGATGTGAAACTGGGCAACTCCAAGCAGAGCTCGAGCCAGGAGATTACCGAGCAGACTACCCGCGCCTCCACCCTGGAGGCTGGCAACGACCTGAACATGATCGCGGGCAACGATGTGCAGGTGAAAGGCAGCCAGCTCGGCGCCGGACGCGACATCAACGTCAAGGGGCGTGACATCACCCTGGACGTGGCCAAGGGCGAAACCCGAGAGGAGAACCAGGAGCGGCAGAGCTGGGGCGGTATACATGGCGGCACGTCCGGCGGCTTCAAGGTCGGGGTCGGCGGCAGCAATGGCGTCGCGAACGAGGACTTTAGCCAGGGCAGTTCCACCGCGACCCAACTGGAGGCGGGACGCGACATCAATCTTCAGGCCAGCAACGATCTGACCTTGATCGGTGCCGAGGCGAAGGCCGAGCGGGACATCAACCTGAACGCGGGCAACGACCTCAATATTGTTTCCGCGCAGAACGCCAGCAACAGCGAAAGCAACCGCCACAACGCGGGTGGCGAGGTCGGCCTGACCTTCGGCTCGCAAGGGGTGGGCGTCTATGTCAGCGTGAACATGGGCAAGGGCGATCTGGAGAGAGACGCGGATCGCCAGCAGGAGGCCTATCTCTACGCGGGTAACGGTCTGAACTTCAACAGTGGCAAAGACACCACCATCTCAGGCGCCACGCTACGCGGCGATGAGGTCGTCGGGCGCGTGGGAGGCGACCTGCACGTTTCCTCTGCCGTCGATACCGGCGAAGTGAAAGGCAAGGAGTTCGATGTCAGTGCCACCGCAACCTTCGGCCCTGGTGCGGGCTTCAGTGGCTCCGCCGGTTATGGGCAGACCACCGGCAAGACCAACTGGGTGGGAGAGCAGACCAGCATCACCGCCAAGGACAAGCTGGATATCCGCACTGAAAACCACACCCAGATCGACGGCGCACTCATCGCATCCGACAGCGGCAATCTAAAGCTGGACACCAACACGCTCGGCCACAGCGACATTGCCGGCGTGGACAAGGAGCACGGCTACTACCTCAACGTTGGTGGCACCTATAGCGCCGGAGGCAGCAGTGGTGGCACGACGCAGGACGCTAGCCAGGTTGGCAAAGGCAAGGAAGGCGAAGCCGGCTGGAGCGTAAACGGCTGGGAATACGAGAAGGATCGCCAACAGATCGTCCGCGCTACCGTGGGTAATGGCGACATCGTCGTGCGCAAGGACTCAGAGACGGGTGCCGACTCCACCGCTGGGCTCAATCGTGATGTCAGCAAGGCGTATGAGATCACCAGAGACCATGAAGAGCGTAAGGATCTTTATGTAACTAAGTCGTCTGTCGAGGCAGTGGGTAGTCCGGCTGAAACTTTGAAACGGTGGGGGCAGGCGGCAGATGAGTATGTTTATAAAGCCGAGAATGCGGCTGAACAAAGTAGAGAGTTGATCTTTGCGGGGGTTGCGGTTGGAGTCGGCATTCCTCCGGACGCTGTAAATATTGTAATTCAAGTCAATAGCGCTGAAAGAGCTTTGCTGAAAGGTGGAGAACAAACTCGTCTTGCGGCCGCTAAGCAGCTTATGGATATGTTCCTGCCAGAGTTGGCCGCGCCGGGAGCAAGTGTAGTTGTAGAGCGTGTCAATAAATTGGTAGTGGATGACCCCAGAGCGGCACTTGATGTTCTGTCCGCTCTGAATCGTCTTGCTGCTAATGAACGCCATAAAGGCCCAGTTAACAATCTCACGCAGTTTGTTGAGCTTGCTGCTCTTGCGTTGGTAGCTGGCGCTTTGGTGGTCGTGGTATCTAGTTCTTCATCGCAAGGCAACAATACGCAAAACGAAGATCTTGGAAATTTCCTTGACGGCGCTGCTAATAGTCAGGAAAGGCAAGAGCGAGTAAGCATTCTAAATGAGGTGATAGCCAAGCTGGGCGGTAGGCTCATCCATGAGGAGGATTACGTACCACTTGTAAATCCAACTGTTAATCCTGAGAAGAACCCGTCAAGTGGAGGGTATGGCAGTGGTGAGGTAGTTTCTGGTTCAACCTCGACTGGGGGGTCTCCAATCGACGGGGGCGGTGGGTGGAGTACTGTTACTGAGCCGATAGATCAAGACCTCCTTCCGGGGGCGATGTATAGTGAGTCAGACATAAGAAATGTGTACGACTCTGTAAGAAACGCCCCTGAATATCCGTATGGTTTTCGCGAGGCAAGGGGTGGAACAACTAAGAATAAAATGAAGAATGATGAGTTGCTGTATGAGTTGAGGAAGGTTGAGAGGGGGGACTGGTACAAAATATACAAAGATGGTTATGATTCTGATGGAAAAAGAGTTTCCGTGCATTACTTTCAAAGTGAGACTGGGAAAGTTTTTAATGTGAAAATTAAATCTGGGTGGAGTAACTGAATGAGTGGCGAAAATTCGGCTGTTGATGAGGTTTGTATTTTACATATTATGAATGGTGATCATGCATCCAGAGCAATTGCTGTTCTGGCTGTTGGTTTGTTGTATGGGTTAAAGGAACGAGTCGAGACACTAGAGTACGCAGAGAGTTTGATATTCTCACCTAGGACGGTGAAATATATGCGGAGCAGAGGCATGGATGAGGTGCTGTGTGGGCTTGTAAGTGATGGGTGTGAGCTGGAGGATTACTTGAGCCTCAAGCCTGATGGGTTTGATAGCGCAATTGATGGGTTGATATGTCGTCTATTAAAGTATTTGAAAGATAGCCCTGGTGCTATCGGTGATGTTTCGTTGAGGTTTTTGCAGTAATTAAGTTGGCACATAATACATGGTGTTGTGGGCGTTGCTAGGGGCTATTGATTTGCGATGAGAATAGAGTTAAGAGTTGTAATAGGTTTTTGCTAGTGGCATCAGAATTTTTATGTCTTGGGATATAGGTTTGGATTTTTCCGAAGGGCAGGTTCCGTTGGTGATATATGGACCTGTGTGGGGCTGGGGTTTGCTTTCGGTTGGGAGTTCTTGACTATGAGTTTGAGGGTAATACATGTCCGTATGACTCGGAGTGGCTGATTGTAAGAGTTTCAGTTGATGGTGCTAGTGAGTCATGGCAGTCCTTTGGCCTTTTTTTGAGAATTATTGAGTTGAAGGGTTTTTTGGGTTGGCTGAGGAGCTTGATGAGCTCAGGCATGACCTAAGTGTTTTAGGTTTTCTATGAATATAAAATAGCCCCGGCACTGCTGGGGCTATTTATTTCACTCTGCGGTAATCACCCAACACCCCTGCATAACCTGAATCCTTTGACCTCGAATCCGGCCTAATCGGTGTCTAGGATCAGTAGACCACTGCATTGAGATAACGGGCATGAACCATCGGGAGTGCCTGCGCAAGCGCGGCGTGTAAAAATTGAACAGCCTGCATGGGGGAATGAGTCTTGGGTTTTATTGGTGACAGCCAAGATTACTCAACTCATTGATTTTTCTCAAATGAATGTGGGGCGCTCAGGGTCGAAGAGGGGTTGAGAAAACCAAGCCCGATGTTGGGGCGCATGTTGTGTTAGCTAAGAAAAATGCAGCGACCGTTGAAGTGCATTCCAATGGCCCTATCCCAGTCCACGTAAAGGAATGGCTGGATTTAAAGAGCATTTCTTGTGAAGGAGCATTAATTATGGGTTCGCAAGCGAGTGTTGATATTGAATTTTCGGAGCGTCATGATCGAGACATGTTAGGGCTCTTTGTCGTTCTGGTTGGGTGGCAAGTTTTGCTGAGGAGGCTATGTATTTGAGCCCTGATGATGGTGAGTACAATTGGAATATCTGTAAGGCTTCAGAGTTTCGGTTGGATGAATTTTTGATGTCTCATGACTCAACATCAAGGGTTGGGTTGGTTATGACTTGTGAGGATGGAAGTGGAGGGGGCTGGTGAATCCTACATGGTTGTCGTTTTCGGCATCTATAAACCGACTCTATATAGATGACGTGATTCCTGATTTTTCAGGGTACCTATCTAAGATGGTTGCGGTCGTTAAGGGTTTTGGAGTCTCCAGAATAAGGTGCGAACTTGCAGTATGAAAAGCTTACTGACCTTGATCAAGCCGTCTGTCGACAGGGTAGGTAGATCGGCTGAAACCATGAAGCGGTGGGGCAGAAGGCAGATGAGTATGCACGTACAGCAAAGAGTATGGTCGAGTAAAGTAGAGAGTTGATCTTTTGGTGCTTGCTCGGGGCCGGTTTCCTCCTGATGCCATGGATGCGTGTGTGTAGAGGTTGTGAGAAGTCTGGTGAATGATATGGGTGACTTGAATCAAAACTGGAAGCCGGGTTTTGGCACTGTATATACTTGGTTTGCGATGGATAAATATGGCAGGCTGGCGATGATGGTCAATAACTGTTTCGGGGATTTGCCACGGCAGTTGCTGATGATGGAGAAAGCTGAAGATTTTCTTGATGGGATGAATGAATTTGTATGGGGAGAGTCTGCTGAGTTTGGAGTCTGTCCGAAGGATAAGTGTGGTGACTTTGAAGTGGATTTATACTCTGCATCTGCTTGGCGAAAACGTGCCTCTAAAGAAGAGGTTTTCGAAAGTCTACTGAATGAGCTGAAGCGTAGGGGGCAGTTTGCGGATGCAAATATACCGAAAAATAGAGGTTTCTATGTTTATCATGGTGTGGAGGGCAGTTATCCAGGGGAGGACTATCCGGTGGGGTATGACGGATGTACTGAAGTAGGTGACTATTTCAGGTTTCTGATGCCCAGCGTGTTGGGTGGGATTGAGGACTTTCCTGAAGAGCTGCGTAAAGGAGTTGCAGTTTCGGCAGATGTGGATTTCTCTATTGATAGAGTCTTGAGTGGGAGGGATATAAACAAATACTTTTCTGGGCTTTATTGTTGAGTTGTTGGGCTGTATGGGCTGCGCTTCGTCGCATGTCGGTGGCTGTAAATTGGAAGGCTAATGCCTCGTTTGCTGAAGGTGCCAGATGTCAGAAGGGTATTATCTTGTTTGTATGGATTGCAGGGTTGGTGTGGTGCTGGGCAAAAGTATAGCTATTAAGTATATGGATTTTCCCGAGCACAAGTTTTTTGGTTTTTCTGAGCTTGGTGGAGGAGGGGTATGGCAACCGTCCATAGGTGGTTGCGCTGACCTGCAGCAGTTCTTGGTTGTTCATAGAGTTCATGAGCTTAGGGTTCTGCCTGAGTCTGTCGATATGTATGCGGATAATGTAGGGGTTCCTCACTCGTCTCCTGATGGAAACTGCGGGGATTCCGAATATAGCAGGACAAAATTTTTTACTGGTAGCGTGGAGAAGCCCAATCCTGAGCTGGATAAAGTGCGCATCACGGAAGAGTTGATTGAGAAATTGAGAAGATTCTGATTTTGTGCGGTGTATTTTGTGTTGATTCCGATAGGATGATAATAAGGCTGGGTTGGCTCTATTCGCACTCCAATTATTGAGCAGGAGGAATGTGAAGGGCTGCTCTATCGCTGTGCTTGTTCTCATTTTGGTCTGTGTGAGTGTAGGTGGTGATGGTTGATACTCTCTATCGGAATGTTTTGCGAAGCGCATTTGGGTTGTCAATGGGTGCCGTGTGGCAGCATATGACAGTTGAGCTTCGTGAATTGTCTCGTGATGGCACTGACCGAGTCGATGCTTTCTTCTCCTTGCTTGAACGTTTGATGTCGGCGGGAGATATAAAGCTCGCGCGTGACGGCGTATTCCTGGTTGGATCTATTTCTGAGCAGTTGAATGTTTTAAGGGCTGTGTGGCCTTTAGAGCCAAGTGACGATGATCTTGATGGATTCTGGTTTCTCGCAGAGGCTCCTGCTGGACTTGTGTGGATAGACTCGGATGGGAAGGAGTATTAGACGTGACTCAGCTTTTAGTGGGGATATGAACCGGTCGGCCGTCACTCATTTTTGGAGTTGCGAATAAAACTGGCAACTCCCCTGGAGCAGGCAAGATCTTGAAGGATATGAAAATTGACGGCCAAGCAAGGGCTGAGGCTCTAAAGGTTGGAAGGCTATAAATAATGATTGATTTCTTGTTGAAACATAACGTTTCTGTCCAAGGGTTAACGGCTCTCATGGCTCTGGTTGTGGACGCGCCTGTAGATGAGGTTGTTGTTTGTCAGGATGCTGAGTTTTATGAGAGAGCGGGCGCATTGGATTTATCCAGTTGCAGATGTTTATGCATTTTTTCGTATGTTCTTGGGGAGGCTGCAATGTTGTTGCAGCTATTTAGATGTGAGATGAGTGCTGCGGAGTTAAAGGGGAGAATTATTTCTGCATCTTCTACTTTGGGGGTTGAGTGTTATATTCCAGATCCCGTCAGTGAGGGTTGGGTTTATGTTGGGGGGAATGGCGCGATGTCTAGTGTTAAAAGGGTATGTGGCGATAATGAAGGGTTTTTCTATTTTGAATAAGTGGTCTTATTCTGCTGTGGAGTGTGTAAAGAACTGTGGTTCTAGAGGGGGTGGATATGTTTCTTAGTGTCAAAGAGAAAGGGTATGCATGCGGCTATGCCGCTGCTTGAAAAAACAGAAAAATATTGACTGCTGTATTGGAAGGGCTCCTGAATCATCAGCGTGATGAAATTATGATTATGAGGTGAGTTGTGGGGGCTACAGTTTTTATAGGCTACTCAAAACGTAAAAGCTTGCATGTACCTTGAATCGAAAAGCTTCGGATGCAGTGGAGATGCTTTTTGATGCCGCCTTGCGGGAGCGAAACCCTAGGGTTTATGAAAAAACAGTGGAAATGCTTGTGCTTGATCAGATCGGTTTTGTTGATCTGAGTAAGGACGATTTTAATATGGTTATAGGGGCTGTTCGTTGCTATTTTTTCAGGCTCGATAGTTTGACGGAGTGGCAGTCGTTTCAAAAATATATATGGGAAGAAGTCTTGGCTCCATTGTTTGGGCTGGATGAGCGTTACCAGTTAACCTGAAAGATGTGGTTTGGGGGGGTAATCCTATAGGTCCGAAATAAATTTCTTGTCTTGTTTATGGCGAGCAGAAGCGAGGAGTTGCTTGATTGGTGCGTATAAAAAATAGAGGGGCCAAGAATGGCTATCTGGCATTTCAGAATCTATCTGGTGCCCACATCCGGGTTGCTGTTAGTACACGGATATATTCCTTTGTATCTCGATGAGTACAAACCTCACTCTGTCGACTCTGAGTTCGACGAAAACAGGGAGTTCCTCGATTACTGGGTGGGGAAAGGCGTTTCCCCACTTATTCGGTCGCGGGTCGAATCTCGGTATCCGTTATCAGGTTCCTAGAGCGAAGAGGCGACTATGTTCGGACGCGATAACGGTACGCGAGTGGAGCTCTGGACAGATGACGTAGTGGTCTCCATCGACGCCCGTGAGACCGTCGTCGATGAGTTGAGGTTTTTTGCCGAACTTGCCAAAGATGCGGACTGCCTTGTCGTACTCGGCCAAGATGGCCGGGTTGTAGAGCCCTCTCTGGAGCGACTGAGAAAAATATTTGAAGGGTCGAGGGCATATCGCTTCACCACCAATCCCATCCCAACGCTGAGGGGTGAATAGAGGTAGGGGCGGTCGTGACTTCTCCGAAATTTCCTCAAGGGTCCGCACTTGGCAGGTGTTAGTGGTGGTCACTTGGAAACTGCCCTTGCAGGCTTTCTCACTGCCTCATATAGTCCGCCCGTTGCGGTCAATCCCGTAGCCGATCTTGGCCGGTCGAACTCTCTAGGTGCACAGGCGCCGCCTATCCGATTGCGGGCGCCTTCTTCTTACACCAGGAGCCTCACGTCATGACTCGCGCCGCTCTCGATAGCTTCATTTCTTCTGTATTCGCACCCAGCCATCGTTGCAGTGGTGGAGGTGTTCATCATGGCTGACCTGCGCCCGCTCTCCGCCAACCCTTCCGGTTCTTCTGTCCTCTTGCTCGATGGCAGCCGGTCCTACATGGAACTCCAGGAGACAGCCGAGTACCGCTTGGTTGCTGCGCGAGATTTGCTCGCCAGTCTCTCGTGCATGGAGGGCTCCTGTGTCGATGGGCGTGATCTGGCCAATGTGGCCGACGCGGCCTACTTGCTGTTGTCCGATGCCAGCGACTTGTTCCGTGCCGCCCGCGAGGCGGTGCGGCGTGATCGCCTGGGCGTTCGTCGCTAAGCCCTTTACGTGCCCATGAAGAGGCCCGGCATCAGCCGGGCTTCTTCATTTCGGGCGAGCCGTTTCTGCAGAAATGTCAGAGGGTCCGGGTGCCCCGGACTGCCCCTTGGCGATCCTGGAGGGGCTGCCAAATCCGCTGCATGGGTTTCGCTGCGCTCTACCCATCCTACGAACACCGAGCGAGGCGCGGGGGAGGGCCGTGCGTAGGGTGGATGCCGCTCTTTGCATCCACCGGGCGGAGGTGGGCGTGGCTGCCCTGTAATGCCCATTCCAGACGCTTTTCCAGCCGCCAGAAACGGTCTTTCGTCCTCCGTTCATGAAGATTCGATGACAAAAGTTCGGTGGTGCCATCCGGCCCCGGTCAAGGTGATGTACGGAGCATCAACGGCGAGGGATATCGCCGAAAGGGAACGTGTCGCCAGGGATGGCGACGACTTTCGCCCGCGGTTTGCGGGCGTGCCGAGGCCAGTGGAACAGGGGCGATGGGGAATATGGACGGTTACTCGAAAGTGGGCATGCAGGAGCTCGACCAGCGTCTGTCGAAGATCGTCGAGGCGGCGCGCAAGAAACCGGTCTCGGTCTACCGCTACGGCGCGCCCTGGGTCTGGATCGTGTCCCAGGACGACTGGCAGAGCGCGCTCAAGGAAGTGTCCAGCTACATCCCGCCCGGCCATTCGCTGGTCCTGTTGCGGCCGCAGATCGACGAGGTGGTGGGCCAGGCCCTGGCCGAGCTGCAGGGCTGGGCCCGGGCGCAGCAACTGCAGGTGCCGCTGCCGGCCCTGCTGCATGCGCTGCTGCTGCAACTGCTCTATTCGCTGCCCAGCGAGAAGCAGCTCTACGAGCAGCTCAACTACAACCTGCTGTTCCGCTGGTTCGTCGGCCTTGAGCTGAACCAGCGGGTCTGGGGCTTCTCGGTCTTCGTCCGGGACCTGGGGCAGGTGCTGGACAACCCGCAGGCGGTGCGCCTGATCGAGCGGGTGATCGGCGAGGTGTTCTCCGGCGGCCTGATGCAGATGCCGGAGTTCTCGCTGAACTTCGCCCAGCTGCACACCTGGCTGGCCCGGCACGCGGCCGGCGCACGGCAACGCTGAAGGCGGCCGGCGAATCAACAACGAAACGTTCACTGATGCGGTGCGGCACGCGCGTTCGGGCGCGGCCACGCCTGCACGGAAGGCGGCCCGGGGCATGCCGGGCGCCATTTCACGAGGGGGCTGTGTGGGTCATCTGTCATTCAACCAACGAGGCGTCGCCGCGGCCCTGAGCCTGCCGTTCGCGCCGGCCTGCCTGGCCCTGGCGATCCACGCCGCGCCGGCGTTCGCGGAGGAGGGGGCGCAGCCAGCGGCCAGCGCCGACGCCCCGGCGCGGCGGGTCGACGTCAACGAGTACGTGGTGCGCGGCAACACGGTGCTGGAGGCCCGCGACATCGAGGAGGCGGTCTATCCCTTCCTCGGCCCGCAGCGCAGCCTCGCCGACATCGAGGGCGCCCGCGACGCCCTGCAGCAGCGCTACCAGGGCAAGGGCTACCAATCGGTGTTCGTCGAGCTGCCGGAACAGCAGGTGGAAGGCGGCGTGGTCTACCTGCAGGTCAGCGAGACCAAGGTCGGCCGCGTGCGCGTGGTCGGCGCCAGGCACTACTCGCCGGTGGCCATACTCGATGACGTGCCGGCACTTGAGGAGGGCAAGGTGCCCGACTTCGCCAAGGTCCAGGGCGAGCTGGCGGCGATCAACCGCAACCCCGGCCGCCAGGTGGTGCCGCTGGTACGCGAGGGCCAGCGCCCGGGGACCATGGACGTGGACCTGCAGGTGGAGGACAAGAACCCCTGGCAGGCCAGCGTCGGCCTGAACAACGACTACAGCGCCGACACCGAGAAGCTGCGCTCGGTGGTCAGCCTCGGCTACAACAACCTCTTCCAGCGTGGCCACAGCGCCTCGCTGACCTACTTCACCGCCCCCGAGGACCGCGACAACGCCGAGGTATGGTCCGGCTCCTACGCCGCGCCCCTGGACGAACGCTGGACGCTGCAGTTCTCCGGCTACCAATCCGACAGCGATGTGGCCACCATCGGCGGCAGCAACGTGCTGGGCAAGGGCCACTCCTATGGCGTCTCGCTGATCTACGGCCTGCCGCCGCAAGGGCCCTGGGCCCACTCGCTGTCGGTGGGCGTGGACTTCAAGGATTTCGAGGAGTCGCTGCAATTCGGCGGCGCCGAGGACAAGGTGCCGCTCAAGTACGCCCCCATCACCCTGGGCTACAACGGCTACCGCTACACCGAGGCCTCGCAGCTGGGCCTCGGCCTGGCGCTGGTGGCCGGCACCCGCGAGTTCCTCGGCTACGGCAGCGACGCCGAGGAATTCGACTACAAGCGCTACCGCGCCAACCCCAGCTTCGCCGTGTTCAAGGGCGACGCCACCTACACCTTCGGTTTCGGCGGCGACTGGCAGTCGGCGACCAAGCTGGGCTTCCAGTTGGCCTCCGGGCCGCTGGTTTCCAACGAGCAGTTCTCCGCCGGCGGCGCCACCAGCGTGCGCGGCTACCTGGCCGCCGAACGCACCGGCGATGACGGCTGGCTGCTCTCCCAGGAGCTGCGCACGCCCTCGCTGGCCGCCTTCCTCGGCAAGGGCCTGGCCGGCTACGTCGAGGACTGGCGCTTCTACGCCTTCGCCGAGGGCGCGCAGCTCTCCCTGCAGGACCCGCTGCCCGACCAGGACGACAGCTACAGCCTCGCCAGCGTCGGCCTGGGCACCCGCGCCACGCTGCGCGAATGGCTGTCCGGCAGCCTCGACTGGGGCTACCCGCTGAAGGACGGCCCCAACACCGAAAAACGAGACCCGCGCGTGCATTTCAGCGTGCAGGCGAACTTCTGACCCCACAGGCACCGACTCCGGAGTGACACACATGCAACGCTTGATCTTCACCGCGCTCATCAGCCTGGGGCTCATGTACCCGGCGATCGCCAGTGCCTGGTGGCAGGACGACTGGCTCTACCGCAAGCAGATCTCCGTCGACACCACGCCCCAGGGCGCGGCCATCGACCAGGCCGCCGGGCGCACGCCGCTGCTGGTGCGCCTGCACACCGGCAACTTCAGCTTCGACGGGGTCAACGAGAACGGCTCGGACATCCGCTTCGTCGCCGCCGACGACAAGACCGTGCTCAACCACCAGGTGGAAAGCTTCGACCCGCTGATGGGCATGGCGCTGATCTGGGTCGACGTGCCCCAGGTCGAAGGCGGCCAGCGCCAGGACATCTGGATGTACTACGGCAACGCCAAGGCCCCGGCCACCGGCAATGGCCAGCTGACCTTCGACCCGGACTACAGCCTGGTCTACCACTTCGACGGTGCCGTCGGCGCCCCCCCGCGTGACACCACCGCCTACGGCAACCACGGGCAGACGCCGCCCGCCAGCAGCATCGACGGGGTGATCGGCCGCGCCGCCCAGCTCAACGGCCAGCCGCTGATGCTGCCGGCCAGCCCGTCCCTGGCCCTGCCGGCCGGTGGCGCCTTCACCTTCAGTGCCTGGGTGCGCGCCGACCAGGCCGCTGGCGACCAGCTGCTGCTGGCCCGCCGCGACGGCGGCAACACGCTGTTGCTGGGCCTGGCCCAGGGCTTGCCCTTCGTCGAGGTCAACGGCCAGCGCGTCCAGGCCACCCAGGCCCTGGCCGCCGGGCAGTGGCAGCACCTGGCCCTGAGCGCCGATGGCAGCGCCCTGCGCCTGTACGTCAATGGCCGCGAGTCCGGCAGCCTGGCGCTTTCGCTGCCGGCCTTCGCCTCGGTGATCGCCATCGGCGCCGACCTGCCGAACACCCAGGCCGCGCCGGCTGCACCCGTCGAAGGCGCCACCGCCGAGACCGCGGCCCCGGCCGCCTTCGGGGCCTTCGCCGGCGCCATCGACGAACTGCGCCTGTCCAAGGTCGCTCGCCCGGCGGCGCTGATCCTCGCCGACGCCACGGCCCAGGGCGCCGAGTCGCGCCTGGTGGTCTACGGCGTGGATGAAGAACAGTCCGGCTTCGGCTTCGGCAGCCTCGGCTTCCTGCTCAAGGCGGTGCCGGTGGACGCCTGGGTGATCATCGCCGTGCTGGTGCTGATGATGATCCAGTCCTGGGTGATCATGATCCGCAAGAGCCGCAGCGTGGCCCGCGTGATACGCGCCAACCAGCTGTTCCGCGAGCAGTTCGCCCGCGTCGGCACCCGCCTGGAGCTGCTCGCCGACGACCGCGCCCTCAACGAGTCGCTGGTGCATTCCTCGCTCTGGCACCTGTACCAGGTGGCGGTGAAGGAAATCCGCACCCGCCGCGACCAGGGCGCCGACACCTCGTCCATCTCCGCCGCCACCATCGAAGCCATCCGCGCCTCCATGGACGGCGTGCGCACCCGCGAGAACCAGCAGCTGTCCTCGCGCCTCTCCACCCTGTCCAACGCCATCGCCGGCGGCCCCTACATCGGCCTGCTGGGCACCGTGCTGGGCATCATGGTGGTGTTCCTCGGCACCGCCATGGCGGGCGATGTGAACATCAACGCCATCGCCCCCGGCATGGCCGCCGCGTTGCTGGCCACCGCCATGGGCCTGTTCGTCGCCATCCCCGCGCTGTTCGGCTACAACCGCCTGACCACCCGCAACCGCGAGGTCAGCGCCGACATGCGGGTGTTCGTCGACGAATTCGTCACCCGCCTGGCCGAAGTGCACGGCGAATCCCAGTTCAGCGAAACGGCGCACCGGCGGGGCCTCCACGCCGGCAGCGCGCCGCTGACCGCCTGAGGACGCTGCCATGGCCAACCTGAGCAGCAGCCATGACGACGACGAGGACGCCGCCGTCGACAGCATCAACATCACGCCCCTGGTGGACGTGCTCATGGTGGTGCTGGTGATGTTCATCCTCACCGCCACCGCCCAGGTCTCGGGCATCCAGATCAACCTGCCCAAGGCCAGCGCCGCCATCTCCCTGGCGCAGCCGAAGACCAAGGCCATCTCGGTCAACGACGGCGGCCAGGTGTTCCTCGACGCCTACCCGGTGACCCTGCCGGAGCTGGAGGACCGCCTGCGCACCGAGAAGGCGCTGAACCCCGACTTCCCGGTGATCGTGCGCGGCGACGCCACGGTGCAGTACCAGAAGGTCATCGAAGTGCTCGACCTGCTGCGGCGCCTGGAGCTGTCCCAGGTCGGGCTGGTCACCGGCAAACCGAACCAGGGCTGACCATGACCACCTTTCCCAGCAAGGGCCCCGATGGCGGGCTCGCCGAAGTCCGCAGCGCCGAGCCGACATGGCGCCGGCCGCTGGCCTGGGGCGTGGGGGCGCTGGTCGCCGCCGGCCTCGCCTGGCTGCTCTGGCAGTGGGCCAACGACATGAGCGGCGTGCGCCGCGAGGCGCCGAAGATCCCCGCGATCATCCCGCTGCCACCGCCGCCGCCCCCACCGCCGGTGCAGGAGAAGCCGCCGGAGCCGGAAACCCCGGTGGAGGAAAAGATCGTCGAGCCGGAGCCCACCCCAGAGCCCGAGGAGGTCAAGCCGGAGGAAGAGGCACCGCCGACGCCCGCCGACGACCTGGCCAACCCCATGCAGATGGACGGCGACGCCCAGGCCGGTTCCGACGCCTTCAACATCGGCGCCGGCAAGGGCGGCGGCATGGCCGGCAGCGGCGGCGGGCGCCTGGGCAACGGCACCTACAGCCAGTTCCTCGCCTACGCCTTCCAGCGCCTGATGCGCGACAGCCCCGAGCTGCGCTCGCTGGCCTTCCGCGTGCACCTGGACGTGTGGATCGACCAGGGCGGCCAGGTCACCCGCGTGGAGCTGACCCGGTCCACCGGCGACCCCGAACTCGACGCCAAGGTGCTGGCCGCGCTGCGTGCCTCGCCCGCCCTGGAACGCCCGCCGGCCTCGATGTCGATGCCGGTCCGAATCTCGTTGCAAGGACGCCGGCCCAGCTAGGCCGCGCCACCAAGAACAGCCAAGGAGTAGAACCATGATCTGCAGAATGAGCCGACTGGCGCTGGGGATAGGCGCCGTGGTCGCCGGCCTGGCCGGCCCGGTGCTGGCGCAACCGCCGGCGCCTTCGGAAAACGCCACCATCAACCTGATCCGCCTGCTGGTGCAGCAGGGCGTGCTCAAGCAGGACCAGGCCCAGGCGCTGATCCAGCAGGCCGAGGCCGAAGCCGTGCAGGCCCGCCAGGCCGCCGCCGCAGCCCCGGCGGCCCCAGCCGGGGTGCCGGGCGAGGTGCGCGTGCAGTACGTGCCGGCCATCGTCCGCGACCAGATCCGCGACCAGGTCAAGGCCGAGGTCATGGCCCAGGCCAGGCAGGAGAACTGGGCCGCGCCCAACACCTTCCCCGACTGGGTGTCGCGCATCAGCCTGGAGGGCGACGTGCGCCTGCGCAGCGAGTCGCGCTACTACTCCGACACCAACAGCGACCGCATCGTCGACTTCGCGCGGATCAACGACCGCGGCCCCTACGACATCAACACCAACACCAACCGGCAGCTGCCGCCGCTGCTCAACACCCGCGAGGACCGCGAGAACCTGCTGCGCCTGCGCGCCCGCCTGGGCATGCGCGCCGTGCTCTCGCCGAGCTGGACGGCGGTCATGCGCATCGGCACCGGCTCCGACAGCGGCCCGGTGTCCACCACCCAGACCCTGGGCGGCGGCTTCGGCAAGAAGGACCTGTGGCTCGACCAGGGCTACCTCGCCTACAAGGCCGACGAGCGCCTGACCCTCACCGGCGGGCGCATGCCCAACCCGTTCTACACCACCGACCTGCTGTACTCGGGCGACTTGAACTTCGACGGCCTGGCGGCGGTGTTCGACCAGCCGCTGGACCGCGACATGGGGCTGTTCGGCACCCTCGGCGCCTTCCCGGTGGAGTACAGCTCCGACACCGCCAGCAGCAATGGCTTCGACAAGGAAAGCAGCAAGAACAACTGGCTCTACGGCGCCCAGCTCGGCGCCCGCTGGCAACTGGATACGGACAACAGTGTCAAGGGCGCACTGGCCTACTACCGCTTCGACGACATCGAGGGGCGGCGCTCCAATCCCTGCTCCCTGTACTCCGGCCAGCCGGCCTGCGACACCGACGAATCGCGCCCCGCCTTCATGCAGAAGGGCAACACCCTGATGCAGCTGCGCAACATCGTCATCGACCCGGCCAACCCCACCACCACGCCGCAGCCGCAATACTTCGGCCTGGCCTCCGAGTTCAACCTGGTTGACCTCAACCTCGCCTGGGACACCGCGCTGTTCGACGACTTCAAGCTGCGCAGCCAGGCCCACTACGTGCGCAACCTGGGCTACGACGAGGGCGAGATCCGCAAGCGCTCGGCCGGCCAGCTGGCCAACAACGTCGACGCCAGCGGCAACATCGAGAGCGGCGATACCGCCTGGATGCTGCAGTTCACCCTGGGCAGCGCCCTGGAGCTGAAGAAGCACGGCGACTGGAACCTCTACGCCGGCTACAAGCGCATCGAGCCCGACGCCCTGCCGGACGGCTTCAACGACTCGTCCTTCCACCTCGGCGGCACCAACGCCAAGGGCTGGTTCCTCGGTGCCAACTACGGCTTCGACAAGAACGTCGTCGGCAGCGTCCGCTGGCTGAGCGCGGAGGAGGTCTACGGCGCGCCGTTCGACATCGATGTCCTGCAACTGGAGGTCAACACGCGCTTCTGACGCGTGTGTGGCCAAGGAGCGAGAGCATGAACACCCGATCGCACACACCGCTGAAGCTGGGCCTGGCCCTGCTGCTGGGCGCCTGCATCGCCAACGCGGCCTCGGCCGAAGGCATGGAGGAGCGCCTGCGCGCCCAGCTGCGCACCACCACCCAGCAGTTGCAGGCGTTGCAGAGCGAGCAGGCCCAGGCCGCCGCCGCGCGCACCGCCGCAGAAGGCCAGCTGGCGGCGGCCCAGGCGCAGATCAAGCAGCTCACCGCCGAGCTGGCCAAGGCGAAGGGCCAGGCCGAGCAGCTTGCCGGCCAGCAGGACAGCCTGCGCAGCGCCGCCCAGGCCCAGGTCGCGGCCAGCACCGAGCAGGTGGGCAAGTTCAAGCAGGCCTACGACGAACTGCTGGGCCGCGCCCGTGGCATCGAGTCGGCCCGCGCCCAGCTGGCCACCGACCTCGCCACGCGTGACGAGCAGGTGCAGCAGTGCACCGCCAAGAACCAGCAGATGTACCAGGTGGCCAAGGACATCCTCGAGGCCTACGAAAAGATCGACGTCAGTGACGTGATGAAGATCCGCCAGCCCTTCGCCGGCAGCGCCCGGGTGAAGTTCGAAGAGCTGGCACAGACCTACGGCGACGCCCTCTACAAGACCCACTTCGACGCCGCCATGGCACCCGCCGCCAGCCAGTGACCCACGGGCGCCGGCGTGGCCGGCACCGAACCGCAGACAAGGAACCGCGCAATGACCGCAATCGACATGATCCACAGCATCAGCCCCGACCAGCTCACCGAGCGCCTGCAGGCCGCCGGCTACCGCGTCAACCGCAGCGAGCAGGGCGGCGTGGTGCAACTGCTCAGCGCCAGCCAGGGCATCGGCTTCGCCGTGCGCTTCGGCAACCCGGCCACTGACCCAGGCGCCTACCTCGACTACTGCTTCAGCTGCGCCCTGCGCATCCAGGGCGAGCTGCCGGCGGGCCTCGCCGAGGTGTGGAACGCCAGCCGCCGTTTCGCCCGCCTGTCGCGCCAGGGTGAATTCCTCGTGCTGGAGATGGACGCCATCGTCGCCGCCGGCGTCAGCCCGCAGCACCTGCAGGGCCAGATGGAACTGTGGGACCGCCTGCTGCAGGAGTTCATCGCCTACCTGCGCGACTACAGCCAGGTGATGGCCCGCGAGCAGGCCGCGGCCACCCCGGCGCCGGCCGAAACCGCCGACAGCGAGGCGTGAGCGCGATGAACGCCAAGGGCCGGATGGTCGGCATCGGTGCACTGGCCGCCGTGGCGCTGGCGGTGGGCCTGGCGCTCGGCTTGCGCCCGGGCAGTGCGCCTGAAGCGGCGGTGCAGGCCGCGCCCGAAGTGCAGCAGGCGAGGGTGGCCAGCCAGGCCGCCCCCGCCGGGCGCGCAGTGGCGCGCCTGGGTGAACTGGAGCTGGGCGAGGGTGAGCTGCAGGCGGTGCTGGACGGCCTGCCGGCGGCCAGCCGCGAACAGCTGCGCGCCGACCGGGGCGCCCTGGAAGGCTGGATACGCGGGCGCCTGGCGGAAAAGGCCCTGCTGCAACAGGCCCAGGCCCAGGGCTGGGAGGAGCGTCCGGAAATCCAGCGCATGACCCGCGCCGCCACCGAGCAGATCCTCCTGCGCACCTACCTGGAGTCGGTCAGCCAGGTGCCTGCCGACTACCCCGGCGACGCCGAGCTGCAGGCCGCCTACGAGGCCGGCAAGGACAACTGGGTGACCCCGGCGCTGTACCGCGTCAGCCAGATATTCCTCGCCGTCGGCCCCGGTGCGGCGGAGGAGCAGGTGCGCAAGCAGGCCATCGAGCTGGCCCGCCGGGCGACGGCTGCCAACGCCGATTTCGCCGCCCTGGCGCGGCAGTATTCCCAGGATGCCCGCACGGCGGAGCAGGGTGGCGACACCGGCCTGCAGCCGCTTGTGCAGTTCGTCCCGGCGATGCGCCAGGTACTCGCCCGCCAGCGCGTGGGCAGCGTCTCCGAGCCGCTGCGCAGCGAGGACGGCTACCACATCCTCAAGCTCACCGAGCAGCAGCCCGGCCGCGTCGCCAGCCTCGACGAGGTGCGCGACCGCCTGCGCCAGGCCCTGCGCGCGCAACGCCAGGAACAGGTGGCACGGGCCTACCTGGACGGCATGGTCAGCTCGGCGACCCTGAGCATCGACGGTGCGAGCCTCAACCAGGCGCTGGAGCGGGCCCACTGAGATGGTGCCGGGCGGGAGGCCCGGCGCGAGGCAACCTTACGGAGGAGGGTTCATGGCATTTCAGGAGAACGAACGGGCGTCGGCCCATGACGCGGCCGGCACCAGCGGGCATGCACCGGAGGACGGCTTCTTCGGCCTGGATGTAGAAGCGGCGCACTACTTCGTGGTGGCCGCCCGGTGCGGCTGTTTCATGCAGGCGGCGCGCAGCCTGAGCATCAAGCCGACGCTGCTGCGCAAGAAGCTCGGGCTGCTGGCGGCCTGGGCCGGGCACCCGCTGTTCCAGCACCAGGGCAACGCCCTGGTGCTCAGCCCCGAGGGCCGGCGCCTGCGCACCCAGCTGGTGGCACGCCTGGCGGTGCTGTCGCCGGGCCTGGCACAGAACGAAGACCAGCCGCTGGTGCGCATCGCCGTCGCCGAACCGCTGCTGCACGACATCCTCGGCCGCGACCTGCTGGCCTTCCTCCGCCAGCACGCCAACGTGCGCCTGGAGCTGGCGCGTCTGGACGAGGGCGAAGCCCCGGCAGCGGACACCGACCTGCGCGTCTGGCTGGCCCCGCCCGACGATGACGCGCCCTGGCCGGGCTTCGCCAGTGCCCATCGGGAGTGCCTGGCCCAGCTGGAATACCTGCCCCACGTCGCCAAGCGCTACTCCCGCGAAACCAGCCGCCCGCGCAGCCTGGTGGAGCTTGCGGACTACATGCTGGTCGACCTGCAGGGCTACGCCGGCATCGAGGCGCTGCGCCCCTGGAACCTCGCCATCGCCGAGCGCCGCGCCGGGGTCACCCGGGTCAACTCCTACGAAATGCTCCGGCAGATGATCCAGTGGAGCGCCTGCATCGGCCTGCTGCCCCACTACGTCGGCCAGCTGGACAAGAACCTCATGGCCCTGCCGGCGCTGTTCGAGCCGCGCATGGACATGCAGGCCTGGCTCGCCGTGCGCGCCGGGGAGGAAGAGCGCGAAGAGGTCCGCCGCCTCGTCGCCCTGGTGCACGCCGCCTTCGATGAGCGCCGGGATTGGTTCTAGCGGGGGCGACCGGCAGCATGGGTTTCGCTTCGCTCTACCCATCCTACGAAGCGTTATTCGCCCCGCTGGCACGGTGCCCACGTGGGATGGGTAGAGGCACGAAACCCATCAATTCCCCGGCTCCGGAACATCCGGCTTGCTCGTGTGCGCCCAACCCGCCTGCGGATCTGCCTGGCGCGGTGTTCGCCCCGATCAGCATGGGTTTCGCTTCGCTCTACCCATCCTACGAAGCACCATGCCCGCAGGATGGGTAGAGGTACGAAACCCATCAATCGCCGGGCTCTGGCGTATCCGGCTTGTTCGTGTGCGCGGATCTGCCTGGCGCGGCGCTCGCCCCGATCAGCATGGGTTTCGCTTCGCTCTTCCCATCCTACGAAGCACCATGCCCGTAGGATGGGTAGAGGTACGAAACCCATCAATTGCCGGGCTCCGGCGTACCCGGCTTGCTCGTGTGGGTCCAATCGCGCTGGCGGATCTGCTTGGCGCGGCGTTCGAGCACGAGATAGACCACGCAGGCGATGGCCAGGGGCAGGAGGAAGTAGATGGCGCGGTAGCCGATCAGCGCGGCGAGGAGGGTGCCCTTGGACATCTGGTGCTGCATCAGGGCGATGAACACCGCCTCCAGCACGCCGAGCCCGGCGGGGATGTGGGTGATGACCCCGGCGATGCTGCTGATCAGGAGGATGCCGAGGATGGAGGGGTAGAAGGCTTCCTTGGGCAGCAGGATCCAGATCAGCGCCGCCATCAGCGACCAGTTGAGCATCCCCAACCCGACCTGGATCAGCGCCATGCGCAGGCTCGGCAGGGTCAGCTCCTGGTCGCGGAACCGCCAGTTGCGGCGCTTGGAGAAGCGGCAGGCGGCGAGGTAGGCGAGGGCGGCGGCCACCAGGGCGAAGCCGATCAGTTGCAGGCCGGTCTCGCCGATCTTCCAGCCCTCGGGCAGGTCCACCAGGCGCAGGGAGAACACGCAGCCGGCCAGCAGCATGTAGCCCAGCCAGTTGGTGATCAGGCTCAGGCTGAGCACCTTGGTGATGGTCGGCACGTCCAGCCCCAGCCGCGAGTAGAGGCGGTAGCGCAGGGCGATGCCGCCCACCCAGGAGCTGAGATTGAGGTTGAAGGCGTAGCAGACGAAGGTGACCGGGACGGTCTGCCAGGCCGGCAGCTTGTGCGCGGTGTAGTGGCGGCCCACCAGGTCGAAGCAGCAGTAGGTGGCGTAGCTCGCCGCGCAGGCCAGCCCGGCCAGTGCCAGGGTGGTGGCCTTGTAGTTGGCGATGGCCTGGCGCACTTCCTGCCAGTCGAGGTTCTTCACCAGCATGAACAGCAGCACCGGCACCAGGCAGAAGAAGAACGCCGTCAGGCCGCGCTTGGCCCAGGTCTTCCAGGTGGCCTTGCGCGCGCTCATGAGCTTTTCTCCTGCTGCTCGTAGACCGGCTCGACGCCGGCATCCTCCAGCGGCTGCAGCGACTTGATGCGCGGCGAGTGGGCGGGGAACCAGCCGGCGATGGCCGGGAAGTGCCGCAGGAAGTGGAAGCTGAGGAAGATCAGCGGCGCCCGCCACCAGTGGCCCCGGGTGATGCGCTGCAGCGTCACGCGCTTGCACTTGGCGTCGGCGAGCTGCTGCAGGTGGTCGTGCAACTGCTGGTTGAAGGCCGGGTCGCGGATCACCAGGTTGGCCTCCAGGTTCAGCGACAGGCTCAGCGGATCGAGGTTGCTCGACCCCACCGTGGACCACTCGTCGTCCACCAGCGCCACCTTGCCGTGCAGCGGCCGCTGGCAGTATTCGTGGATCACCACGCCGTCGCGCAGCAGGTAGTTGTAGAGCAGCCGCGAGCACAGGCGCACCAGCGGCATGTCCGGCTGGCCCTGGAGGATCAGGGTCACCTGTACGCCGCGCCGTGCGGCGTTGCGCAGCTCGCGCAGCAGGCGGTAGCCGGGGAAGAAGTAGGCATTGGCCACCACCAGCCGCTGCCGGGCCGAGCGCAGCGCACGCAGGTACTGCTCCTCGATGTCGTTGCGATGGCGCTCGTTGTCGCGGATCGACAGCAGCATGCGGGCATGCCCGGCCTCGCGGTTTTCCGGCGATTCCGGCAGCAGGCTGTGCACCTCGCTGGCGCTGTGGGCCAGCAACTGGCTGCAGGTACGGTGCAGGTCGCAGACGATGGGCCCGCGCACCGCCACCGCGTAGTCCTGCTTGGCCATGGGGCCGAAGTCGGCGAGGTGATCGGCACAGAAGTTGATGCCGCCGATGAAGCCCAGCTCGCCGTCCACCACCACCAGCTTGCGGTGCAGGCGGCGGAACAGGTTGGTGCGCATGCCCAGCACCCGGGGACGCGGGTCGAACATGTGCAGGTTGACGCCGGCCTCGGTCATCTCGCGGATGTAGCGGCTGCCCAGGTCGGCGGTGCCGTAGCCGTCCACCGTCAGCTCCACGCGCACGCCGCGCCGGGCGGCGGCGATCAGGGTCTCCTTGAGGCGCAGGCCGACCTTGTCCTCGAAGACGATGAAGGTCTCCAACAGCACTTCGTGGCGGGCCTTGTCGATGGCCTCGAACACCGCCGGGAAGAAGGCCTCGCCATTGATCAGCAACTCGACGTGGTTGCCTTCACGCCAGTCGAATTTCACAGGTGCACCTCCACAAGCAAAGGGGCGTGGTCGGACAGGTGGGACCAGGGCCGGCGCAGCAGCACCTGGGGTGAATGGCTGGTGGCGTTGCGCACGTAGACGCGGTCCAGGCGCAGCAGCGGCCAGCGTGCCGGGAAGCTGCGCGCCGGGGCGCCATAGGCGTTGACGAAGGCCTCGACCAGGCCGCGGCCGGCGAGGATGTCGTCGGCACGCACGCGCCAGTCGTTGAAGTCGCCGGCGACGATCACCGGCGCCAGCGGCGGCAGGCTGTCGAGCAGGCGGCAGAGCAGTTCCAGCTGCTGGCGGCGATGGGCCTCGCGCAACCCCAGGTGCACGCAGATGGCATGCACCTCGCGGTGGCCGGGCACGTCCAGCACCGAGTGCAGCAGGCCGCGTTCCTCAACGCCGGCGATGGACGCGTCGAGGTTCTCGTAGCGCAGGATGGGGAATTTCGACAGCAGCGCATTGCCGTGGTCGCCCTCCGGGTAGACCGCGTTGCGGCCGTAGGCGAAGTCGGGCCACATGCTGTCGGCGAGGAATTCGTACTGGGGCGTCGGCGGCCAGTTCCTGAAGCGCCTGGCATGGGACTGGTGGGTGCCGAGCACCTCCTGCAGGAACACCAGGTCGGCACCGAGGGTGCGCACGGCATCGCGCAGTTCCGGGAGGATGAAGCGGCGGTTCAGGGGCGTGAAGCCCTTGTGGGTGTTCACCGTGATGATGCGCAGCTGGTGCACGGCCGGCAGCAGGTCGGTGGCGGGCAAGGGGGCACTGGTGACGGTATTCACAGGTCGGCTCCTTCCAGGGGCTGGCCGGGTTCGGTCTGCAGGTGC
Source organism: Pseudomonas sp. No.21 (assembly GCF_054558415.1). NCBI lineage: Bacteria > Pseudomonadati > Pseudomonadota > Gammaproteobacteria > Pseudomonadales > Pseudomonadaceae > Pseudomonas > Pseudomonas sp. No.21. Next base: position 25,736 of record NZ_BAAJNO010000008.1, read on the forward strand.
GTGGCCAGCTGGAGTGTCTCCAGCAGGTGGCGGGCGTCGTAGGGCGCGCGCACCTTGATGTCGTTGTCGAAGTAGCAGTACACATCGCGGCTGGCGCGCTTGGCGGGTGGTTCGGCGCTGATCAGCCGGGCGTCGTCGGGCTGGCCACCCCGGCTCCAGGCTTCGATCCGCTTCTTCCAGGCCTTCAGCGCAGCGGGCGAGTAGCCGCTGGCATAGAGCTGCTTGTCGCCGTGCAGGCGCATGTAGACGAAGTCGCTGGTGAGGTCTTCGGCGTAAGGCCACTTCTTCGCCGTGTCGGCGACCACCAGGGCCACCTTGTGCCGGCGCAGCAGGGCGACGAAGGCCTCGTCGAGGAAGCTGTCATTGCGGATCTCCACCGCGTGGCGCAGGCGCAAGCCCTTGGGGATGTCCAGGTAGCCTTCCACGTGCAGGCGCGCGTCGCTGTGGCGGGCCAGGCTGCGGGCGGCGTCGCTGTCGTGGGGCAGGGCCTGGAGAAAGTCGGCGAACAGCGCGGGGTCGAACTTGAAGCTGGGCGGGAACTGCCAGAGCACCGGCCCGAGCTTCTCGCCCAGGCGGAACAGCCCCGAGGCCATGAAGTTGGCCAGGGGCTGCTCCACCTCGCGCAGGCGCTTCACGTGGGTGATGTAGCGCGGCGCCTTGACGCTGAAGACGAAGTCCTCGGGGGTATCCGCTGCCCAGCCGGCATAGCGCTCGGGGGTCTGCAGGGCGTAGAAGGAGCCGTTGATCTCGATGCTGTTGACCGCCCGCGAGGCGAAGCGCAGCTCCTTCTTCTGCACCAGGCCCCTGGGGTAGAAATCACCCCGCCAGGGGGCGTAGCGCCAGCCGGAAATACCGATACGGATCTCAGCCATCCTCGCCTCCGCTAGCGTCCCGGAGCCGGGTTGGCGGCCGCCAGCGTCCGCTCCAGCTGCGCCTCGTCGGCGACCACCTCTTCGCCGCGATCGCCCGCCGGCTGCATCCGCTGGGGGTGCAACTCGACCTTGATCCAGCCGCTCTCGCGGCGGTCGAAGGCCTTGAACGCTTCGATGGCATCGCTCATCGGCTTGACCTGGGTGAGGATCTTGGCCGGGTCGACGCGCTTGTTCAGGGTCAGCTCGATGAGCCTGGGGATGTACTTGCGGTGGTGGCAGTTGCCCATGTTGATGGTCAGGTTCTTGTTCATCGCCAGGCCGATGGGGAAGCTGCGCGCCTGCCGCGGATAGACGCCGATGATCGACAGGGTGCCGGCCTTGGCCAGGCCTTCGACCGCCCATTGCAGGGCCTGGCTCGGGGCGTCGCCGGGGTGCCAGTTGTCGCCGTCCGGGTGGGTGCGCGGGGTTAGTTCGGCCATCTCCCGGCGCATGCGCCCGGCGGCGTGGTGGTCGTGGCAGGCGTGCTCGGCGTCCACGCCCACGGCATCGATGGCGCGGTCCACGCCAATGCCGTCGGTGAGCCGGCGCAGGGTAGCGACCGGATCTTCCAGGTCGAAGTTGATCACTTCGGCGCCTTGCTGGCGGGCCATGCGCAGGCGGTCGTCGAGGTGGTCGATGGCGAACACCCGGGCGGCGCCCATCAGCTTGGCGCTGGCGATGGCGAACTGGCCCACCGGGCCGCAGCCGAACACCGCCACCGTGTCGCCGGGGGTGATCTCGGCCATCTCGGCACCGAAGTAGCCGGTGGGGAAGATGTCGGACAGCAGGATGGCCTGGTCGTCGCTGATCTCGCTGGGCAGCTTGATCAGGCCGATGTTGGCGTGGGGGATGCGGGCCTTCTCCGCCTGCAGCCCATGGAAGGGGCCCGTGGCCCGGGGCCCGCCGTAGAACGCGGTGCCGGCCTCCTTGCCGTTGGGGTTGGCCACGTCGCACTGGGCGTAGTAGCCGGCCCGGCAGTAAGAGCAGTTGCCGCAGGCGATGGTGGAAGGCACCACCACGCGGTCGCCGATCTGCAGGTTGCGCACGTCGTTGCCCAGGGCTTCGACGATGCCCACGCCCTCGTGGCCGAGGATGGTGCCCTTGACCATGCCGCTGACGGTGCCGCGCACGAAGTGCAGGTCGGTGCCGCAGATGGCCGAGGCGGTCAGGCGGATGATCGCGTCCGTGGGCGCCTGCAGGGTCGGCTCGGGGACGTCGTCGAGACGGATGTCGCCCACGTCATGGAATACGACTGCCTTCATGGGTGGCTCCTGTTCGGGCCCGGGCCGGTGTGGGTCGGCCACCGGGCATGGAAAACGGCAGGTGCCCTGGCGGCACCTGTGATAGTTCCGACTGGGCGGCAAGGGAGCGGTTCAGGTTTTCTGCCCGTTGGGCACGAGGCGCAGTACGGGCTTAGGCCCGGCGTGTGGTTGTGACGCGACCGCGAATGAATTGGCTCTGTTTGCGTTAGCTGTTGTGGTTTTAAAGCAAGTGCTCAAGCACAGCCCTTTCCGGGCGCCCAAGGGTTCGTGCCACCGCCACCGCATGGGTTTCGCTTCGCTCGCGGAACGCCGCCCGACCCATCCTACGAAAGCCTGTGCGCACCACGTGGCGATGCGCTGGACGAAGAAAGTTGGAGCAGCCGCCAACGCCCCTCCAGGAGGCCGAACGCAGTCGTTGCGCCGGGGGACGAGCGGCATGGATGCCGCGAGAGGCGCGCCGGGCCATGGATGGCCCATCGCGCCGGCCCCCAGAGCAACGATGGAGTGAGGGAACCCCGGCGAAGCCGGGGCCGGATGATGGGGCAAGCCTCTTTGGTTTCTTTCTTGGCGACTGAAGAAAGAGACTCGCCCGGGGGGCGAAACCAGAAACATCACCAGAGCTCGGCAATCAGCTGGGCTCAATTCTCTAGCAACACTTAACGCAGACAGAGCCAATGAATTCGCTCCTACAACAACCCCCGGAGGAATTCCGCGAAGCCCTCCGGGGCGCGGGCGTCGAGGCGGGCGCTGGTGTGCACGGCGGGGCTGCTGCTCCAGGAGATGCGTGCGCCGCTGCGTTCGAAGGCGCGCACCAGGTGCACGTCCTCGTGGGCGGCCAGGGGCGGGAAGCCGCCGGCGCGCAGGTAGGCCTCGGCGCTGAAGCCGAGGTTGGCGCCGTGCACGTGGCGGTGGTCGTCGTGCTGGTGGTAGTGGGCGTGGTAGCGCGCCTGGGCGTCGAGGTGGATGGCGTCCCACTGGGCGATGCGCACGGTGCCGCAGACCACGTCGGCCCCCAGGGCCAGCTGTGCGACCAGCCAGTTGGTGCCGGCGATGCTGTCGGCGTCGGTGCAGGCGATCCAGCGCGCGCCCTCGTCCAGCAGCAGGTGCACGCCGGCGGCTCGGGCCTGGCCGACGTTGCGCGCGTCGATGGCCAGGGTGGCGATGCCGGCGGCCTCGGCGATGGCGGCGGAGCCGTCGCTGCAGGCATCCAGCACGGCCAGTACGCGGACCGGTTCGCCGCCGAGGCCGGGGTGGGCGGCCGCCGCCAGCACCGATTCGATGCAGGCGCCCAGCAGCCGTTCCTCGTTGTGCACCGGGATGACGACGCCGATCATGCACCGCGCTCCCGCAGCCCCTCGCGCTCGGCCACCGAGGTGGCGTCGTGGCACCAGACCTCCAGCAGCAGGTCGGGCTCTTCATGGCGCAGCAGGCGCGGCATGCCCAGGCCCCGGGCCAGGCGCTCATGGACTTCGTCGCCGGTCAGCGGGCAGCCGTCGATCTCCGGCCGCCAATGGCAGGCCAGCAGGGTGCCGCTGCGGTTCAGCGACGCCAGGCAATGCGTGATCAGGCGGTCGAGGTCGCCAGCGTCGAGGTAGTAGCACAGCTCGCTGAGGACGATCAGGTCGAAGCGCCCCCTGGGCCACTGCTGCGGCAGGCGCGCCTGCAAAAGGCGCACGTTGGGCTTGTTGGCCAGGCGCTGGGCGGCCAGTTCCACGGCGCGCGCCGAGGTGTCGCAGCACAGCAGGTCGTGGCAGCGTTCGGCCAGGCGCAGGCTCAGCTCGCCGTTGCTGCAGCCGGGCTCGAACACCTTGCCGTAGAAGCCTCGGGGCAGGGCGGCCAGCACCAGGCTGCGCTTGCGCTTTTCGTACCAGCGGCGGCGGAAGGCCCAGGGGTCGCGGCTGTCCTGATAGAGCCTGTCGAAGTAGGTGTCGGCCACACTCATAGGAAGAACAGCTCGAAGGGTTGCTGCAGGCGTTCCAGGCTGGCGCTGCCGAGCACCGGCTGGCCACCACCGGGGTCGGCGTACAGCTGGCTGGCGAAGGCCTGCACGGCGTGGCGCTTGCGGGCCAGGGTCCAGATGTCGAGCTCGACCTTGCGCGCACGCTCCCAGGGGATGCGCGGGTCTTCCGGGCTCGCCCAGTGCCAGGCCCAGATGGGCACCTCGTGGACCAGCGCGCCGATCTCGCTGCCGACTTCGAGGGTGGCCAGCCCCACCGCCTCATGGTCGGCGTGGCCGTCCTCGCGCCAGGTGGTGAAGACCACGTCCGAGGGCTGCAGGTAGGTGGCGAGGAAGCGCTTGAGCTCGCCCAGGTGGCGCCCGACGCCGGTGTCGGGGAAGCCGCCGCGCAGCCACTTCAGCTCGGCCACCGGGATGCCCAGGCGGTGCAGCGCCTCGGCGCTTTCCTGGGGGCGCACGATGCCGAGGCGGTGTGCGGTCCAGTAGGGCGAGCCGGGGTGGCTGGCGCTGCCGTCGGTGACCGAGATCAGCAGCACCTGGCGGCCCAGCTGGAACAGCTGCTGCAGCAGGCCGCCACAGCCGAGCACCTCGTCGTCCGGGTGCGGCGCGACGATCACCGCGCGGGCTTCCGGCGGCACCAGGCGCTCGCAGCGAATGGTCGGCACCAGGCTCAGGTGCTGCGAGGCGTTCCAGGCCTGCAGCGGCGTTCCGTCGCCGTGGATGAGGGGCGCTCTCATGGCATCCAGCTCCCTTGTGGTTCTGCGGCGGCGAGGCGGCCGAGGGCGGCGAGGTCACGTTCGGCATGGCTCTGGCGCAGGTACACCGGCAGGTCGGCGAGCAGCCGTGCCAGGTTCGGGTCGAGGCAGTAGGGCGCCGCGCCCAGGGCGTGGCCGACATGCAGGATGGCGGCCTCGGCGGCGCCCTCGCAGATCGCCCGCAGGCGCCGCACCGGGATCTGGGCGTCGGCGCGCGGTTGGCGGTCGATCCAGGCGGCGCAGTCGCGCAGGGTGCAGGCGGCGGCGTAGAGCTGTGCGTCCAGGGCGCCCAGGTGGGCGAGGGCGTGGGGTTCGTCATGGCCCGCGCAATGCGCCCTCAGCGCCTCGCCCAGGGCCTGGGCGGCACCCAGCCAGCAGGCGGCGATGCCGGCGCCGCCGTGCCAGAAGCCGGGGCGCTCCAGGTAGCCGCCGGCCGGCCCGATGCAGTGGGCGCGGGCCTGCTCGAAGTGCACCGCGACGCTGCCCGTGGCGGCCATGCCCACCGCGTTCCAGCCGCCCGTGGCGATGCGCACCCCGGGCTGGTCCAGGGCCACGGCCACCAGCTGCTGGTGGCCGGCTTCGTTCCAGCCGGTGAGCAGCGCGTGGCTGAGCACGGCGGCGCCGGAGCACCAGGCCTTGGTGCCGTCCAGGCGCACGTCCTGCTGCGAGGTGCGGGCGTTGATGCGCACCCGCGCCTGCGCGGGCTCGGCGGCCCAGACGCCCCAGGTGCTGCCGGGCGGCGGCGCCTCGGCGCCGAGTTCGTGGAGGATGGCCAGGGCGTCGGTGTGGCCTTCGTAGAGCTTGCACAGGCCCAGGTCACGGGCGGCGACCCGGGCCAGCGCCTGCCAGCGCTGCAGGGTGGCACCGCCGCCTGGCCGGGGCAGGTGGTCGAGGCCCGCCGCCACCAGCGCGGCCAGGCGACGGCCGAGCTCGGGAGTGTCGGCGCCCGGGCGCGGGTACTCCGCCAGGTCGCCTTCCAGGCGGTCGGCGGAGCAGGCCGGGGCGCTCCCCATCAGCCGTTCTCCCGTTGCAGCTCGAAGAGCAGCAGCGAGCGGTTGGTGAGGGTGAACTCGGCGTCGAACTCGAAGCGCTCCAGGGAACGGTCGTCGGGACGGTTGGTGTCCAGCAGCAGCGTCCAGGCGGTGCCCTGGGCCACTTCCGGCAGGCGGAAGTTGACCACGTCGTGGTGGGCGTTGAGCAGCAGCAGGAGGGTGGCGTCGGCGCCACTGCGGCGGATGCCGGTGGGTTGCGCGCGGCCATCCATGAGCATGCCCAGGCAGCGGGCGTTGCCGTCCTGCCATTGCTCCTCGGTCATCTCGTTGCCACAGGGCGACAGCCAGGTGACGTCCTTGACCCCGAGTTCCTCGTTGTACTCGCCCACGAGGAAGCGGCCGCGACGCAGGATCGGGTAGGCGCGGCGCAGGCTGATCAGCCGCCGGGTGAAGTCCAGCAGGCTGCGGCCCTCGTCGTCGAGTTCCCAGTCGATCCAGCCCAGCTCGTTGTCCTGGCAGTAGACGTTGTTGTTGCCCTGCTGGGTGCGGCTGAACTCGTCGCCCGCCACCAGCATCGGCGTGCCCTGGGAGAGCAGCAGCGTGGCCAGCATGTTGCGCATCTGGCGCAGGCGCAGCTCGCGGATGTCCGGGTCGTCGGTGGGGCCTTCGACGCCGTGGTTCCAGGAGTAGTTGTTGTCGCTGCCGTCGCGGTTGCCTTCGTCGTTGGCCTCGTTGTGCTTGTGGTCGTAGCTGACCACATCGCGCAGGGTGAAGCCGTCGTGGGCGGTGACGAAGTTGACCGAGGCGTAGGGCCGGCGGCCGCGCTGGTTGAACAGGTCGCCCGAGGCGGTGAGGCGGCTGGCGAGCCCGGCGACCTGACCGTTGTCGCCGCGCCAGAAGGCCCGCACGGTGTCGCGGAAGCGGTCGTTCCACTCCACCCAGCCGGGCGGGAAACCGCCCACCTGGTAGCCGCCCGGGCCGCAGTCCCAGGGCTCGGCGATCAGCTTGAGCTTGCTCAGCACCGGGTCCTGGCGGCAGGCGACGAGGAAGCCGTGGCGCTCGTCGAAACCGTGGGCATGGCGACCGAGGATGGTGGCGAGGTCGAAGCGGAAACCGTCGACGCGCATCTCGGTGGCCCAGTAGCGCAGCGAGTCGGTGACCATCTGCAGCACGCAGGGGTGGCTGAGGTCGAGGGTGTTGCCGGTGCCCGAGTCGTTGATGTAGTGGCGGCGGTTGTCGGGCAGCAGGCGGTAGTAGGTGGCGTTGTCGATGCCGCGCATGCACAGGGTCGGGCCCAGTTCGTTGCCTTCGGCTGTGTGGTTGTAGACCACGTCCAGGATCAGCTCCAGGCCGGCGTCGTGCAGGTGCGCGACCATTTCCTTGAATTCGTTGATGTGGCCGCTGGCGAGGTAGGCCGCATGGGGCGCGAAGAAGGCCAGGCTGTTGTAGCCCCAGTAGTTGTTCATGCCCTTTTCCAGCAGGTGCTGGTCGTTGACGAAGCCGTGGACCGGCAGCAGCTCGATGGTGGTGATGCCCAGGGAGCGGATGTGCTGCAGCAGTTCGGCGTTCATCAGCCCGGCGCAGGTGCCGCGCAGGTGCTTGGGCACGGCGGGGTGGCGCATGCTGGTGCCGCGCAGGTGGGCCTCGTAGATCACCGTGGCGTCCCAGGGCACGCGCACCGCCTTCTGCTCGGGCCAGGTGAAGGCGGGGTCGATGACCTTGGACTTGGGCACGTAGGGCGCGCTGTCGCGCTCGTCGAAGGACAGGTCGCCGTCCTTGTGGCCGATGGTGTAGCCGAACAGCGCCTCGGACCAGCGCAGCCCGCCCATCAGCTGGCGGGCATAGGGGTCGACCAGCAGCTTGTTGGGGTTGAAGCGGTGGCCGGCGTCGGGCTCGTAGGGGCCGTGCACGCGGTAGCCGTAGATCTGCCCGGGGTGGGCGTCGGGCAGGTAGCCGTGCCAGATCTCGTCGGTGTATTCGGGCAGTTCGATACGCTCCAGTTCACGCTCGCCCTTGGCGTCGAACAGGCAGAGCTCCACCTTGGTGGCATGGGCGGAAAACAGCGCGAAGTTGACCCCCAGGCCGTCCCAGGTGGCGCCCAGGGGAAAGGGGTGGCCTTCGGTTATCCGTGAGCGTTGCCTGCTCATTGGTGCTTCTCCTCAAACGACTCGGTGGGGTTCAGGCTTTCGGCGCCTTGGGCGTGGCCTTGGCGGCACGCGGCTTCTTCAGCAGCGCGGGTTTTTCTTCGGTGGCGGCCTTGGCGGCACGTGGCTTGCGCGGTGCCGGCGGGGCGGCGAGGGCCTCGGCGGGCGTGCTGGACGGGACCTCCTTGGGTTTGCTGACCCGGCGCGGCTTGGGCGCCGGCGGGCGCTCGCCGCGGGTTTCCGACTCGGCGAGCTTGCGCGCCATTTCCCAGTGACGGGCTTCCTGGCCCGTGGGTCGGCCCTCCGATTCCCAGATCTGGTAGGCGAATTCGCGGATGCGCTGTTCTTCTGCACTCATGGCTGTGGCTCCTGGTGAGGTCTGAAACACAAGAGGTTGACGGGGAAGTCCGCCAGCGCCTGCGCCACGGCGATGCGCCCATCGACGGGGTGCAGCGGCGCGCTGGAGAACACGCCGGTGAGCGCGCCCTCGGCAATGGCGGCGGGCAGCACCACGCGGGTGTCGCCCCAGCGTGCTGGTGGGATGTGGGGGGTGACGGCCTCGTCCAGCAGCCCGCTGGCCAGGCGCGGCACCAGCACCACCAGGTAGTCGCCGCCGTGGCTGCGGGCGAAGGCCAGCAGCTGCTCGGCGTGCTCGCCCTCCACCGGCAGTGGCTGGTAGTCGCCCCGGGCGAAGAGGTCGGCGCGGGCATAGCGCACCGAGAGCACGGTGGAGATCAGCCATTGCTTGATGCGGCCATCGCGCCAGTGCTCGATCAGCTGGTGCTGGTCGGCCGGTTCGGTGAGGGCGTCGATGCGGCGGGCGAAGTCCACTTCGCGGCGGTTGTCCGGGTCCACCAGGCTGAAGTCCCAGAATTCGGTGCCCTGGTAGAGGTCGGGGATGCCGGGCGTGGTCATGCGCAGCAGGCACTGGGCGAGTCCGTTGAGGGCGCCGGCGGGGGCGATGGCGTTGGCCGCGGCGGCGATGTCGATGCGCAGCTCGCGGGCGGTGTCGCGCGCCAGCAGGTCGTGCAGGAAGGTGCGGCAGGCCACTTCATAGACGGCGTTGGGGGCGCTCCAGCTGCTGTGCAGCTTGGCCTCGCGCAGGGCCTTCTCCTGCCAGCGCAGCAGGCGCTCCAGGTAGGCCTCCAGGGCGTGGCGGTCGTCGGCGTCGAGGTCCAGCGGCCAGCTGCCGAGCAGGCACTGGTAGAGCATCAGCTCGTCCGCCGCGCTGGGGGCGCCGTCGCTGTCCAGCACCTCGCGCAGCGGCGCTGCCAGGCGCCGCCAGTGCTCGCAGCGGGCGGCGAACCAGGCGGAGCGCTCGCTGAGCACCGCCAGGCGCGCGCGGTTGTCCTCGCCGCGCTTGTGGTCGTGGGTGGCGGTGGTCAGCAGGTTGCCGGGGAAGTGCTGCGAGCGCGCCAGGCACTGGGCGTGGAACTCGGCGACCGAGCCGCTGAACTGCTGCGGGTCGAAGCCCACGTCGTTGCGCGAGAGCAGCACCGCCGAGCGGTAGCAGGCGGTGTCCTCCACGGCCTTGGCGGCGGCCGGGGAGGTGAGCTGCTGGAAGCGCGCCAGGACCTTGCGCCGCTGCTTGCGCTGCGGGCCGGGCGGCACCTCGCGCAGGGGCTGGCCGCCGAGCCAGCGGTCCAGGTGCTGCAACAGCGGCTGGTCGGCCTCGCCCAGGGTGCTGCGGGCACCGGCCAGGGCCTGCTCGAAGACGCGGCGGTCCTGCTCGGAGCGGCCGCAGGCACCGGCATAGGTGCGGTACACCGGGAAATGCACGATGAGTTCCAGCAGCGCGCGGCGGATGGCGCCCAGGGTCAGGTCGCGGGTGGCGATGTCCTCGCGCGCCACCAGCAGCAGGCCCTGGGCGAGGTTCTCCAGATCGCCCGCCAGGGAGCTGGTGAGCACCAGTTGGCGGGCTTCCAGCACCTCGTCCTGGAAGCGCCCGGAGCGGCCACTCAAGGTGCTCCACAGGGCGTTGAGCTGCAGCTCGCCCAGGGGCGAGTGCTGCAGCAGGGACACCTGGTTCATGAATTCGTAGCCGGTGGTGCCGTCCACGCCCCAGTCGCCGGCCAGGCGTTCGCCCGGGCCGAGGATCTTCTCGACGTAGATCGGGAAGTGCTGGCCGAGCAGGGCGCGCGGGCGCTTGTCCAGCAGGCCCTCGACGCGCCGGCGCAGGCGGCGGCAGTAGCCGCGCGGGTCGGCCAGGCCATCCACGTGGTCGATGCGCAGGCCGTCCACCAGGCCCGCTTCGATCAGCTCGAAGACCTTGGCATGGGTGGCTTCGAACACCTCGGGGCGCTCGACGCGCAGGCCGCCCAGTTCGTTGATGTCGAAGAAGCGCCGCCAGTTGATGTCGTCGGCGGCGGTGCGCCAGCTGGCCAAGCGGTAGTGCTGGCGCTCGAGCAGCCGGTGCAGGCGCTCCAGGCCTTGCGGCGTGTCGGCGTGGTAATGCTCCAGGGCGCGGGCCAGGGGCGCGTCGTCCGGGGTGGCTTCGGCCAGTTGGCAGCGCAGCTCCCGGGCCTGTTGCCAGGCGTCGGGTTGCCCGTCCAGGGCCTCGAAGCGCGCCGCGAGGTCCGCCAGGGACGGCTCGCCGCTGGCCCGCAGCAATTCGCCGTAGCTGGGCGGGGTGAGGGGGAAACGGTGGTCGAAGTGCTGGGCGTAGAGGCTGCCGTCCCCGGCGTCGTAGCGCAGGGCGATCTCGCCGGCCGCCAGCACCTCGCCGTAGTCGCTGCGCAGGAAGGGCACCAGCAGCTGGCCGCGCAGCAACGGGTCGTGGGAGCGCCACTGGATGTCGAAGAACTGTGCGTAGGGGCTGCTCCGGCCCCATTCGAGCACGTCGAGCCACCAGGGGTTGTCGTCACCGCCCACGGCCATGTGGTTGGAGACGATGTCGAGGATCAGCCCCATGCGCTGCTCGCGCAGGGCGGCGACCAGGCGCTCGAGCGCCGCTTCGCCACCCAGCTCGGGGTTGACCCGGGTGGGGTCGACCACGTCGTAGCCGTGCACGGAACCCTTGCGCGCGGTGAGCAGCGGCGAGGCGTAGACATGGCTGATGCCCAGGCGGGCGAAGTAGTGCACCAGGGGCACGGCGTCGTCGAGGGTGAAGCCCCGGTGGAACTGCAGGCGCAGGGTGGCGCGGACTTCATTCATGGCCTTGGCCCTCCAGCTGGCGGCGTGCGTCGTCGAGGCGTTGCAGGCGGCGGCTGGGGCCCGGGCCGTCGAGCATGCTGGCGGCCGGTTCGCTCCAGCGTCGCCGCCAGTTGGGGTGCTGGTCGCCGGGACCGGGTAGGTTGGGTTGTTCCTCGCTGCCCATCACGTCTTCCAGGGGCAGCAGCACCAGGGGCGCGGGGGTGCGGCCGACGAAGCCGATGCAGGCTTCCAGCTGCGCCTCGCTGTCGCTGTCCGGGCCGTGGCTCGGGTCGCTGGCGTGGAGCGCGGTGGTCAGCGCGAGCTTTTCCCGCGTGCGGGCCTCGCGGTCGCCATGGCTGTGCTCGGCGCTGCGCTGGCCGGTGACCTCGCGCCACTCGATGTCGCGCCCCAGGAGCCAGCCGCGCATGCTCGGCAGGTCGTGGGTGGTGGTGGTGGCGAGGGCGTCGCGGGGCCAGCTGTGGGGCGGCAGGAAGCGGCCGTCGGCCTGCTCGAACTGCAGCACGCGCATGCCGAGGATCATCCGCTGCGCCAATTCTTCACGCAGGCCGGCGGGCACGGTGCCGAGGTCTTCGCCGATGACCAGGGCGCGGTGGCGGAAGGACTCCAGCGACAGCAGGCGCAGCAGGTCCTGCAGCGGGTAGTTGAGGTAGGCGCCGGCTTCCGGCGGCGCGCCCTGGGGCAGCACCCAGAGGCGCTTGAGGCCCATCACATGGTCGATGCGGATGCCGCCGGCGTGGGCCAGGTTGGCCTGGAGCATTTCGATGAAGGCGCGGTAGCCGTGGCGTTGCAGGCCCTCCGGGGAGAAGGCCGAGACCCCCCAGCTCTGCCCGGAGCGGTTGAGGATGTCCGGCGGGGCACCCACGGTCACGGCGGGCAGCAATTCGGCCTGGCGCGCCCAGGCCTGGCTGCCGGCACCGTCGGCCCCCACGGCGAGGTCGGCGATCAGGCCGATCTTCATCCCCGCGCCCCGGGCAGCGCTCTGCACGCGGTCCAGGCCACGGGCGATCAACCACTGGCAGAAGGCGTGGAAGGTGACTTCCTGCTCGTGCTCGGCGGCGAAGCGCAGCACCGCCTCGTGCTGGGGGTCGCGGTACTGCTCGGGCCAGACGCGCCAGTCGGTGGGCAGGCCGCTGCGGCTCATGAAGCCGTGCAGGGCCTCGAAGCGGCAGTGCTGCAGCAAGGCGTCGCCGCCGTGCTCGCGGAAGCTGGCGAAGTCGGCGCTGAAGGCGTTCTCCGGGCCGCTGAAGCCGTCGAACAGCGCACGCAGGATGGCCTGGCGGCTGCTGGCCACGGCGGGCCAGTCGATCAGCGGCTGGGCTTCCAGGCGCGCCAGCTCGGCACCCAGGCCGCAGGCGGCGATCGCCTGCTGCATGGCACGCTCGCCGAGGATGCAGCCGGGGGCGGCGTGCAGCGCGTTGAACAGCAGGCGGCTGGAGGGCGAGTAGGGGCTGTAGGTGTGGCTGTTGGCACTGAACATGGCGTGCACCGGGCTCAGGGCGATGGCGTCGGCGCCCTTGGCGGCGGCGCTGCGGGCCAGTTCCTCCAGCGCCTGGGTGTCGCCCAGGCCGCCGTCGCCGGGGCGGCGCAGGGAATACAGCTGCGCGGTGAGCCCCCAGATGTGCCGGCGCTGGTGGTCGCAGAGCTGGGCCACGCTCTGGCAGGCCGGCGGGGCCACGGCCAGGGTCAGCGCCTGGTCGCCGATCAGCAGGCGCTGGTAGCCGCAGGCGGCGATGGCGGGCAGGCGGCCTTCGTGGTCGAGGCGGGCGTCGACCCGGGTGCCGTCCTCGAGCTGCAGCGCAAAGGGGGTGCCGGCGGCGAAATGCCGGGCCAGCGACAGCGGCTGGCCCTGGTCCAGCGTCAGCAGGGGGGCGAGGGTGGCGCTGCCGCGCTGCTGCTCGATGTGGGCGAGGCTGGCGTGGATCTGCTGCTCGCTCTGCGCCGGGTAGCCGAGGGCTTCGAGCAGCGCACGCTGGGCCTCGGGGGCCACCTGCTGCGGGCGGCCGTCGGCGTCGGTCCAGTGGATGCTGAGGCCGGCGGCACCGGCCAGGTCGGCCAACAGGGCGTCGCTCATGCGCTGTCCTCCAGGGTCACGGCGACGCTGCGCGGCGCCAGCAGGCCCTGGCGGTAGTCGTCCAGGTCCATGCGGTTGGAGAAGATCACCCGCGCGCCGTCGTGCGGCAGCGGTGCACGTACCGGGGCGGAGGCGAGGTTGAGGTCGATGCGCAGCAGGCTGCCGTCACCCAGGCGCCAGCTGGCCGATACGGCCTTTTCCTCCAGCACCCGGGTGCCGATGGCCTGGCTGCCGGGCAGGCGTGGCACCAGTTGCGCGTGGCGCAGCTCCAGCAGGCGCCGGTAATAGACGCGCCAGGCCTGCTGGCCGGGCTCGGTGCAGGTGGCGCAGTCGGGGATGGAGCCGGTGAAGGTGCCCAGGGCGTTGGGGTCGGGAATGCTCCGGCGGATCTGCTCGTCGGCGAACACCGCGAACTCGCGGAACTCGTTGCGCCGCCCGTCGCGCACCGCGCGGCCCAGTTCCTCGTTGTGCGAGGTGAAGAACAGGAAGGGTTGGCGCGAGCCCCATTCCTCGCCCATGAACAGCAGCGGGATCATCGGGCTGAGCAACAGCAGGGCGGTGGCGGCCTTGAGTTCGTCGGGCTCGGCCAGGCTGGCCAGGCGCTCGCCGAAGGCACGGTTGCCGACCTGGTCGTGGTTCTGCAGGAACAGCACGAAGGCGGTGGGCGGCAGGTGTGCGCTGGACTGCCCGCGCAGGTGGCCGCGCCGGGTGGACTCGCCCTGGTAGACGAAGCCTTCGCCGAGGCAGCGCGCCAGCTTGCTGGTGGTTTCCGTGGCGAAATCGGCGTAGTAGCCCTCGCGTTCGCCGGTGAGCAGGGCGTGCAGCACGTTGTGGCCGTCGTCGTTCCACTGCGCGTCGTAGCCCTTTTCCAGCAGGTCGACGTCGTTGTCCTCGTTCTCCAGCACCAGGTGCAGGTGGCGGCCCTTGCCGACGGCGGCGCGCAGGCGGCCGGCCATCTCCACCAGGAAATCCTTCTCGGCGATGGCGTGCACGGCGTCGAAGCGCAGGCCGTCGACGCGGTAGTCCAGCACCCACATCAGGGCGTTCTCGCAGAAGAAGTCGCGCACCTGCACCTGGCGGAAGTCGATGGCCGGGCCCCAGGGGGTCTTGCGTTCGCGGTTGAAGAAGGCCCCGGCGTACTGGCCGAGGTAGTTGCCGTCGGGCCCGAAGTGGTTGTAGACGACGTCGATGAACACCATCAGGCCCAGGCCGTGGGCGCTGTCGATGAGCCGCTTGAGCGCCTCGGGCGGGCCGTAGGAGCTGTCCGGTGCGAAGGGCAGCACGCCGTCGTAGCCCCAGTTGCGGGCACCGGGGAATTCCCCCAGGGGCATCAGCTCGATGGCGGTGACGCCCAGTTCCTTGAGCCCGGGCAGCAGTGCCTCGACGCGGTCGAAGCCGCCGAGCAGGCCGACATGCAGTTCGTAGATCACCGCCTCGTGCCAGGGGCGGCCCCGCCAGTCGGCGTGACGCCAGCGGTAGGCCTTGGGATCGACCACCCGGCTGAAGCTGTGGGGGCCGTCCTCCTGGGCCCGCGAGGCCGGGTCGGGCACGCGCAGGTGCCCGTCGATCAGGTAGCGGTAGAGGGTGCCGGCGCCCAGGGGCAGGCGGCTGCAATGCCAGCCTTCGCCGTGGGCGCGCAGCGGGTGGCGGCTGCCGTCGTCCAGCTCCACCTCGACGGAGCCGGCATCCGGTGCCCAGAGGGCGAAGCGTGTGGTGCCGTCTTCCTCGAGCAGCGCCCCATGGCTGCGCGTCAGGGGAAACATCAAGCCTGACCCCCTGCCTGCAGCGTCATCGAGCCGGCCTTGAGCAGCCGCTTGTACAGGCGGTCATAGGGCTTGACCGACTGGTGCCAGTAGAGCGGCGAGGCCATGGCCTGGCAGCGCATGGCGTTGAGCAGCTCGGGGTGGCGGTAGACGTTGAGCGCGCGCTGCACGGCATCCAGGTAGCTGGCGGCATCGGCCTCGCGGAACAGGAAGCCGGTGACGCCATCCTCGATGGTGTCGGCCAGGCCGCCGGTGCGCCGGGCGATGGGCAGCGAGCCGAAGCGCTGGGCATACATCTGGCTCAGGCCGCAGGGTTCGAAGCGCGAGGGCATCAGCAGGAAGTCGCTGCCGGCGAACATGCGCCGGGCATCGGTCTCGTTGAAGCCGACGTGCACGCCGATGCGGCGCGGGTGGCGCTGGGCGAGGTCCTGCATGGCCGACTCCAGGGCCGGCTCGCCGCGCCCGATGATGGCCATGCGACCGCCGCCGGCGACGATGGCGTCGGCGATCTCCAGGGTCAGGTCGATGCCTTTCTGCTGCACCAGGCGCGAGACCACGGCGAACAGGGGGCCGTCGCCCGGCTCCAGGTCGAAGAGCTTCTCCACGTACTCGCGGTTCTCGCGCTTGCCCTGCCACAGCTGGGCGCTGAAGCTGGCCACCAGGTGCTCGTCGGTACGCGGGTCCCAGCTCTCGTCGATGCCGTTGGTGATGCCGCTGAGCTGGCCCTGGTCGACACGGTGCTTGAGCATGCCTTCCAGGCCGCAGCCGAAGTCCTCGGTGGTGATCTCGTGGGCGTAGTTCTCGCTCACGGTGGTCACGTGGCTGGCATGGGCGATGCCGGCCTTGAGGAAGGACAGCTTGCCGTAGAACTCCATGCTTTCGTGGCTGCAGGCTTCCGGCGGCAGGCCCAGCTCCGGGCTGCACTGCGGGTCGATCAGGCCCTGGTAGGCGAGGTTGTGGATGGTGAACACGCTGGGCGTGGTCTGCCCGCGCCAGGCCATGTACGCAGGGGCGAGGCCGGCGGGCCAGTCGTTGGCGTGGATCAGCTCCGGGCACCAGCTGAGGCAGGCGGTGCCGGCGGCCAGCTCGGCGGCGGCCAGGCCCAGGCGGGCGAAGCGGATGTGGTTGTCCAGCCAGTCGCGGCCCTCGGCGTCGCCATAGGGCGTGCCTTCGCGCTCGTAGAGCTCGGGGCAGAGGATGACGTAGACGATCAGGCCGTCCTTGAGGTCCATGCGGCCGATGCGGCAGGCGGGCAGGGCGGCATGCCCCGGCACCCGGCCGATCACGCGGATCGGGTTGCCGCTCTCCAGCACCTGCCGGTAGCCGGGGATGAGGACGCGAACGTCATGTCGGGAAGCCAGGGCCCTGGGCAGTGCAGCGGAAACGTCCCCCAGGCCGCCGACCTTGACCAGATCGGCGAACTCCGAGGTGACGAACAGAATTCTTTTCTTGTTGGTGTGCAGGCTTTCAACATGCAGCTGGGGGCGATTGGTCACGAAACTCAAACCCCCGAGCTGAGCGCTCGCTACAGCATTTCCCATATCATCCTCCGCTATCCAAAATCCCTGAATAGGGGGATGCAGTCTCACCGTCCGTGCGCGGGTCATCGTTCCTGCACCGCTTCTCGAGCCGGTGCCAGATGGAAAGATGAGCTTGGAAACCCAGCACAGACGTCACATCCCCACATAAACCCTGACCGGGCGCGGAGCGGAGAAGTTTCGACTATTTTTCCCTCCGGCCGGCCGTCGGGGAACGTTGGCGATGAGGGTTGTCGTCGGCTGCAGCATCGCGGATGAATTTCGCTCCCACGACGGGCGCGCCCGTCGCCTGCACCGGTGGATAGTGGGAACTCGGCAGCTCCGGTGCATCCCTAAGCCACTACACAGGCACAGCCATTCCCCGGAGGCCGTCATGCAGAGCGTCGAGCAGGTTGTGAGTTTCCTCGAGAAGTACCAGCTGTCCCTGGTCACCGCCGAATCCTGCACCGGGGGGATGATGGCGTCCCTGCTGGCGGGGGTGCCCGGTTGCGGTGCGGTGCTGGATCGGGGCTATGTCGCCTATTCGCCCGAGGCCAAGCAGCAATGCCTGGGCGTGGACCCGGGCACCATCGCCCGCTACGGCCTGACCAGCGAGGAGGTGGCGCGGGAGATGGCCCTGGGCGCCCTGGACAACAGCGAGGCCAGCGTGGCGCTGGCCAATACCGGGCTGGCCGAGGCCGAAGGCGAGATGGACGGCCTGGTGTGCTTCGCCTGCGCCATGCTGATGGACGGCGAGCCCTGGGTGGTCAGCGAGCAGTTGCGCTTCGATGGCCAGCGCAACCAGGTGCGCGAGGCGGCCGCCCGGCATGGCCTGCTGCAATTGCCCTACTACTACGAGCGCCTGCGCCAGGCCGTCGCCGCGAAGCTGCCCATCGAGGCGGCCGGCGGCTGATTCACACCGGCGGCTGGCGCTCGGGTTCGACGATGGGCTCCGGGTGGCGGCCGCCCAGTTCGGGCGCGGCACTGCGGGACAGTTCGGCGCGCAGTTGCGGCAGGCAGTGCGGGTAGCGGTGGGCGATGAAGTTGATCAGGTTCTCGCGCAGGTAGCAGCGCAGGTCCCAGTTGCGCGAGGAGTCGATGGAGCTGACCAGCACCCGCAGCTGGATGGCGCGTTCGTTGGCGTCCACCAGTTGCAGCACGCTGACGCGCCCGTCCCAGAGTTGCGGCGCTTCCTTGCACAGGCGCTCCAGCTCCTGGCGCAGCGGGTCCAGCGGCATTTCGTAGTCGGCCCAGAGCACCACCGCGCCGGTGATCGAGGAACTGACCCGCGTCCAGTTCTGGAAGGGGTTCTCGATGAACCACTGCAGCGGCACCACCAGGCGGCGGTCGTCCCAGATGCGCACCACCACGTAGGTGCCGGTGATTTCCTCGATGCGCCCCCATTCGTTCTCGACGATCACCACGTCATCCAGGCGGATGGGCTGGGTGATGGCGATCTGCAGCCCGGCGATCAGGTTGCCCAGCACCGGCTTGGCGGCGAAGCCCACCGCCAGCCCGGCGACCCCGGCCGAGGCCAGCAGGCTGGTGCCGAACTGCCGCGCGGTGGGGAAGGTCATGAGCATGGTGGCGGCCCCGAACAGCAGCACGAAGAAGCTCAGGGTGCGCACCAGCACGCGGGTCTGGGTCTGGATGCGCCGGGCGCGCAGGTTGTCGCTGATGTCCACGGGGTTGTGCAGCAGGATCACCTGCTGCACCGCATCCACCGCGCGCAGGCCGAGCCAGGTGAAGGTGCCGATGATGGCCATCGAGGTGAGCTGGCGCAGCGGGCCGATGAACAGCAGGTCGTCGTCCGCGGCGCTCCACACCGTCTGCAGGCCGAGCAGCGGCAGCAGCAGGTAGAGCGGCCGACGCACCCGTTGCAGCAGCTCGCGCAGGAACAGCACCGGCTTGGCCAGGCGGACGAGCACACGCATGACCCCGCGTGCGGCCAGGCTGAGGCCCAGCGTCACCACCAGGGCCGTGAGCAGGACCCTGAGTTCGGGCAGCGGCAGGTACGGTAGCCAGTTTTCCAACATGGGGAACCTCCGGATCACGATGACCCTGTTAGTGACCCGGTGCCTGGCGATGGGTTCGGGTGGATGTTCAGGCGGCCATGGCACGCTTGTAGGTGGGCGCCGAGCGCAGCGAGGCCCAACGGAGCGGGGCTCGACTCTGCTGCGTTGGGCTTCGTGCCTCAGCCCAACCTACGGCGCACATAAATCTCCTGAACCGCCGCGCCATGGCGGGGCCGAAGTAGATGAGCCCCCTGGATGGAGATGCCCATGAATGCCGAGATCCAAGCCTGTGCCGAAGCCTGCGTGGTGTGCGCCAGTGCATGCGCGCAGTGCGTCACCGAGAGCCGCCTGGACGAGTCCGGCGAGGACCTGGGGCGCTGCATCGAGCTGAGCCGCGAATGCGCCGACAGCTGCCTGCTGATGCAGGAGCTGGTGGAGCGGCAAAGCGCCCAGGTGATCGCATTCGGCCTGTTCTGCGCGAGCATGTGCCGGCTGTGCGCGGCGGAGTGCCAGCGTCACGACCTGGCGTACTGCCAGCGGCTGGCCCAGGTGTGCGAGGAGTGTGCGAGGCAGTGCCAGGGCCTGGCCCTGGCCGCCTGAATCACGGGACGAAGCGCAGGGCGCTGGGAGCGGGGGTGCTGATGCCTTGCACCTGCTCCACCAGCAGGCCGCTCTGCGGGTCACGGGAGAATACCGCCACGCTGTCGCTCTTCTGGTTGGCCACCAGCAGGAAGCGCCCGTCCGGGGCGAAGGTGAATTCGCGAGGTTCCTCGCCCCCGCTGGCGTGCCGCTGCACTTCGCTGAGGCTGCCGTCGGCGGGGCTCACCGCATAGACCACGATCTGGTTCTCCACCCCACGGCGGGCGACGTAGAGGAAGCGTCCGTCCGGCGACAGGTGGATGGCGCCCAGGCGGCGGTCGCCCTCGGCGTTGGCGCCGGGCGGGTCGAGGTCGACCAGGCCCTGTTGCTCCAGCCTGGCCTCGTCGCGGCCGAGGATGGCGATCTGGTTGGACAGCTCAAGGCTCAGGTAGGCGCGCGTGCCGCTCCTGTCGAACGCCAGGTGGCGCGGGCCGCTGCCCTTGGGCAAGGCGAAGGCGCCGGGCCTGGCGGCCTGCAGCGGCTTCTTCGGTTCATCCCCGTCGTAGCGGTAGGCGTAGACCTTGTCGGCGCCCAGGTCGGTGACGAACAGGTAGCCGCCAACCGGCACCGCCGCGTGCATGTGCGAGGAGCCCTGGCGCTGCGAGCCGCGCCTGGAAAAGCTCTGGCGCACCTGCTGGGCCACGGCGCCCAGGGTGCCGTGGGCCGTGACCGGGATCACCGCGAGGCTGCCTCCGGGCGTGGGCCGGATGCCGTAGTGGGCGACGAAGAGGAAGCGCCCGTCCTCGCTGAGGCTGGCATGGGTCGGCTCGGCACCCCGGGTCGCCACCTGGCTGAGTGGCGTGAGGCTGCGCTCGGCGCCCGCGCCGATGGCGAAGCTGCTGACCTGGCCGGCCGGGTCGCGCCCCTGGGGCGTGTTCTCGTTGGTGGCGAACAGCTGGCTGCCATCCGCCGAGAGCACCAGCCACGAGGGGTTGGCGCTGGGCAGGGTCTGCAGCGGCCGTTCCGTCAGCCGGCCCTGGGCGCCGTCGAAGGCGAAGCGCTGGATGCCGGGGCAGGCCGCGCCCGCGCAGCCGACCAGCAACTGGGTGGTGTCGACGGGAGGGCGCCCGGCGCATCCGGCGAGCAGGGTCAGGGTGCACAAGAGCAGTGGGACGTTACGCGGCATCGATCATTCCTTGGGCAGGGCGAAGGCCAGGACATAGTCGCCCTGGCGGGTGTGCAGTGAGCCGTGGCCACCGGCGACGATCAGCACGTACTGGCGACCGTCCTTGCCGGTGTAGCTCATGGGCGTGGCCTGGCCGCCGGCGGGCAGGCGGCCTTCCCAGAGCTGCTCGCCATTGCGCACGTCATAGGCGCGCAGGTACTGGTCGAGCGTGCCGGCGAGGAAGGCGACGCCGCCGCCGGTGATCACGCTGCCGCCCAGGCTGGGCACGCCCATGGGGAGCGGGATGGGGATCGGCGAGCTGTCGCGCACCGTGCCGTTCTTGTGTTTCCAGGCGACGTTCATGGTGGTCAGGTCCAGGCCCGCGACGTAGCCCCAGGGCGGCGACTGGCAGGGCAGCCCGAGGGGGGACAGCAGCGGCGAGAGCAGGGCGCCGAAGGGCGCGCCCTTGTTCGGCTGTACGCCTTCGATCTCGCTCTTGCGCGCAGGTTCATCGGCGGCGCGGCCTTCAGGCACCAGTTTCGAGGTGAAGGCCATGTAGCTGGGGTTGAGGAAGGCGATCTGGCGCACCGGGTCCACCGCGATGCCGCCCCAGTCGAAGACCCCGAAATTGCCGGGGTAGACCAGGCTGCCCTGCTCGGAGGGCGGGGTGTAGATGCCTTCGTAGCGCAGCGAGCGGAAGGCGATGCGGCAGAGCATCTGGTCGATCGGCGTGCCGCCCCACATGTCGCGCTCCTGCAGCGGCGGGGGCATCAGGTTGAGTGCCGACATGGGCTGGGTCGGCGCGGTGAAGTCGCCCTTGGCCGCGCCCTGGGGCACGGGGGTTTCCTTCACCGGGACGATGGGCTCGCCGGTGCGCCGGTCGAGCACGTAGAGGCTGCCCTGCTTGGTGGAGGCGATCAGCGCCGGGCGCGGGGCATCGCCGGCCTTCTGCGGCGGCAGGTCGACCAGGGTGGGCTGGCCACCGACGTCCATGTCCCAGAGATCGTGGTGGGTCATCTGGAAGGTCCAGCGCACCTTGCCGGTGGCGATCTCCAGGGCGGTGACGCCGGCGCTGTATTTCTCCGATGCGGGGGTACGGCGGCCGCCCCACTGGTCCGGGGTCTGGTTGCCCATGGGCAGGTAGAGCAGGCCGAGCTGCTCGTCCAGGCTCATCACCGACCACATGTTCGGCGAGTTGCGGGTGTAGGTGCGGCCCTCGGCCAGCGGGGCGGTGTCGTCGGGGTTGCCGGCATCCCAGTTCCACACCAGGTGGCCGTCGCGCACGTCGTAGGCGCGGATCACGCCCGAAGGCTCGTCCTCGGAAACGTTGTCGGTGACGTGGCCGCCGATGATCACCAGGTCACGGCTGACGCCGGGCGGCGAGGTGGAGTAGTAGCCGCCCGGGGTGAAGCTGCCGATGCCGCGCGTGAGGTCGATGGACCCCTTCTCGCCGAACTCCTCGCAGGGCTTGCCGTCATCGGCGTCCAGGGCCATCAGGCGGGTGTCGGCGGTGGGCAGGAACAGGCGCCGCTCGCAGCGCTTGCCGTCGCCGGGGGTGTCTTGCTGGTGGTAGGCGACGCCCCGGCAGGTCATGTGCGCCCAGCCCTTGAAGCTGTCGGCGTGCTGCGTGCTGATCTTCGGGTCGAAGCGCCAGATCTCGCGGCCGCTGTCCGGGTCCAGGGCGATCACCTGGCTGTGCGGGGTGCACACGTAGAGCATGCCGTTGGCCTTCAGCGGGGTGTTTTCGGCGGTGGTTTCCTGCGGGTCGTCGGGGCCGGGCAGATCGCCCGTGCGGTAGCTCCAGGCCAGCTCCAGCTTGTGGACGTTTTCCGGGGTGATCTGCGCCAGGGGCGAGTAGCGGTCGCCGGCATTGCTGCGCCCGTAGGCCTGCCAGTCGCCTTCGGGCATGGGCGGCTCGCCGGCGGCGGGCGCGGGGTCGGCCCGGCTGATCTCGCCTTCCTGGCGGTGCGGTTCGGTGAACTGGCTGAGCAGTGCCACGGCGCCGGCCAGCAGCACCGCCACCAGCAGCGCGCCACCGTTGGCCGGCGAGGTGCCACCGGCCAGGCCGCGCCGCGTCCAGGGCAGCAACAGCAGCACGCCGAGGCCGAACCACAGGGCCAGGCGCGGGACCAGTTGCCACCAGTCCAGGCCGACTTCCCAGAGGGCCCAGGCGGTGGAGGCGATGAGCATCGCGGCGAACACCAGCAGCGCCGAGCCGAGGCCGTTCCACAGCAGGAAGCCGGTCAGCAGCAGGGCTGCACCGGTCAGCGGGTAGTACCAGGAGCCGCCGACCCAGACCAGGCGGATGCCGCCGATCAGCAGGGCGAGGCCGATCAGCGACAGAAGCAGGGCGAGCAGGCGGGCAAGGTGGGAAGGGCGGGCGCCGAGGGTGGCCATGGGGTCCTCCGGGGTGGGGGCTTTGCGGTTGCGATCAGGGGCCGGCACGCGCGGATACGGAGCGGCGCCGCTGAAGAGATCGAACCCCGGTGCGGGGAATAGTTCAGGGCCACGGGTGAGACTGGTCGCCGGCTGGCACTTCGTCATCATTCCGTCATGTGAATCGGGTGAGCTAGGCGCCTCTCATCATCCTGCTGGCGTTCGGGCCGGAGGCACGGTCTTTCAAGCGGGTCCCCCCGCACGGTCGCTATCGCATCCCGCGCCGGCCTGGCCGTCGGGCGGGCAGCGCAGCCACCCCGACCCACCCAGCGGACTGCCGAGCGCCCCCTGCGCCGAGCCCCCGAAAATTTCCTGAACCGACCCCGCCAACGTCCCTCTGAACCTCTGTGACTCCCATTCCCGGTGAGCAAGACCATGAACCAGTTATTCGCAATGCTGCTCGGCCTGTTCGGCGCGGGCGATTCCCAGGCCAACGAACAGCCGGCGGTGCAGCCGCTCCCCGAGCCCATCAGCGTGCAGCAGTGGCAGGCGGCGTTCGATGAGGCGCTGGCGTTGCCGGAAGTCCGTTATTCGTCGTCGGACCAGGTGACCATCATCAAGAACGAGCGCGACGGCTCGGTCTATCTCTTCACCACCCGCAAGCACCCGGCCTATCCGGCGATGATCGAGCGCCGCCTGGTGGAAGGGGATGCGCCGCGCTACTCCAGCTCGGGTCGCTATGCGGGGGATGGCCAGGCCTATGCCGCCTGGCTGGAGAAGTACCACCAGTTCGACAACCGGCCCTACGCGTCGATGAGCGTCAGCCAGGGCACCGAGCTGTCCTCGGCGAACTGATGCGCGCGGGGCTCAGGGCTCGGCCTTGAAGGCCGCGCCGCGGCGGGTGAGGGTGATGCCCGTGGCGCTGGCCAGCAGCGGGCCCTGGCCGTCGCTCTGCTCGCTGCGCTGCAGCTGGCCGCTGATCAGGCCGAGTTCCTGGAGATCGCGCAGGCCGATCATCACCCGTGCCGGGTCGCCTTCCAGGGTGCTGGCATCACGGGGGTCGTCCTCGCTGAGCTGGGCGAGGAGGGAACGCAGGAGAAGGGTGCGGCTCTGGATATCCATGGGCGGGACTGCAGCGTGATTCGAGGCTGATTCTAGAACAGCTTGGCCCGGCGTGGTGTGGCGATTGTCGGACATCCGCCGAATTGGCCGTTGCACAGGGCCGGCGGGTTTCGCTGCATCAAGGTTTTGGCCAAGCCGATTAGCGAGTTTTGCTGGTGGTTCTGGTTTCGTCCCCCGGGCGAGTCACTTTTCTCAAGCGTCGGGATGCCGAACCACAGAAAAGTAACCAAAAGGGCTCGCCCCTGCATACGGCCCGACTGCGTCGGGTTCCCTCGCTTCATCGTCGGTGCTCGATACTTCACATTGATGTGCGCATCACGACCGCGGCTGGCGGCTTCGCAGGATGGCGTAGAGCGAAGCGAAAACCATGCGGTGGGCGCGACAGGGGGGCAGGAATGCCCCGGAATACACCCTGCTTGAAGCTTCGCATCACGTTCACGAGCGCCCGCGCAGGCAGAGCCCATGAAATCGCCCCTGCGGTCGCCCTTGCAGGCGATTGCACCGGTGGGGCGGCCGACAAATTTTTCACGTCTTCTTGATCTGGCCTTTACGGGCGGTGCGCGAGGGTAGTGGCGAACCTTGCAGGAGCGCGCCATGACGCCCGGACCCCGTATCTCGCTGTTCTTCGCCGGCCTGCTGGCCGTCGCTTCGCTGTGCGTGCCGCTGGCCCAGGGCAACACCCAGGTGCCGGAGCCGGGAGCGCTGCTGTCACGGCAGGACTGGGCGGTGCCGGTGGACCGTGGTTTCAACCTCTACCGCATGACCCCACAGCTGTACCGCAGCGCGCTGCCGGATTCCGGCGACCTGCCGCAACTGCAGCGCCTGGGGGTGCGCACGGTGGTGAGCTTCATCAAGGAGGACGATGCCGACTGGCTGGGCGATGCCCAGGTACAACGGGTGAGCATCCCGCTGCACGCCGACCGGGTCGACGACGTGGACGTGCTGCGTGTGCTCCGTGTGCTGCAGCGAGCCGAGGCGCAGGGGCCGGTGCTCATGCACTGCAAGCACGGCCGCGACCGCACCGGGCTGATGGCGGCCATGTACCGCACCGTGGTGCAGGGCTGGAGCCGTGCCGATGCGTTGGCGGAGATGAAGGCCGGTGGCTTCGGCGACGCGCGGTTGATGGATGACGCGATCGCCTATGTCGAGGGCGCCGATATCGACGGCTTGCGCCAGGCGCTGGCCAGCGGCGCCTGCAGCACCCGGACCCTGGCGGCGTGTCAGGTGGGGCGCTGGTTGCGGGCCACCTTCGGCGCGCAGGCGGATGAGGAGGTGGCGGTGAGCGGGCCCGTCGAGCAGGTGCGTTCCGACTCCTGACTCGCCCGCCGCCTCAATCGTCCGGGCTGATGATGCCCTTGCGCACCGCGTAGAGGACCAGCCCGGGAACGTCGTGGATGTCCAGGCGCTTCATGATCTGGGCGCGGTGGGCCTCCACCGTCTTCACGCTGAGGCCGAGGCCGTCGGCGATGGAGCGGGTCGAGGCGCCCCGGCTGATCAGGCGCAGGATTTCCACCTGGCGCTGGGTGAGCCCGGGATCGTCGCCGCCGTGCTGGCGGGCCAGGGCCTGGTCGATCACCGGTTGGGCGATGGCGGAACTGAGGTAGCGCTGGCCCCGGTCGACGGCCTTGAGGGCGAGGGCGAGCTCGACCATGGCGGCGTCCTTGAGCAGGTAGCCGTAGGCGCCTTTCTCCAGGGCGGAGAGCACCACGTCGGCGTCGGTGTGCATCGAGAGCATCAGCACGCGGGCCTCGGGCACGCGCGTACCCAGGCGTTGCAGGGCCTCCAGGCCGTCCACGCCGTGCATGGAGATATCGAGGAGGATGATGTCCGGCTTCAGGCGCTCGGCCATCACGACGGCTTCCTCGCCGTCCTCCGCTTCTCCGACTACTTCGTAACCCTCCAGATCGTTGACCATGGCTCGGACGCCGACACGGATGAGTGCGTGGTCGTCGGCCAGCAACAGGCGACAGGTCATGGGCGCTCCTTGCGCAACGCGTCGTTCATGCATTTCTCCAAGTGCAGGCCGCCCTGAAAAAGAGCAGGCCTACAGGTACGGAGTAGCATCCGACACGAAGGTTCGCCCGGGCTTACCGGACGGACGGTAGCACCGGGCCAGTATCAAAATGACCCGTTTTTCGCCTGGAACGCCTCTATCTTGCGGCCTCCGCGTTCTTGTCGGGCGCCGAGCCGCGCGCGTAGCGGACGATCACCTCCGACAGTTTGGCCAGGGGCTCGGTGCTCTGCGCCGCCCCCATGCGCAGGGCTTCCTTGGGCATGCCGAAGACCACGCAGCTGGCCTCGTCCTGGGCCACGGTGCGTGCGCCGGCCTCGCGCATGGCCAGCAGGCCGCGGGCGCCGTCGTCGCCCATGCCGGTCATGATCACGCCCAGGGCGTTGTGCCCGGCGTGGCGGGCGACGGAGCGGAACAGCACGTCCACCGAGGGCTTGTGGCGGTTGACGTGGGGGCCGTCGAGCACCTCGACGAAGTACTGTGCGCCGCTGCGCTTGAGCTGCATGTGGTGCCCGCCGGGGGCGACCAGGGCCAGCCCCGGGCGCACGCGGTCCATGTGCCGGGCCTCGCGCACATCGATCTCGCACACGCTGTTCAGGCGCTGGGCGAAGGCGGCGGTGAACTTCTCCGGCATGTGCTGGACGATGACGATGCCGGGGCAATCCACCGGCAGCTGGCGCAGCACCACCTCCAGGGCCTGGGTGCCGCCGGTGGAGGTGCCCAGGGCGACCACGCGGTCGGTGGTGGCGTAGCCGGTGGGGCGTGCCGAAGGTTCGGCCGGAGCCGCTGCCGGCGCGGCCTTGGCCGGGGGGGGCGGCGGCGCGCTGCGCGGCATGGCGTGGGGGTGGCTGCGGGCAGCCAGTTCGATCTGCCGGATGAGTTCGCCGGAAAGCTGCTGCAGGCTGTCCTTGAGCCCCTGGCGCGCCTTGGTGAAGACGCCTACGGCGCCGGCGGCCAGGGCTTCGAGGGTGATGGCCGCGCCGGCCTCGGTGAGGGTCGAGCAGATGATCGAGGGCGTGGGCCGCTCGGCCATGATCTTGCGCAGGAAGGTGATGCCGTCCATGCGCGGCATCTCGACGTCCAGGACCAGCACGTCGGGCCACTGCTTGCGCATCTTGTCCAGGGCGAACAGCGGGTCGGCGGCCTGGCCGATGACCTGGATGCCGGGGTGGTTGTCCAGGCAGGCGGTGAGCACCTGCCGCACCAGGGCGGAGTCGTCGACGATGAACACCTTGATCGGGTTCGGGGCGGGTCTGCTGAGCGGGCTCATGAGCGTTGGAATACCGAGGGCCGCACTGCACGCAGCGGCAGGTTGAAGCCATGCAGGCTTTCCGCATGGCCGATGAAGAACAGGCCGTCCGGGCGCAGGCGCTCCACCAGGCGCGCGACCATGGCGCGCTTTTCCTCCTGGCCGAAGTAGATGAGCACGTTGCGCAGGAAGATCACGTCGAAGGGGCCGATCTCCCTGGGGATTGGCCGGGTCAGGTTGAGTTCGGCGAAGGTCACCCGGTGGCGCAGGGTCTGGCTCATGCGGAACAGCCCCTGGCTCTCCTCCACGCCCTTGAGGCAATGACGCTTGAGCCAGCCGGTGGGGAAGTTCTCCGCCTGCTCCATGGGGTAGGTGGCCTGGCGTGCCTTTTCCAGCACGCGGCGGCTGAGGTCGCTGGCGAAGATCGACCAGTCCTGGGTGCGGGCGTTCTCGGCCAGGGTCATGGCCATGCTGAAGGCCTCCTGGCCGGAGGAGCTGGCGGCGCTCCACAGGTGCAACGGGCGACGCTGGCGGGCCACCCATTCGCCGAGCAGCTTGAAATGCTGCGGCTCGCGGAAGAAGTAGGTTTCGTTGGTGGTCAGCAGGTCGATGACGGTGCGCCGTTCCTCCTGGGCGGCGGGATCGTCGAGCACCTTCATGTAGTCGCCGTAGCTGTCCAACTCCAGGGCGCGCAGGCGGCCCATCAGGCGCCCGGCCATCAGGGTGCGTTTCTGTTCGGCCATGCGGATCCCCGAGGCCTCCAGCATCATCTGCTGGAGGCGACGGAAGTCGCTGTCGCTGAGCTTGGGCAGGTGGCTGGTGGGCATCAGCCGGCCTGCTGGGCGAGGCTCAGCTGGCGGATGTCGTCCAGCGAGAGCACGCGGCGCACGTCGAGGATGATGGTGAAGCCGCGCTCATCGCGGGCCATGCCGGCGATGAAGTCGGTGCGGATGCCGGCGCCGAAGGGCGGCGCCTGCTCGACCTTGTCGGACTCGATGTCCAGCACTGCGTCCACCGCGTCCACCACCAGGCCGATGCGCTGCTGCTGCTCATCCAGGTTCAGCTCGATGATGACGATGCAGGTGCGCTTGTTCGGCACGCTCAGCTCGAAGCCGAAGCGTGCCGCCAGATCCAGCACCGGCACCACGTTGCCGCGCAGGTTGATCACCCCGTGGATGAAGGGCGGCATCATCGGCACGGTGGTGACCTGGCCGTATTCGATGATCTCGCGCACCAGGTCGATGGGCAGTGCGTAGCGCGCCTGGCGCACCCGGAACGACAGGTGCTGGATGCTGGTGGGCAGGGCCACCGGCACCATGGCCTTGGCTTCGTTCATGCCGCCTCCTCAGTTGAAGCTGACGAACTGGCCTTCATCGGCCAGCGGCTGGTTCGGCTTGCGCGGGGCCGGGCGGCGCAGTTCGCGCACGTTGCCGGGGCCACGGTCGTTGCGCACCACGGGCAGCTTGCCGGCCTGGGCGGCGCTCTCCAGGCGGAAGTAGCCGATCAGCTCCTGCAGCTGGCTGGCCTGGGCGTTCATTTCCTCGGCGGTGGCCGCCAGCTCCTCGGAGGCGGAGGCGTTCTGCTGGGTGATCTGGTTCATCTGGCCCATGGCGATATTGATCTGCGCGGCGCCGGTGGTCTGTTCCTGGGACGCAGCGGTGATTTCCTGCACCAGGTCGGAGGTCTTCTGGATGTTGGGCACGATCTGGTCGAGCAGGGCGCCGGCCTGTTCGGCCAGGTGCACGCTGTTGCTGGCGACGCCGCCGATCTCCTGGGCGGCCACCTGGCTGCGCTCGGCGAGCTTGCGCACCTCGGCGGCGACCACCGCGAAGCCCTTGCCGTGGTCGCCCGCGCGGGCGGCCTCGATGGCGGCGTTGAGGGCCAGCAGGTTGGTCTGGTAGGCGATGTCGTCGATGATGCCGATCTTGTCGGCGATCTGCTTCATGGCCTGGACCATCTCGCGCACCGCCTGGCCACCCTGCACGGCGTCGTTGGCGGCCTTGCCGGCGATGCCGTCGGTGATCTGCGCGCTTTCGGTGTTCTGCGCGATGGAGGCGGACATCTGCTCGACCGAGGCGGTGGTCTCCTCGACGCTGGCGGCCTGTTCGGTGGCGGCCTGGCTCAGGGACTGCGAGGTGGCGCTGACTTCCTCGGAGGCCGAGGACAGCGAGTCCGCGGCGCTGCGCACGTCGGCCATGACGCTGCGCAAGCGCTCGGTCATGTGCTGCATGGAGGCCAGCAGGCGCCCGGTCTCGTCGCGGCTTTCGGATTCGACGTGCACCGTCAGGTCACCCTCGGCCAGGCTGTTGGCCACGCCCATGGCGCGGTTCAACGGCCGCGAGATGGAGCGGGTGACGAGGATGCCGATGGCGAAGCCGAGCGCGGCGGCGATCAGGATCAGCGCGATCATCTGGGTCCGCGAACCCAGGTAGATGTCGGTGATGGTGTCGTTGGCGTCCTTGGCGCGGGATTTCTTCTGCGCCACCAGCTCGCTGATGGTGGCGTCGGCGGCGTTGCCCTGGGCACGCAGCTGCGGCATCAGTGCGGTGGCCTCGGTGCTCTGCGCCAGGGGGGCGTTCTTGTTCGCCTCGAGCATCTGCAGCACGATTTTCTCGTATTCGGCCAGTTGCGTGTCGAGGGCGGTGAGCTTGGCGAGGGACTGCTCGCTGTCGAAGCTGCCGCGCGCCTTGTCGAGGTTCTCGTGCAGGTTCTTCATCGCGTCGTGGACCTGCGCTGCGGTGGCGTCGCGTTCCTGCTGGGAAGACGACAGCAGGTTGCTGCGCAGGTGGCGGCCCATGTAGATGAGGTCCAGGTTGGCGTTCATCATGGTTTCCAGGGCGGCCATCTCGCGGCTGTACATCTGGTCGGAGAGGTCGTTGACCTTGCCCAGGTTGACGATGCCCAGGACCCCCACCACGGCGGTCAGGAGCACCACCAGGGAAAAGCCGGCGATCAGCCTTACGCCGATCTTCAGGTTGCTGATGAATTGCATGGCGGTGATCTCCTACGAGCCCGCGAGGTCGGGGCGCGGTTGGGTTGAAGGGGTACGGGCGTCGGCGTCGACGCGTCCTTGCAGGTGGCGGAACAGGCTGGCGATATCGAGGATCAGGGCGACCTGCCCGGAGCCGAGGATGGTGGAACCGCTGATGCCTTCCAGGTGCTGGAACAGCAGGCCGAGCGGCTTGATCACCGTCTGCAGCTCGCCGTGCAGGTTGTCGACGACCAGCCCGGCCTGTTGGCGCCCCAGGCTGACGACCACGATGTTGCGCCGCTTGCCGCGCTGCACCGGCAGCTCGAAGTGCGCGGCCAGGTCGATGCAGGGCAGGGGCCGGCCGCGCAGGTCGAGGTAGCCGTAGGCGGCCTCTGCCAGCTGCCCGGCTTCCAGCTCCAGGCACTCGGTGACCATGTCCAGCGGCACCACGAAGTGTTCTTCGCCCAGGCTCACCAGGAAGCCGTCGATGATCGCCAGGGTCAGCGGCAGGCGGATGCGGAAGGTGCAGCCCAGGCCCGGCCGCGAGTCGATCTCGATGCTGCCGCGCAGGGCGTCGATGGCGCTGCGCACCACGTCCATGCCGACGCCGCGCCCGGAGAGGTCGGAGACGTTGTCGGCGGTGGAGAAGCCGGCGGCGAAGATCAGCCGCT
Source organism: Pseudomonas sp. No.21 (assembly GCF_054558415.1). Taxonomy (NCBI): domain Bacteria; kingdom Pseudomonadati; phylum Pseudomonadota; class Gammaproteobacteria; order Pseudomonadales; family Pseudomonadaceae; genus Pseudomonas; species Pseudomonas sp. No.21. The sequence goes on from NZ_BAAJNO010000008.1 coordinate 56,420, forward strand.
GGATATCGTGCTCGGGCAGGTTCGCCTGCGCATCGATCAGGCCACGGGCGATGCCCTTCTCGCGGATGCGCGCGGTGTTCAGGCCGTGGCCGTCGTCGGCCACCTCGATGACGATCATCCCCGACTCGTGGAAGGCGTTGAGGCTCAGCCGGCCTTCGGCGCTCTTGCCGGCGGCCAGGCGCTGCTCGGCGGATTCGATGCCGTGGTCGATGGCATTGCGCACCAGGTGGGTGAGGGGGTCGGCGAGCTTGTCGATCACCGACTTGTCCAGCTCGGTGTCGGCCCCGCGGATCTCCAGGCGGATGTCCTTGCCCAGCTGCTGGCTGACGTCGCGCACCACGCGGTGGAAGCGGTTGAAGGTGTCGCCGATCTCGATCATGCGCAGCTTCAGCGCCGCCTCGCGGATCTGCTCGACGCGCTGGTTGACCGTCTGCGCGCCTTCCAGGCACAGGGCGTTGCCGTGCATCTGCGCCTGCAGCTGGGCCCCGGCGGCGCTGATCACCAGCTCGCCGACCAGGTTGATGAGCTCGTCGAGCTTGTGCGCGGCGACGCGGATCTGGCTGCTTTCCTGGACCTTGCGCTCGCGCGAGCTCTTCTGCTTGGCCAGGGCGGCGCTGACCGCCTGCGGCGCGACGATGCCTTCTTCCACCAGCACCGCACCGAGGGCCGGTTTGAGTTCAGGGGCCCCGGCCTGCAGGGCCAGGCCCTGTGCCAGTTCGTGCTCGGTGAGCAGGCCGCTGGCGACGAGGATGGCGCCGATGCGCTGGTCGGTCTCGGGCAGTTCCTGGATCAGGCGGATGTAGTCGTCCAGGGCGCTGTCGGGCGGCAGGATGCGCAGGGTGCAGAAGTCGTGGATGAAGTCGAAGACGTCCTCGATCTCGGCCTTGGTGGCTTTGCTGAAGAGGTCGATCTCCATGCCCAGGTAGCAGCTTTCCGGGTCCAGTTCGGCCAGCGGCGGCAGGGCGTCGTCGATCACCTGCAGGTTGAGCACCTCGCCCAGGCGGCCGAGGTACTGGACGAAGGCGATGGGGTCGAAGCCGTTGCGCAGCAGGTCGGCATGGAAGCGCAGGGAGATGTGCCAGGCGCCGTCCCTGGGCGAGCCGCCATCGGCGGGCGGCGTGGCCTCGGCGGGCGCCGCGTGCGCCGGGGCGGCCGCACCGAGGTGGGCGGCGAGGGCGCCGAGCAGCTCGGTCTGATGCTGTTCGTCCACCGGCAGGTCGCCGGTTTCCGGGTCGATCAGGGCGATCATCGAGACGATCTCGTCGAGGCAGCGCAGCATCAGCGAGACCAGCGACGGGTCGAGCGCGCGGTGGCCGTCGCGCACCGCCATCAGAAGGTTCTCCAGGTGATGGGTGAAGCTCACCAGGGGCGTGAGGGAGAACAGGCCGGCCGAGCCCTTGAGGGTGTGCATGGCACGGAACAGGCCGTTGATGGCAGCCGCGTCGTCGGGTTGCTGGTCGAGTTGCAGCAGGTATTCCTCGGCCTGCTTGCCGAGGTCACGGGCCTCTTCGATGAAGCCCAGCAGCAGCTGGCTCCACTGTTCTCCATTGAGCATCGGGCGCCTCCGTTCAGGCCACTGCCGGCTGCTCGCCGGGCAGCAGCACGTCCAGGCGCAGCAGGCTGACGACTTCCAGCGCAGCGCCTTGCAGGTTCACCACCTCGAACGTGTGGCCGGCCAGCACCAGTTGGCGACGCAGGCCGAGCAGCAGTTGCACGCCCGCGCTGTCCAGTTCCTCCAGCTCGGCGAGGTCCAGGCGCCAGGCCTCCACCCGGGCATTGGCCGCGAGCAGGGCCAGGAGCTCGCCATGGGCCTGGGCCACCTCGTAGATGGTCAGGCTGCCGCCCAGGGCGAGGCGCGCGGGGCTGGCGGCGGTGTCGAATTCGATGGCGAGCATCTCAGCCCACCAGCTTTTCGACGGCGGCCAGCAATTGCTGCGGCTGGAAGGGCTTGACGATCCAGGCGCGCGCGCCGGCGGCCTGGCCCTCGGCCTTCTTGCTCTGCTCGCTCTCGGTGGTGAGCATGACGATGGGGGTGAAGCGGTAGTCCTTGTGGGCCTTGATCTCCTTGACCAGGCCGATGCCGTCGAGGTTGGGCATGTTCACGTCGCTGATGATCAGGTTGATCTTCTGCCCGTTGAGCTTGGTCAGGGCGTCGCGCCCGTCGACGGCTTCGATGACCTGGTGGCCGGCGCCGCCGAGGGTCATCTTCACCAGTTGGCGCATCGACGAGGAGTCGTCGACTATCAGGATGGTCTTGGCCATGGGGCCTCCAATGATCAGAAAAAGGTGACTTCGCTGTTCTGCGCAGGCTGGCCGCGACGGCCGGTGCGCTCTTCGTCCGTGGTGAACTGCCGGCGCAGCTCGGTGAGCCAGCGTTGCGGCTGGCCGAGGATCGGGTCCTGTTCGCGCAGGGCGTGCAGCAGGCGCTCCAGGTCGTTCTGCAGGTGGTCGAGCATCTGGTCGCTGCGGTCCTGGAACTGCAGGCTGACGACGATTTCCTGGATGTCCGCCTGGGTGGTGCGGGCGTCGCGCTGCAGCTCGCGGGAGGTGTCGGTGAGTTCGTCGAGGTTGGCGCTCAGGCCCTGCATGATGTCGCCGGCCACCTGGTCCAGGTAGCGCAGGTTGCTTTCCTCGCTGGCCGAGAGTTCCTCGGCGGCGCTGACGGTGGAGCGGATCGCCTGGTTGATCTCGCCGACCTTCTCGACCATGCGCTGGCCGGTCTCGGCGGAGAGGCTGGAGAGCTTGCGCACCTCGTCCGCCACCACCGAGAAGCCGCGTCCGTAGTCACCGGCGCGGGCCGCTTCGATGGCCGCGTTGAGGGCCAGCAGGTTGGTCTGGCTGGCGATGTCCTGGACGTGCTTGGACATGCTCTGCAATTCGCTGGCGTAGCTGTTGAGGTGGCCGATGGTGGCCAGCAGCTCGTTCTTGTGGGCGGTGGCCTGGTGGAAGGCGGTGGTGACCTCGTCCAGGCGTTGCTGGGCCTGGCGCAGGTTGTCGGTGACGCCGGCACCGCCGATCACGCTCTCGGAGCGTTGCAGGGTCTGGTCGAGGCGCTGGGCCAGGCTGGCGAAGCGGCCGAACAGCTGGCTGACGTTGCCGCTCACCAGTTCGCGCACCTGGCCGATGTTCTGGCCCCAGGCGGGCAGTACCGCGGCGAGCAGGGGTTGGCAGTCGGTGGGCGGCGGCTCGGTGCGGGTCGGCGCCGCTTCCACCACCACCGGTGCACGGGGGCGCAGGAGGAGGGCGGCGACGGCGGCCAGGGCGATACCGGCTCCCGCGACCCAGGGCATCTCCAGCCCCAGGCCGGCGAGACCGAGGAGGAGGGCGAACCAGAGAACGGAATAGGCCAGCACGGCAGAGTCCCGGTAGTGGAGTGATACCGGGAACGATAGGAGGTGCGCTGCTCCGTCGAAATCGGGGCAGCCCCTAGGGCGGTCTAGGGGAATCCCGCCATGCGGGTGATCAGGGCACGCAGTCGCTGATCACCAGGCGGTTGCGGCCCTGGGCCTTGCCCTGGTAGAGGCGCTTGTCGGCGCGGCGGTAGAGCTCGTCGCCGCTGTGGCCGTCGGTTTTCCATTCGGCCAGGCCGAAGGTGGCGGACAGGGGGATGCGCTGCTCGCCGTATTGCAGCGGCGAGCGCTGCAGGTCGTGGCGCAGTTCCTCGACCAGGCGCGCGGCGTCGTCGCGGGTGGTCCGGCCCAGCAGCAGGCCGAACTCCTCGCCGCCCAGGCGGCCGATCAGGTCGGTGGCGCGCAGCCGTTGCTGCAGGCGCTGGCAGATATGGCGCAGGGCCTGGTCGCCGGCGTCGTGGCCCCAGCGGTCGTTGACCTGCTTGAAGTCGTCGACGTCGAGCACCACCAGCACCAGGCCGGCCCCCGTGCGCTCGGCGTCGCGGATGCTCTGCTCCAGGGCCTGCTGGAAGAAGGCGCGGTTGGCCACGCCGGTGAGGGCGTCGCTCTGCGCCAGGCGCCGCAACTGGGCGTGGGCGATCGCCCGGCGGGCTTCGTAGATGTGCATGAAGGCCAGGATCAGCAGGCCGCAGAGCATGGCGTTGCCCAGGTCGATCAGGCCCTTGGCGTCGGGCTGTGGCGGAAAGCGCAGCAGGTAGGCGATCACCGCCAGGACCAGATAGGGGATGGCCAGGAGGAAGCCGCGCAGCTTGCCCAGCAGCAGGTAGGAGAGCACCGGCACCAGGTAGATCCAGACGAAGGCGGTGGGCGAGGCGCCGGGCATGACGATGATGTAGAGGAGGAAGCTGAAGGTCGGCAGCAGGTAGGCGTAGAGCCAGGGCGTGAGCACCTGGACGTGGCGGATGCGCTGGCAGGCCCAGCCGAGCAGGGCGGCGGTGGTCATCTCCAGCAGGGACAGGGGCAGGTTGCCGGCGAGGAACTGCAGCACCGAAAAGCAGGCCAGGGTCAGGGCGGTGGAGGCGAAGATCAGCCGCACCAGGGCACGCTGGTCGGCGTCTTCCAGACCGGGGGGGCTGTGATGGGGTTGCTGCATCGCGGGCTCATCCGCAGGCCGTGAGCGCCTAGGCTATCGCAGGGCGTCGGCGCGCCGTTAGCCTTTCCTCCGGTTTCGCCGGTCCCGCGCGCAGGGTATTCGCGCCAGGGGATGATCCACCCGTCCTACGGCGTGTGTAGAGCATTGCCGTAGGTATTCGCCTCAATTACTGTATGCACATACAGTAATTCGTACCGAGATCCCCATGCCTGCCTCCTTTGCTTCCGCCCTCACGGGCCGCCTTCGCCGGGATGGCGCCTGATGGGCGCCGTGGTAGCCCTCGATGCGTTGCTGAACGAGCGGCGCATCTGGAAGGGCCAGGCCAGTGCGCATCCTGTCGGTGCGCAACCCACGGGGCATGGTGCCCTGGATGCGGCGCTGCCTTCGGGCGGCTGGCCGGAGTCGGCCCTCAGCGAAATCCTTGTGCCGGGCGCGGGGCTGGGTGAGTTGCAACTGCTCTGGCCGACCCTGGCGCGGCTCACCGCCAGCGCCGAACGGGTGGTGCTGGTCGGCGCGCCCTACCTGCCGTATCCCCAAGCCTGGCAGGCTGCGGGGGTGGACCTGCGCTGGCTGGTGCTGGTCGAGGCCGAGGGCCGCGACGCCCTCTGGGCGGCCGAGCAGTGCCTGCGTTCGGGCAGCTGCGGCGCCGTGCTCTGCTGGCCGCGCCAGGCGGACGACCGGGCCCTGCGCAGGTTGCAGGTGGCGGCGGAAACCGGGCAGACCCTGGGCTTCGCCTATCGCCCCCTGCAGGAAGCCCTCAACCCGTCGCCCGCCGCCCTGCGCCTGGCACTGGACGGCCCGGGCCGGGTGCGCGTACTCAAGTGCCGGGGTGGCCTGGCGCCGACCGGCACCCTGGCCCTCGCGGGGCACTGATGCGCTGGGTCTGCATCCTGCTGCCGCAGCTGGCGCTGGACGCCGTGCTGCGCCGCCGCGACGACCCCGAAGCGCCCCTGGCCCTGGTCACCGGCACGCCCCAACGCCGCGTGCTACAGGCGGTCAACCCGGCCGCCCGGGCCCTGGGGCTGCGCCCGGGCATGGGCCTGACCGCCGCCCACGCGCTGACCCGTGATTTCGCCCAGGCTGAATACGACGCCGGGGAGATCGAGCACTGGCAGCGCTTTCTCGCCGCCTGGGGCTACGGCTTCAGCTCCCATGTCAGCCTGCGCTACCCCCGCGTGCTGCTGCTGGAGATCGCCTCCAGCCTGGCGCTGTTCGGGCCCTGGCCGCGCTTCGAGGCGCGCCTGCGCGAGGAGCTGGCGGCGCTCGGCTTCCGTCATCGCATCGTGGTGGCGCCCAATCCGGTGGCGGCCCGCATGCTGGCCAACATCCACGATGGCCTGGCGGTGGAAGAGGGCGCGGCGCTGCAGGATGCGCTGGAGCGCATGCCGGTGGAGCGTGCCGGCTTCGAGCCGGAGGTGGCCACGGCCCTGGGGCGCATGGGGCTGCGGCGCATGAAGCAGGTCCTGGCGCTGCCCCGCGAGACCCTGGCCAAGCGCTTCACCGCACGGGTGCTGCAGCACCTGGACGAATTGCAGGGGCGCCGCGCCGTGGCCCTGGACTGCTACCTGCCGCCGGATGAGTTCGATGCGCGCATCGAGCTCAACTTCGAGGTGGAATCGAACCAGGCGCTGCTGTTCCCCCTGCGCCGCCTCACCTCGGACCTCGCCGCCTTCCTCGCCGGGCGCGACAGCGGTGTGCAGCGCTTCGTCCTGCACCTGCAGCACGCCAGCCAGGCGGACAGCCAGGTGCCGGTGGGCCTGCTGGGTGCCGAACGCGACCCGGCGATGCTCTTCGAGCTGGCCCGTGGGCGCCTGGAACAACTGCAGGTGGTGGCGCCGGTGCGCGCCTTGCGCCTGCTGGCCCGCGACCTGCCGCGCTTCGTGCCCGAGCACCGCGAACTGTTCGACCCGCGACCGCAGCAGAACCTGCCCTGGGAAGCCTTGCGCGAACGCCTGCGGGCGCGCCTGGGCGATGACGCCGTGCAGGGCCTCAAGGCCCATGCAGACCACCGCCCCGAGCATGCCTGGCGCCTGGGTGTGGACGGCCAGGCCGGGCCGCTGCTGCAGGGGCCGCCTCGGCCCGGCTGGCTGCTGCGCGAGGGCCAGCCGCTGCGCGAGTTCGCCCCGCGCCTCCTCGCCGGGCCGGAGCGGGTGGAGTCCGGCTGGTGGGATGGCGACGACCAGCGCCGCGACTACTACCAGCTGGAGACCCGCGACGGCCGCCGCGCCTGGGCCTGGTGCCCGGCGGGGGAGATCGGGCCCTTCACCCTGCTCGGGTGGTTCGCATGAGCGCCGGGTACGCCGAGCTGCACTGCCTGTCCAACTTCAGCTTCCAGCGCGGGGCCTCCAGCGCCGCCGAGCTGTTCGAGCGGGCGAAGCAGCAGGGCTACGCGGCCCTGGCGATCACCGACGAATGCACCCTGGCCGGCATCGTGCGGGCCTGGCAGGCGGCCAAGGCGAGCGCGCTGCCCTTGATCGTCGGCAGCGAGATGGCGATCGAGAACGGCCCGCGCCTGGTGCTGCTGGTGGAGGACCTGGGCGGCTACCAGCGCCTGTGCCGCCTCATCACCCGGGCCCGGTGCCGCGCTGCCAAGGGCGAGTACCGCCTGCTGGCGGAGGATTTCGAAGGGGCCCTGGATGGCCTGCTGGCCCTCTGGCTGCCCGGCGAGCCGGCGGACGAGGAGCAGGGCCGCTGGTTGCGGGCCCGCTTCCCCGGGCGCCTGTGGCTGGCGGTGGAGCTGCACCGGGGGCCGGACGACGCCAGCCGGCTGGCCCGCCTGCAGGCCCTGGCCGCTGAGCTGGCCATCCCCGCCGTGGCGGCGGGTGACGTGCACATGCATGCCCGGGGCCGCCGTGCCCTGCAGGACTGCATGACCGCCATCCGCCACCACTGCACCCTGGCCGAGGCCGGGCAGCGGCTGTTCCCCAACGGCGAGCGCCACCTGCGCTCACTCGCGGTGCTGGAGCGCTTCTACCCGCCGGCGTTGCTGGTCGAGACCCGGGTGATCGCTGCGCGCTGCCGCTTCGACCTGGGCGAGATCGACTACCAGTACCCGCGCGAGCTGGTGGCCGAGGGGCATACGCCGGTGAGCTGGCTGCGCCATCTGGTGGCCACGGGCATCCATGAACGCTGGCCGGGTGGGGCGAGCGATAAGGCATTGGAGCAGGTGGAACATGAGCTGTCGTTGATCGAGGAGCTGGGCTACGAGAGCTACTTCCTCACGGTGCACGACATCGTCCGCTTCGCCCGCTCGAAAGGCATCCTCTGCCAGGGGCGCGGCTCGGCGGCCAACTCGGTGGTGTGCTTCGTGCTCGGCATCACCGAGCTGGACCCGAGCCGCTTCAACCTGCTGTTCGAACGCTTCCTGTCCAAGGAGCGCAAGGAGCCGCCGGATATCGACGTCGACTTCGAGCACGAGCGCCGCGAAGAGGTGATGCAGTACGTGTTCCGCCGCTACGGGCGGGGCCGCGCCGCGCTGACGGCGGTGGCCAGCACCTACCACGGCGCCGGCGCGGTACGGGATATCGCCAAGGTGCTGGGCCTGCCGCCGGACCAGGTCAACGCCCTGGCCGAGTGCTGCGGCAGCTGGAGCGACCGTGCGCCGCCCATCGAGCGCTTGCTGGAAGCCGGCTTCGACCCGGAAAGCCCGGTGATGCGCCGCGTGCTGGCGCTGACGGGCGAGCTGATCGGCTTTCCCCGGCACCTGTCGCAGCACCCGGGTGGCTTCGTCATCTCCGAGGCACCGCTGGACACCCTGGTGCCGGTGGAGAACGCCAGCATGGCCGAGCGCACCGTGGTGCAGTGGGACAAGGACGACCTCGACGCCCTGGGCCTGCTCAAGGTGGACGTGCTGGCCCTGGGCATGCTCACCACCCTGCGGCGCTGCTTCGGGCTGATCGAGCGGCATCGGGGCAGGATATTGACCTTGGCGGGATTGCCTGAGAAAGACGCCGCCACCTACGAAATGATCAGCCGCGCCGACACCGTCGGCGTGTTCCAGATCGAGTCCCGTGCGCAGATGGCCATGTTGCCGCGCCTGCGGCCGAAAGCGTTCTACGACCTGGTGATACAGGTGGCCATCGTGCGGCCGGGGCCGATCCAGGGGGACATGGTCCATCCCTACCTGCGGCGGCGGAACAAGGAGGAGGCGGAGGACTATCCCTCCGAGGAGCTGAAGACGGTGCTCCAGCGCACCCTCGGTGTGCCGCTGTTCCAGGAGCAGGTGATGCAGATTGCCATGGTGGCGGCCGAGTACACGGCCGAGGAGGCCGATGGGCTGCGTCGCTCCATGGCCGCCTGGAAGCGCCATGGCGGCCTGGAGCCCCATCGCATCCGCCTGACCGAACGCATGCTGAAAAAGGGTTACGAGCTGGCATTCATCCAGCGCCTCTTCGAACAGATCAAGGGCTTCGGCAGCTACGGCTTCCCCGAGTCCCACGCCGCCAGCTTCGCCCTGCTGGCCTATGCCAGCAGCTGGCTCAAGTGCCACGAGCCGGCGATCTTCGCCTGCGCCCTGGTCAACAGCTGGCCCATGGGCTTCTACACCCCCGACCAGGTGCTGCAGGACGCCCGCCGCCACGGCATCGAGGTGCGCCCGGTGGACGTGCGCCACAGCGACTGGGATTGCGACCTGGAGCCCGATGCGCGCGGGCGCCTGGCCATCCGCCTGGGGCTGCGCATGGTCAAGGGCTTCAACGAGGAGGCAGCCGGGCGCATCTCCGCTGCACGTGCCATTCGTGCCTTCGACGATGTGGCCGACCTCTGCCACCGCGCCCGCCTGGATGCCCGCGCCCGCGAGCGCCTGGCCGATGCCGGCACCCTGCGCGGTCTGGCCGGCCATCGCCACCGGGCACGCTGGGCGGTGGCGGCGGTGGAGGAGGAGCTGCCGCTGTTCGCCGGCCTGCCGCAGCAGGCCGAGCTGCCCGTGGACCTGCCGTTGCCCAGCCGTGGCGAGGACCTGCACGCCGACTATGACACCCTGGGCACCACCCTCGGCCCCCACCCGCTGGCTCTGCTGCGCGGCGCATTGGCCAGACGCCGCTGCCGCAGCTCCCGCGACCTGGCCGGCACCGAGCACGGCCAGGCGGTGAGCGTGGCCGGCCTGGTGAAGGGCCGCCAGCGCCCGCAGACCGCCAGCGGCGTGGTCTTCGTCACCCTGGAAGACGAGTTCGGCATGGTCAACGTGGTGGTCTGGCACGACATCGCCGTACGCCAGCGCCGTGTGCTGGTGGGCTCGCAGATGCTGCAGGTGGACGGCCGCCTGGAGACCAAGGACGGCGTGCGCCACCTCATCGCCCGCCGCCTGCACGACCTCACGCCGCTGCTGGCGGGGCTGGATGTGCGCAGCCGGGATTTCCATTGACGGTGAACGACTGAGTCGCCCATCGCGAATGAATTCGCGCCCACGAGAAAGCCGCCAGCCCCGAGGGGGCCTGACCGCTGGGTAGGGTGGAGGTCGCTTTCTACCTCCACCGGCGGTGTGGCCGGCGAGCCCGGATGGTGGACGGGTGAGGCGTCGTCCACCCTACGCCCGTAGGTTGGCGCCGAGCGTAGCGAGGCCCAACGGTGAGCCGGAGGAGAGTGGTGGGTTGAAGCACAAAGCCGCCAGCCCCGAGGGGGCTTGACCGCTGGGTAGGGTGGAGGTCGCTTTCTACCTCCACCGGCGGTGTTGCCGGCAAGCCCGGATGGTGGACGGGTGGAGCGTCGTCCACCCTACGCCCGCAGGTTGGCGCCGAGCGTAGCGAGACCCAACGGTGAGCCGGAGGAGGGTGGTGGGTTGAAGCACAAAGCCGCCAGCCCCGAGGGGGCTTGACCGCTGCGTAGGGTGGAGGTCGCTTTTTACCTCCACCGGCGGTGTGGCCGGCGAGCCCGGATGGTGGACGGGTGGAGCGTCGTCCACCCTACGCCCGCAGGTTGGCGCCGAGCGTAGCGAGGCCCAACGGTGAGCCGGAGGAGGGTGGTGGGTTGAAGCAAACAGCCGCCAGCCCCGAGGGGGCCTGACCGCTGCGTAGGGTGGAGGTCGCTTTCTACCTCCACCGGCGCTGTTGCCGGCGGGCCCGGATGGTGGACGGGTGAGGCGTCGTCCACCCCAATCCGGCGGCCGGCCTGCGAAGCCAGGTGTAAGAGAAATGAGACAGCTGTCACATGATGGCAACCTGTCACTGCTTGAATGACGCCCATTCTCAGTGGAAGGAGCCTTGGATCATGGCAGCCGAAAGCAGTCTGGCGCGCCTGCTCAAACCCGTCGCGGGGCTGGAACCGGCGATGAGCATCAGCGATGTGGCCGACCGGCTGCTGACCTCCGAGCACAAGACCTTCCTTTCCCTGCCGGTGGTGGATGCCGAGGCCCGGCCGCTGGGCCTGGTGAGCCGCTACACCCTGCAGGACATCTTCATGCAGCGCTTCGGCCGCGACCTCTGGGGACGCCGCCCGGTGAGCGAGGTGATGAATGGATCGCCCCTGGTGCTGAGCCTGGAGATGAGCCTGGAACAGGCGGCCAAGCAGATCACCGCCGAGTTGCAGTACCCCATCACCGAGGATTTCATCCTGGTGGACGCCGGGGGCCGCTACCAGGGCCTGGGCACCGTGCTCGACCTGCTCAAGGCCATGGAGCTGCGCATCGCCCAGCGTAACCAGGTGCTGCGCAAGGCCCTGGTGGATCTCCGGGAATCCCAGGCCCAGCTGGTGCAGTCGGAGAAGATGGCCTCCCTGGGGCAGATGGTCGCCGGCGTCGCCCATGAGCTGAACACCCCCCTGGGTTACGTGAAGAACAACGTGCAACTGCTCGACCAGCTCACCGCGCCGCTCACCGAGCTGGCCCGCAGCCAGGCCGCCCTGGCCGATTGCCTGCGCGACCCGGATTGTGACGAGCAGCGCCTGGGCGATGCCCTGGACGCCGCTGCGGCGATGCGCGAGCAGGTGGCGCCGGAGCTGTTGGCCGAGGACCTGCGGCAGCTGTTCGGCGACACCCTCTATGGCCTGGAGCAGATCGGCGAGCTGGTGGCGGGGCTCAAGGATTTCGCCCGCCTGGACCGCGCCATGAGCGAGGAAGTGGACCTCAACGATTGCATCCGCAGCGCGCTGTTGATTGCCCGCAACCACATCAAGGACAAGGCCGAGGTGGTCCAGCAGCTCGGCGAGCTGCCGCGCGTGGCCTGCGCGCCCTCGCAGATCAACCAGGTGCTGCTCAACCTGCTGACCAATGCCGCCCAGGCCACGGTCGGCTTCGGTCGCATCCAGATAAAGAGCTGGGCCGAGGCGGACTGGGTATGCATCTCGGTGCAGGACAGCGGTTGCGGCATGGCACCGGACGTGGTGCGGCGCATCTTCGATCCCTTCTTCACCACCAAGCCGGTGGGCGAGGGCACGGGGCTGGGCCTGTCCATCAGCTACAAGATCATCCAGGACCACGGCGGCAGCATTCGCGTGGCCTCTGAAGTGGGGCGCGGCACGCGCTTCCTCATCCGCCTGCCGCGCGTGCAGGCCCGTGAAATGAAACGGAGCGCCTGAACCCATGACTTCGCCCATCCGCGTGATGTTCGTCGACGATGAGGAGCGCATCCTGCGCAGCCTCGCCCTGCAGTTCCGCCGTGACTACGAGGTGCTCACCGAGAGCGACCCGCTGCGTGCCCTGGAGCGGCTCGCCAGGGAGCCGGTGCACATAGTCGTCAGCGACCAGCGCATGCCGCAGATGAGCGGCGCCGAGCTGCTGACCCAGGTGCGCGAGATGGCGCCGGACTGCCTGCGCATCCTGCTCACGGGCTATTCCGATCTCGATGCGGCGGTGGAGGCGCTGAACAGCGGCGGCATCTTCCGCTACCTGACCAAGCCCTGGGACCCGCAGGAAATGGCCTTCACCCTGCGCCAGGCGGCCGAGATCGCCGGGCGACAGGCGCTCGCTCCGGTCGCGCCGCTGCCGGTTGCCACCCAGGCCGCTGCGCTGAGCGTGCTGCTGCTGGACGAGGACGCGGAGACCCTGGCCAGCGTCGCCGACTTCTGCATGGGCGGCGGCCATCGCCTGCTGCGCCCGCGCAACCTGGCCGAGGCGGTGGCGATGCTCAACGACGAGCCGGTGGACCTGCTGGTGGGCGACCTCAAGTTCGCCGGCGAAGACACCGCGCCGCTGCTCAAGTCCCTGGCCCAGGCCCATCCGCGGCTGCTCAGCCTGGTGGTGACGCCGTTCCGCGACACCCAGGCGCTGCTCAAGCTGATCAACGAGGCGCAGATCTTCCGCTACCTGCCCAAGCCGATCCGCCGTGGGCTGTTCGAAAAAGGCCTGAAGGCCGCCGCCGAGCAGGCCCAGGCCTGGCGCGCGCAGCCGCTGCGCGCCCCGGCCCGCCAGGCCGAGGCACCGCGCGAGGGCCGCGAGCGGGAGAAGGTGGGCAGCCTGCTGGGCATGCTCGGGCGGCTGCGGGAGCGGTTGAGCGCCTGAGCCGGTTTGTTTCCCTGGGCTGAAGCCCCGGCTACGGCCTGTTGTCCGCATGTTGGCGCACGAGCCCCCTTGAAACCGCCGGTGACCGCAGCGCCCGGCGCTTGGGGCGCAACCGGCGCCAGCCGATCACCACGCCGCTGACGCTGATGGCCAGGCCGCCGAGGCTGAAGGCGATGATCAGCACCTCCCGCAGCAACGGCCGCTCCAGCAGCGGCGGCCAGTCCCAGCTGTGCAGCAGGTTGAACAGCCAGCGACCGGCGCGGCGGTTGTCGTCCAGCACATCCAGCACCGCGCCGCTGTAGGGGTCGATATGCACCCAGCTGTGGCCGGCATCGTCGAAGGCCAGGCGCAGCAGCGGCAGGCGTTTGGGCTGGCCGCCGTACATGCTGGCTTCGCCGCGCGGGTAGTAGTAGGCGTCGTAGGCTTCCAGCCAGGTCGATTGCGCCACGGGTTGCGGCGCGGCGGCTTCCAGGGTGCTGCGGGTCAATTGCGCCAGGGCCGGGCCCGCGTCCGCCAGGGGCAACACGCGGCTTTCGCCCCGGGCGTCCAGCGCCCCGAGATAGGCCGCGCCGCCGAGCATGCGCCATTGCAGCTCCACCGGTTCCAGGCCGGATTCGCGGAAGCGCTGCAGCGCGTCGTCGACGCCGACGCCGAAGGCGCTGCCGTGCAGTTCGCCGCCCTGGAAATCCCGCGCGGCGAGGGGCGAACGCCCTTCGGTGAGGTGCCAGGGGCGCATGGACATCAGGCCGCTGAAGATCCAGGCGATCAGCAGCAGGCCGAAGCCCAGCCCGGTGAGGTGGTGCCAGCGGGCGAAGCCGGCCGGGTAGGGCGAGCGCGAGCCGCTGCGGTAGGGCCTGGAGAAGCGCCAGCGCAGCAGGCCGACCACGGCGCCCAGCACGGCCATCGCCGTGGCCGCCAGTGACAGGTAGATGACGATGCTGGCCCAGATGCCATCCAGTACGCCGCCACGCAGCGGGTAGAGCCAGTGCAGCCAGGCGCCCAGGTAGTTCCAGGCGCGTTCGGCGCGGCTGGCGTCGCGCACCACCTCGCCGGTGCGCGAGGAGACATAGAGCAGGCTGCGCGCCGTATCGTCGACCCGCACCTTGTGCAGCGGGCGGTCGGCATCCAGGGCCCGGCTGTGGCTCCACAGGTCTTCGTCCACTTCCTCCAGGTAATGGGCCTCGGCGCCGCTGTACAGCCGCGCACTGGCCAGGGCCTGCAACGGGCCCTGGGGCGCGAGCAGGCTGCCGTCGCGGGCGTCCACCGCGAGGCTGGCATCGCGGTAGCCGAGCAGGTAGCGCGGCTCGCCGGCGATGCTGACCAGGCGCAGGCTCGAGGGCGCTTCGCTGCGGCCCGTGGCCTTCAGCGCCACGGCGGGCTCCACGCAGCACCCCGCCGCCAGGGGCGGCAGCGGGGCGAGGCGCTCGGCCTGGGTCAGCTTGGGGTAGCCGACGAAGAGCATGACCACGCCCGAGACGAACCACAGGGCCATGAACAGGCACAGGGCGATGCCCAGCCAGCGATGCCAGAGGTACAGGTGGCGTTTCATCCGGCGGCCCTCAGAAGCGCATGTCCAGGGCCAGTTCCAGGCTGCGTGGCTCGCCCAGGTAGTACTGCGCACCGGTCTGGTGGATGAAGCGCGCATACACCTCGTCGGTGAGGTTGCGCAGGCGCGCGGTGACCTTGGTGTCGGCACTCAGGCGGTGTTCGAGGAAGGCGCCGTAGAGGGTGTAGGAGGGCACCCACTGGGTGTTCGCGTTGTTGGCGTAGACCGAGGAGACGTAGCGCGCGTCGACGCCGGTGCGCCAGTCCTCGGCCAGGTCATAGCTCAGCCAGAGGTTGGCCAGGCGGTCCGGGATGTTGACCGGGGTCTTGCCCTTGCGCGAGACGTTGGCGCCGCTGACCACTTCGTTGAACTCGTCGAAGCGTGCGTCGACCCAGGCGAAATTGCCCTCGACGGTCAGGGCGGGCGTGAGCCGGTAGGAGGCGGCGATCTCGATGCCGTCGGAGGTCTGCTGGCCGGCCTGGATGGTGCTGTTGGGGTTGTTGGCGTCGGCGATGGGGAAGTCCTTGCGCACGATGCGGTAGGCGGCGACGGTCGCCGAGCCACGGCCTTGGTCGAAGTCCAGCTTGCTGCCCACTTCCACCTGGCGACCGGTGCTCAGGTCGTAGTCGCGCACCTGGGTGAAGCTGGCGCCGGTGAGGGTGCCGCCCGGCGGTTCGGCCGAGGTGCTGTATTGCACGTAGAGGTTGGCGTCGGAGGTGAACTGCCAGACCAGCCCGGCGCGGCCGGTGACGGCGTCCCAGCGGCGCGAGAAGGCGGCCGGCGCGTTGGCGCTGACCGCGCCGTGGTTGCGGGCGTCCAGCTCGATGTGGTCGTAGCGCAGGGCGGTGACCAGGGCCAGTTCGTCGGTGAGCTGCTGGCGGTTCTCGGCGAAGGCGGAGGTGGTCTTCACCTCGTTGCTGCGGGCCTTGACCAGGCCGCCGGCCATGCCGGGGATGTCGTCGAAATGGCCGGGGTCGAAGGCGCCGGGCAGGACGGTGTCGAAGATCGCCGAGGAGGAGCGCGGGTAGACCGCCTGCTGGTTGACGCTGTAGTCGAGGCCGAAGGCCCAGTCGCTGGCCCGGCCGAACAGTTCGTCCTTGTGCAGGAACTCCACGCGGTTGCCGTTGAGCTCCTGGTCGTGGCGCTGCAGGTAGGCGCCGGTGCGCTGGATGGCACTGTTGCCGGCGGTGTAGCGATAGGTCTCCAGGTTGCGGTAATCGCGCTGGCCTTCGTAGTGGTAGAAGGTGTTGCGCAGGCTGCTGGCGTCATCGAAGCGGTAGTCGGTGATCGAGCGCAGCCAGCGGGTGCGCTGCTCGTAGTGGCCGTCCTCGACGTTGTAGTTGGAGAAGCGGTCGTGACGGTCGATCTTCAGTTCGCCGGCCTTGGGGTTGAGGGTCGGCGCGCCCCAGTAGGGGCTGTCTTCCTTCTCCTCCAGGTACTCGATGGCCAGGGTGTGGGAGAGGTTGTCGGTGAGGTCGCTGAGCAGGGAAAAGGCGAAGTTGCCGGCGCCACGCTCCTGGCGGTCGATGTAGCCGTTGCCGTCGTTGCGGCTGTAGTCGATACGCGCGTAGTGGTGCGGGCCGGGGCCGTCGTTGAGCACGCGGTTGACGCCGATGGAGACCTCGCGGTCGTCGAAGCGGGCGTAGCGGATGCGCGCCTCGCCGCTGTTCTCGCGGCTGGCCAGGCGGGTGACGTAGTTGAGGCTGCCGCCCACCGAGCCGCTGCCGTGGAGGAAGGAGGAGGGGCCGCCGATCAGCTCGACGCGGTCGTAGATCCAGGCATCCACCGGGCGGTTGGCGCTGGTGTATTGCAGGCTGATGCCGTTGAACAGCTGGTTGACCTGGGCGCCGTTGAAGCCGCGGTAGGCCACATAGCCGCCCCAGCCGGGCGGGGCCGAGGCGTTGACCCCGGGCAGCGCGTTGGCGACGTCGAGGAAGTTGCGCGCGCCGATGCGTTCGATCTTCTCGCGGTCGGCGATGGCCACCGAGGCGGGGTTCTCACGCGGGCTGAGGCCCAGGCGCGAGGTGCCTTCGGCGGCGGCGTCGAGGTCCAGGCCGGGGTTTTCCCTGTCGGCGCTGATGGTGCTGGCAGGCAGTTCCAGGGTGTCGCTGGCGTGTTGGGCGTAGGCGGGCGAGCAGGCACAGGCCAGCAGCACCAGGCAGGTGTGTTTCGGGTTCATCGGCTCTTCCTTGTCGAGCGGGCACGGGTGATCCGGCGCGGGAGCGCCAGGTGGTCAGGCGAGCGAGGAAGAGACGGGGGAGGCGCGGGGGTTGAGGGAGGGCCAGAGTTCCCGCGGCGGCGGTTGCGGCCAGCTATGGGCATCCAGCGGGGTGGCGGGGGCGCCGAGGAAGGCGTCGATCTGCCAGCCGAGGCTGCTGAGGGTCACGGCGGGGGCGAAGGAGGAGCAGAGCGGGCAGCTGTACTGGGCCGCGAGCTGGGGCAGTTGCTTGCCGCTGTCGTCGACCCCGGTGCCCTGGGTGTCGTTGGCCGAGCAGAAGGCGCCACCGAGGCCGCTGAGGGCCAGGCCGCTCATCTGGCCGTGGTGGATACCGCAGGCGAACAGGCTGAACAGGACGCTTGCGTAGAGCATCCAGGCGATCAGCGGGCGTTCGGTGCGGGTGAATTTCATGGGCGGCGACTTTATCAGGTCATCGGGGCGCTCGGGAGTGGTCGTTCGTGGCGTTTTGCCGCAGGCCCGTGCACGAGGAAGTCACGGGCGGCGTGGGCATTCGGCGCGCACCGGATCAGCCGGCGGCGCCCCCGCGCTCACTTGCTGTTGCACCCCCAGCTGCGCACCAGGCAGGCGTTGCCGCCGCGTTCCTGGCATTCGGCGAGGGCGCGGGCCTGGGCGTTGCCGGCGTTGAAGTCGGCGCCCCAGCCATAGGCGGTGGAACCGTTGACCTGGTCGGCGGCGTAGGCGGCGCAGCCGCTCTCGAAGTTCAGCACCACCTCGCAGCCGCTGCCGCACTCGCCCAGCGCGCGGTCCTGGGCCTGGGCGAGGTCGGGGTAGTCGTAGGCGAAGCCGTATTGCAGGCCCTGGTTGCTGTCGATGGCCAGGGCACCGGCGGCGTGGACCTGAGTGGTGGCCAGGCCGAATGCCAGGCACAGGAAAAGGTTGCGGGCGATCGCCAGGGGCCGTTGCATGGTGAGTCCTCGAAGGGCCCGCGGGATGGGTAGGTGGGGGCGGGTGGCGGAAGACTAAAGGGAAGGGATGGCGCTGGCTAGTATCTGGCCATCATCCTTGCGCGGGGGCCGAGCATATTGGCAATCAAGCCCCGTTTTTCAAGTAAGTAAGTTCTGACATCAGGATTTAAATTACTTACAAGTTTCGCACTAAAAGATCACTCGGTAATTCACCTGATATGACAGGTGCCTGGCGCAATCAGGTAATGATCGGGTTTATTCGGGTATCGCCTCATTCATGGGGCTGATGGTTCTTGTTTAAGTTCGCCTGCAACTTAGTCTCGGCTTCGCTCGCTCAAGACGGCATGCGGCAAATACAACCCTTTTCAATCACCTGGAGAGTGCCTGGCCAGCGTGGCGCTTATATAAGTCGCGGCACCAAATGAACAATAAAACGACGCACGTCGCCTTGATCCAAGAACAACAATAAAAGAGGACGATGCAATGCTTTCAAGACACTTGCCCTTTCAACTAAGCCGTTATTCGACCCTGCTGTGTACAGGGGTGCTGGCCATGCCGGCGGCGGCCGACCTGGTCGACGACGGCAGCGCTCGGCTGGACCTGCGTAACTACTACTTCAATCGTGACTTTCGCGAGGGCCGTGCTGCCGACCGCGAGGAGTGGGCGCAGGGTTTCATCCTGCGCCTGGACTCGGGCTTCACCGAGGGCAGCCTGGGGGTCGGCGTCGATGCCATCGGCATGCTCGGCGTGAAGCTGGACTCGGCGCCAGGACGCACCGGTACCGGATTGCTGCAGGTCGACCGCAGTGGCCGTGCGCAGGATGACTATTCGAAGCTGGCCCTGGCCGGGAAGATCAAGTCCGGCAAGACCCAGCTCAAGCTGGGGGCCTTCACGCCGCCAGTCCTGCCGACACTCAAGCCCAACGATGGCCGTCTGTTCCCGCAGCTGTTCGAAGGCGGGCTGCTGACCTGCGCCGAGTTCGAGAACCTGGAGCTGACCGCAGGGCGTTTGAGCCGGGTCATGCAGCGCAACGCCACGCAGTACGCGCCACTGCGGCTCAATACCCTGAACCGGCGTTTCCAGGGGCATGGCGCGACGGCGGAGCACTTCGACACGGCCGGGGTCGACTACCGATTCCACGCGCATTGGCTGGGGCGCTACCACATCGCCCAACTGGCGGACATCTACCGCCAGCAGGTCTTCGCCCTGGGCCACAAGGGCGCCCTGGGGGCCGGGGCCCTGAGCAGCGATCTGCGCCTGAGCGTCATGCGTGACCAGGGCGGCGCCAGGGGCGGCAAGATCGACAACCGGGCCCTGCAGGGGTTTCTGGGGTATGCCTACGCCGGTCACAGCCTCGGCGTGGCCTACCAGCGGATGATGGGGGACACCGGCTATGCCTACCTCCTGGGTTCGGACGCCAACCTGATCAACTTGTCGATACTCGGTGACTTCGCCAATGCCAAGGAGCGTTCCTGGGCATTGCGCTACGGGTATGACTTCGCCGGCCTGGGAATACCCGGCCTCAGTCTCAATAGCCGTTATATGTTCGGCGACCATGCCGAGATCATCGGGACTCGCAAGATCGGCAAATCCCGGGAACTGGATAATGAACTGCGCTATGTCGTGCAGGACGGTCCGCTGAAGGACTTCAGCGTTCGCTTGCGCAGTGCGGTCTTTCGTTCCAATCACGCCAGTAACTTCCAGCGCGACACCGACGATATACGCCTGATGTTCAATTACTCGTGGGCCATCCGCTGATTCGATGGCGCAACGCACCGCAGCGGCTGGAACTTATCAAGAGGTCATCCCATGTACCGTCACTTGTCGAAATGCCTGTTCAGTCTGTCGTTGCTGGCGCTGATCGACCCGAGCGAAGCCGGGCAACCTGACCCGCAGCAAAGGATTCCAGAGTTCCGGCCGGGTTATCTGGTGGGCTATCTGCAGAAGGAGGAGCTGCCCGATAGCCTGGCACTGCTGCCGCCACCCCCTGCGGCGGGTACGCCTGCCTTCCTGCTGGACCAGCACCTGGCTGAAAAAAGCCAGGCCCTGCGGGGCAGTGCGCGCTGGGAGCTGGCGATCCGCGATGCCGACCTGAAATTTCCCGCCGCTGCCGGCACCTTCTCCTGTGCCCTGGACGCGCCCATCAGCCAGCAGCAGACACCGGCGTTGTACCGGCTCCTGCGCCGCACCCTGGCCGATGCGGGCCTCGCGACCTACGGCGCCAAGACGCGCTACGCCCGGACCCGCCCCTTCGTATTCAACCGCCAACCCAGCTGTACCCCGGCGGATGAGTCCAGGCTGGCGAAGGATGGTTCCTATCCTTCCGGGCACAGCGCCATCGGCTGGGCCTGGGCGCTTTTGCTGAGCGAGCTGGCCCCGGAACGCAGCGACGCCCTCTGGGCCCGAGGCCGGGCCTATTCGGAAAGCCGCATGGTCTGCAACGTGCACTGGTACAGCGATGTCCGCGAGGGCCGCGAGGTAGGCGCCACCGCCGTGGCACGCCTGCATGGCGACCCGACCTTCCAGGCGGATTTCGCCCTGGCCAGGAGCGAGCTGATGGCCGTTCGCGGCCAGGGGGCGGTCGCCGGTCGCGACTGCGCGGCAGAGGCCAGGGCCCTGGCGATGGGAATCGACTAGGAAGGGGCCCCTTCCGGCTGGTTTCCGACCTGGCGGAGCTGGATGGAAGTGGGAAGGGGGGACGGCAACCACGCGCAGGGCGTGGTTGCCGGAAGGTGGTCACTGGCTGCCGCTGGAACCACCGGAGGAACTGCCGCTGCCGCCCGAGGAGCCCGAGCCACCCGTGCCGCCGGTTCCTGCCGGGGCGCCGGTCCCGCTGCCACCCATGCCTCCGGTGCCCGCACCGCCCGTCCCGGAGCCGGAGCCACCCGTGCCCATTCCACCGGTTCCCGAGCCGCCGGTTCCCGTTCCGCTGCCATTGGTGCCCGGGGTCAGGGCGCCGCCCTGGCCGCCGGTGCCACTGCCCGTGCCGGCACCCCCCGTCCCGGTGCCGCCGGGCGCACTCGGGCCACCGACGCCATTGCCGGGCGACTGGGTGCCTGAGCCCGTGCCACTGTCCGTGGAGGGGGTGGTGGGGGAACTGGGCGTGCTCGGGCCGGGCACGGTGGGGCCGGTGCCGCCATCGGTTTCGGCCAGTGCGCTGAGGGAGGCGCCGGCCAGGCAGCCGGTGAGGATGAAGGCAGTCAATGTGTTCAGTCTCATGGAATTCTCCAGGTGCTGTGGGTTACATGGAATACGGCCCACGGCGTCCGGAAGGGTTCGAGAAGAATGATCAACGGTGGCTGCGCGCCATCGGTCAGCGAGGTGCCGTGCCGCTTGATCAGCGGCGACCGCCACGCATAAGGTTGCAGCCTTCAGGAAGAACCAGACCTGGCCCGCCCAGGCAGAAAGGATGTTGCATGCCCGCTTTTCGCCGTAGCGCACTCGACACCGAACGCTCCCAGGCCGTCGTCCGGCTGGTCATCGCCAGCCTCGCCACGCTCTACACCGTAGTGGCCGAACTCATCGGCCGCATGCCGGAGGACAAGGCCCTTCCCATCCTCATCTACAACACGCTGTTCCTGGCGGTTTCCTTCGTGCTGCTGACGAGCATCGTGCGCTGGCCGGGCGTGTACCCATCGCGCCGGCTGTTCTCCATGGTCCACGACTACGCCGGCATCGGCTTCTCGATGATCGTCGGCGGGCCGGCGATGCTCCCGGCCTACGGCCTGTTGCTGTGGGTGACGGTGGGCAACGGCCTGCGCTTCGGTTCGCGCTACCTGGCGGTCTCGACCCTGCTGGCGCTGGTGGCGCTGGCGGTGATCACCGCGCTCAACCCCTACTGGCAGGAGCAGCCCTACATGGTGCTGACGCTGGTGGTGACCACCATCATCGTGCCGGCCTACGTGAACATCCTGCTGGGCCAGGCGCGGCGGGCCACCGAGGCGGAGAGCGCCGCCAACCTCGCCAAGTCGCGCTTCCTGGCCCAGGCCAGCCACGACCTGCGCCAGCCGATCCACAGCATCAGCCTGTTCACCGCCTGCCTGCGCGACGCCGACCTGGGCCACGAGGAGCGCCAGCTGGTGGACAGCATCGACAAGTCGCTGCACAGCGTTTCCCAGCTGTTCCGCTCGATCCTCGACATGTACAGCCTAGATGGCGGCAAGGTGGTGCCGCGCACCCAGCCGGTGGCACTGGAGGCCCTGCTGCAGGACCTGGTGCGGCAGAACGCCGAGGCCGCGCGCTGGGCCGGGGTGCGCATCCAGTTGCGGGTGCCGCCGCAGCTGCACGTGCTGGCCGACCCGCACCTGCTGTCGACCATGGTGCAGAACATTCTCTCCAACGCCCTCAAGTACGCACCGGGCCGCCCCGTGCTGCTTGGCTGCCGGCGGCGCGACGGGCGCATCGCCATCGAGGTGCACGACCAGGGTCGCGGTATCCCTCCGCAGCACCTGGCCAATGTCTTCGATGAGTTCTACCGGGTGCGCCAGGTGCGTGACCGCGATATCGAAGGCGTCGGCCTGGGCCTGGCCATCGTCAAGCGCCTGGCCCAGCTGATGGGCCTGGAAATCCGCATCGCCTCGCGCCTGGGGCGTGGCACCAGCGTGGCCATCGAAGGCCTGCAAGGCTGCGAAGCGCCGCGCCAGGCGCCTTTGCCGGCGCGCTCGTCGCTGCCGCTGCGCATGCTCGACGGCCTGCGGGTGATGCTCATCGAGGACGATGGCGCCGTGCTGCGCGCCACGGCGACGCTGCTGGAGAAGTGGGGCTGCGTGGTCGAGGCGCGGCCTTCGTTGCCGCCGGGCGAGGTGCAGTGCGACCTGGTCATCACCGATTTCGACCTCGACACCGAGACCACCGGCGCCGACTGCATCGAACGGATCCGCGCTCGCAGCGGCTGGAAGGTGCCGGCGGTGGTGATCACCGGTCACGAGGTGAAGCGGGTGCAGGAACTGGTGGCCG
This sequence comes from Pseudomonas sp. No.21, assembly GCF_054558415.1. Classification (NCBI taxonomy): domain Bacteria; kingdom Pseudomonadati; phylum Pseudomonadota; class Gammaproteobacteria; order Pseudomonadales; family Pseudomonadaceae; genus Pseudomonas; species Pseudomonas sp. No.21. Next base: position 79,000 of record NZ_BAAJNO010000008.1, read on the forward strand.
ACCCGGACATCCCGATCCTCTCCAAGCCGCTGCACCCGGCCGAGCTGCGCTCGGTGCTGATGGCGCTGAAGCTGGGCATGCCGGAGACGGCAGCGGCGGGGTGAGGCGCGGCACCCTGGGTGGGAGCGAATTCATTGGCTCCGTCTGCGTTAGCTGTCGTGGATTCGACGGAAAGGCTCGAGAGCGGCGCTTTCAGGGCTCTTCTGGATGCCTGGCAGGCCCAGCGCATGGGTTTCGCTTCGCTCTACGCCATCCTACGAAAGGCGCGCCCCACGGCGCACGCCAAATGGTGATGCGTACATCAATGCGGAAAGTTTGAGCATCAATGTTGAAGCAGTCGCCAGACGCCCCTTTCAGGAGCGAGGGAAGTCTGGCTTCAGCCAGACCCGTATGGAGGGGCAAGCCCTTTTGGTTTCTTTTGGGTGGTTCGGCACCCCGACGACTGCCAAAAGAAACTCGCCCGGCAAGGCGAAACAGGAACCATCAGCAAAGCTCGGCAATCAACTGAGCTCGAAACCTTCTGGCAATACCTAACACAGACAGAGCGAGTTCATTCGCGATGGAGCCCCCGCTACTCGCGGCCACAAGCCTGGGGAAGGTCTTTCGCGGCTGAAGCCGCTCCTACGGAGACAGCCTGAAGCCGGGCCGGATACCGCGTGTCGGGCCTCGCTGCGCTCGGCGCCAACCTGCGGCGCCGTGCCCGGACCAGGGTGCGAACCGCTTGTAGGGGGGATGACGCTCTTTTCATCCACCAGGCGATGTCCAATCCCGCACCCTGCGCCGCTACCGGAATCAGATGCCCGCCTTGGCGGCCTTGGCCGCAGCGGCGGCGCGGGTGTTGACGCCCAGGGCGCGGAGCAGCGAGGAGACGTGGATGCGCACGGTGAAGGGGGAGATGTCCAGCTCGCGGGCGATTTCCTTGTTCGACAGGCCGCCGACGATCAGCCGCAGCACGTCCTGCTGGCGGGGCGTGAGCTGGGTCAGCCCGGCGTCGTTGGCGAGCAGGCCGGTCTCGCCGAAACGCACCACGAAGTCGCCGTCGCGGATGGCCAGCAAGGCCTCGCCGACCTCGTCCGGTGCGGTGGCCTTGCCGATGAAGCCGTCGGCACCGGCGGCCATCACCTCGTCCACGGCCTTCTGGCTGTCGACCATGGAGACGATGACGATGGAGCTGCGCTTGAACGCCTGGCGCAGTGCGCCGATGGCCTCGACGGATTGCCCGGGGAAGAGCAGGTCGAGGATGAACATGCTCGGGGTTTCGCCCTCGCGGGCCAGGGCCAGGACCTCGTCCATGCTGCCGGCTTCTTCCACCCGGGCGGTGGGGAGCACGCGCTGGACGATACGCCGCAGGCCATCACGGAATACGGGGTGATCGTCGGCGACGATGATGCGTTCGGAACGGTTTTCTTCGGACATCCGTTTATTGTCTTGTTCTCGGGGAAGCCAGACTCCATCGACGGCACGTCGACCTGGCGACACAGCTTCGGAAATCGACTGCCTGCGCGCAGCAGCGGGTGACTCTTCCTGAAAGTGTGTCAGGGTAGAGACAAATCGCCTCGCACGCCATCGTACAAAGCTCCGCATCGACCATCGGCAACTCCATTGCCAGGCCCTGCAAAGACGCCCGAATCCACCCTCGTTCGCAGCAGATCGGCCCGAATTCCCGGCGAGCGCCTGGCGTTATCCGGAGCCTGTACGAAAATGTGGAAGGAATTCTTCCCTGTAGGCCAACCGGCCCCTGTCGTCGCCCCTGGCGCGAGGAGTTGCATCCATGTTCCGAACCATTGCCCTGGCCCTCTGCCTGTCGTTCACCGGGCTGGTGTCGGCCGACCCGGCGGCGGACGCCGAGAAGGCGCGCGCCTTGCTGGACCGCGCGGTCGACTACTACCAGATGCAGGGCGAAGCGGCGCTGGCGGCATTCAGCCGGCTGGGCGAGTTCATCGAGGACGATCGCTACGTGTTCGTGGTGGACACCCACGGCGTGATGCTGGCCAGCGGCGGCCCTTCGGCCGTGCTGATCGGCCGGGACGTGTCGCAGGTGCTGGAACCCGAGCTGCGCGAGGCCTTCCAGAAGGTGCTGGCCACCACCGAGCAGCAAGGCGTGCAGACCACCGAATATCGCTGGAAGAACTGGCGCGATGGCCGGGTGGAGCGCAAGGAGGTGTATTTCCGCCGGGTTGGCGAACGCATCATCGCCGTCGGCCATTACCTGCCCCGGGCCACGCCCGAGCAGGCCCATCAGTTCATGGCACGCGCGGTGAAGGCGATGCAGGCCGACGCGGCCGGCAGCATCAAGGCGATCAACGCGCTGTCGCCGGCATTCCGCGAGGACGACCTGTATCTCTTCGTCGTCGACCTGCAGGACCGCCGCTACGTCGCCCATGGCTACAACCTGCGCCTGGTGGGCGTGGACTTCGCCACCATCGACGACCCCGAAGGCAAGCCGGTCGGCGCGCCGATCCTCGAGTTGATGGCCAAGGCCGACCAGGGCGACTACGAGTACCGCTGGAAGAACCCGGTGACCGGCAAGGTGGAGTACAAGCACGCGCTGCTGCGCAAGGTCGGCCATTACCTGGTGGTCACCGGCTACTACAGCGACTGAGGCGTGCGGGGGCTGCCGCCGCGCAGCCCCCTGCGGGACTAGCGGGTGGGGGCCTCGCCGACCACGGTGGTGCGGTACATCTCGCGGCGCATGCCGTGGTAGTCGGAAATCGGCAGGTGCCAGGTGCTGCGGTTGTCCCAGATCGCCAGCGTGCCGGGGCTCCAGCGCATGCGGCAGGTGAAGGTCGGCTGGGCCGCGACGCCGAACAGGTGGGTCAGCAGCGCGGTCGCCTCCGTGGGGCGCAGCCCTTCGATGCCGCTGGTGTAGGCCGGGTTGACGAAGAGCACCTGCTGCCCGGTTTCCGGGTGGCGGGTGATCAGCGGGTGGCTACGCACCTCGTCGTCCGTGGCTTCGCCGAAGCGGATGTCCATGTTCTCCAGCATCCTGTTGTGCGCCGCACCGACGCCATAGGCGCGCTCGGGGCTGTGGATGGCGTCGAGCCCCTGGAGGAAGGCCTGCAAGGGCGGGGACAGCCAGTCGTGGGCCAGCGCCAGGTTGGCGAAGAAGGTGTCGCCGCCGAAGGGCGGGATGTCCTTGCCGTAGAGGAGGGTGAAGGCCGGCGGCCTGGCCTGGAAGGACCAGTCGGTGTGCCAGGCTCCGCCGAACACCACGGGGCTCTTCTCGTCGGCTTCCTTGACCACATGGACCACGTTCGGGTGGTCGGCCATGCACTTCACATAGGGCTCGCGGCCGAACTCGCCGAAAGCCAGGGTCACCCGTTCCAGGTCCTCGACCTCCAGTTGCTGGTCCCGGATGAACAGCACCTTGTGATGCAGCAACGCCTGGCGCAGTTCGGCGAAGCCCTCGCCGTCGAGTCGCTTCAGGTCGACACCGCTGACGTCCGCCCCCAGGGCGCCGGTGGCGGGCACGGCCTGGAAGTGACGGGTCTCCAGGGCGCGGTTGACGCTGGGATGGACATGGAAGAACTCGAACATCGGGGCCACCTCTTGTCGTTGTCATGGGCCTGCTCAGCATGGCCAACGCGGGCGTTCCTCGCCACGGCGACTCCGGCCAAAATCCGGTCGCCCTCGCACATCCACCGCCTGTATCGCCAACCGATTGATTACCTGGCGTATCAACTGAAGTGATCGCCAGCTGATTTTTCGGCCCTTCACTCACAAATACAGTGCGCTGCAACGGCAACGCGTCAGTGACCGCTGCCACGAAACGAGCCCTTTGTGAGGAACCGAACATGAGCAACAAGCAGACCGTCGTCATCACCGGCGCATCCAGCGGCATCGGCCTGGGCCTGGCCCGCGCCTTCATCGACCAGGGCTACAACGTGGTCGGCACCGCGCGTTCCGCCGAGCGCCTGCATGAAGCCGCCGCCAGCCTGGGCGACCCGGCAGGGTTCATCGGCGTGGCCGGAGACGTGGCCGACCCAGCCACAGCGCGCCGGGTATTCGCGGCGGCCCTGGAGGCGTTCGGCAGCGTCGAAGTGCTGGTCAACAACGCCGGCTTCTTCCTGCCCAGGCCCTTCATCGACTACAGCCCGGAAGACCTGGAAGGCCTGCTGGACACCAACCTCAAGGGCGTGGTCTACAGCAGCCAGGTGGCCGCCGCGCACATGGCCGCCCAGGGTGGCGGGCGCATCATCAACATCTCTGCCGCCGTGGCCCTGCAGCCCACCATCCGGGTGCCCGCCGCGCTGCCGGTGCTGATCAAGGGCGGCATCAACCAGATGACCCGTGCGCTGGCCCTGGAGCTGTCGCCGCACAACATCCAGGTCAACGCGGTGGCACCCGGCATCATCGAGACGCCGATGCACGACCCGGCCAACCGCGAGTTCCTCAACGGCCTGGCCCCGTCGGGGCGGATCGGCACGGTGGAGGAGATCGCCGCTGCGGTGCTCTACCTGGCCGGCGCCGGCTTCACCACGGGCGTGGTGCTGGCGGTGGACGGAGGCATGAGCAGCGGGACCTGGTGACCGGGACGTGACATGAGAAAGGGAGGCATCGCGCCTCCTTTTTTGTTTTTGCGTTCGTGCATGTCCCTGGCACGGGCGTAGCTTGGGTTGAGGTACGAAGCCCAATGCAGCAGAGCCGAGCAATGCTCCGTTGGGCCTCGCTGCGCTCGGCGCCAACCTCCGGCAGGTGCTACCCCCGGGAACCCAGGGTGTTTTCTTGGGAGCCAAGAAAGAGGGAGGCGCTGGGCCTCCCCCTGTTCAAGCGTCCCGGGCTGAAGCTCGGGCTAGGTCACGAAAGTTCGCGGGCGAGGGTGGCCACCAGTTCGGCGGCGGGCAATGCCCGGGCCAGCGGTGCACCCTGGCCGGCCCACTGCACGGCGTAGTCGTCGCAACCCTTGGCCGAGGCGGCTGCGTGCAGGGCCTTGGCGGCGTCGTAGGTGATGGGGTAGTCGGGCAGGGCGGGCGCCTGGGGGTGGCCGACATCGCTGAACAGCCGGTTCGGCAGCCCGCGTGCGGAGCGCCCGGAGATGGCGGCGGTGAGGGCGGTGCATTCGACCCGGGGGCTTTGCATGGCCGCGCGGTAGGCGGCGTTGGCGGCGGATTCCGGGCAGAGGATGAAGGCGGTGCCCAGCTGCGCGCCGCTCGCCCCCAGCTGCAGGGCCGCGCGGATGCCGGCGCCGTCCATGATGCCGCCGGCGGCGATGACCGGCAGGCGGGTCTGGCTGGCCAGGGTGCGGGTGAGGGCGAAGGTGCCGATCAGCGCATCCCGCTCGGGCTCGAACACGCCGCGATGGCCGCCGGCTTCCACGCCCTGGGCGACGATGGCGTCGATCCCGGACGTTTCGATCAGCCGTGCCTCCGTCAGGTTGGTAGCGGTGACGAGCAGGCGGATGCCCCGGCTGCGCAACGCGTCGATCCAGTCCTGCGGCGGCAGGCCGAAGTGGAAGCTGACCACGGCCGGAGCGTCGTCGAGCAGCACCTGGAGCATCTCCGGGTCGTCGAGGAAGCTGCGGTAGATCTCGCGCAGCGTGGCCGGCGGTTCGGCGTCGAATTCGGCGAACAGCGGGCGCAGGTGCTCGAGCCAGGCCCGTTCGCGCGCGGGGTCGGGCTGGGCGGGCGCATGGCAGAAGAGGTTGACGTTGAACGGCCTGGCGGTCAGCGCGCGGGTGTCGCGGATCATCGCCCGTGCCTGCTCGGGCGTGCTGGCGCCGATGCCGATGGAGCCCAGCGCACCGGCGTTGGACACGGCAGCGGCCAGTTTCGGCGTGGAGACACCCACCATGGGCGCCTGGATGAGGGGGATCTCGATCCCCAGCAGTTCGGTGATCAGCATGTTTCGGCAGGCCTCTGGGTCAAGGGTTGGCTTGACGTAAAATCTCATAATGAGAATATTCAGATCAACTTGTTCTCTGTAAGAGATTGAAAGTGGACCTGACCAGCCTCGAGATCTTTCGCGCCGTCGCCGACGAGCAGAGCGTGACCCGTGCGGCCCAGCACCTGCAGCGGGTGCAGTCGAACGTCACCACGCGCATCAAGCAACTGGAAGACGAACTGGGCGTGCACCTGTTCCTGCGCGACGGCAAGCGCATGACGCTCACCGACAAGGGCCGCGAGTTCCTCGCCTATGCCGAGCGGTTGCTGGCGCTGGCGGCGGAGGCGCGGCAGTCCATGCACCCCGGCGTGGCGGGCGGGACGCTGCGCCTGGGCAGCATGGAAAGCACGGCGGCCAGCAGGCTGCCGCCGGTCCTGGCGCGCTACCACCGTGCTTACCCCGGGGTCGCCCTGGAGGTTTCCACCGGCACCAGCCAGGCCCTGATCGAGGGGGTGCTGTCGAGCCGCATCGACTGTGCCCTGGTGGCGCACCCCGAGGCGCTGCGCCGCGAGGACCTGCAAGGCCAGGCGCTGGAGCGCGGCCTCTGCGCCATGCTGGCCTTCAATGAGGAGCTGGTGATGCTGTTGCCGCCCGATCACCCGCCGCTGGTATCGCCCGGGGACCTCCGTGTCGGCGCGCTGGCCTGCTTCGCACGGGGCTGCACCTACCGGATGCTCGCCGAACGCTGGCTGGGCGAGCACCGTGCCCAGGGAGGCGCGCCCGTGCAGGTGCGCGAGGTGGGCTCCTACCACGCCATCCTCGCGTGCGTCAGTGCGGGCGACAGCGCGGGCATCGTGCCGCGCTCGCTCCTCGCGCTGTACCGCGAAAGCCCGCCGGTGACCGCGCTGCCGGCGCTGTCGGTGGACACCTTGCTGATCTGGCGCGAGGGCTACGCGACCGCGGCCTTCGAGCGCCTGCGCGAGGCGCTCGCGGCGGAATAGGCCGTGAACGGGGCGGGTGGCGTGTATCGCTCTGTATCTCGCGGCCCGCGCGCCGGGCTGGCTTACAAATGCGCCCCCTCATGGATACGCCACGGATACAGGACCAGGGCGAAATAGCCCCACCCCCGAACGCATGCAGCCAGGCTGCGGGTTCCAGGGTTCCAACGCCACCAGTGGCACGCCCCGCGCGGCATCGCCCGCGCCCTGTATCCGGAGAAGCACCATGTCCCATACCCCGCTCGCGAACACATCCCGTATCGGCCTGCTCGCCGTGGCCCTGGCCGGTGGCCTCAACATCGCCTCGTCCGCCGCCTTCGCCGTCGAGGCATTGCCCCAGGGCTACCAGCTGGCCGCCGCCGACAAGGCCGCCGAAGGCAAGTGTGGCGAAGGCAAATGCGGCTCCAGCGGTGCCAGCGCCAAGGCGGCCCAGGGCGAAGGCAAGTGCGGGGAGGGCAAGTGCGGTGAAGGCAAGTGCGGCGACGCTTCGTTCGCCCGCACCGACACCGATCACGATGGCCGCGTCTCCCTCGCCGAACTGCTGGCGGTGGCGCCGAAGGGTGGCAAGGAGTTCAAGGCGATCGACGCCAATGGCGATGGCTACCTGTCCGAGGCAGAGGTGTACAGGTTCCGCAGCAACCAGTACCTCTCCAATGGCAAGAAGGTGCCCACGGAACTGTTCACCCACATGAGCCAGGCGAAGGACTGAGTCGCCGCCCACGCCCCCAAGGAACCCTCCTGCGCCACTGGCCGGGAGGGTTCGCGCTTTCTGGAGACCCCTCATGAACACAGCCTCCTTGCACGGCGCCGGCCTCGGCCTGCGCCGTGCCCTGATGCCCGAACTGCTGGCGATGGACGCCGGCGCCCTGGATTTCCTCGAGTGCGCGCCGGACAACTGGATCGGCGTCGGTGGCCGCTTCGGCGATGGCCTGGCGCAACTGGTCGAGCGCTTCCCGCTGAGCTGCCACGGCCTGTCGCTGTCCCTGGGCGGCCCGGCGCCACTGGACCTGGAGCTGCTGCGGCAGACCCGGCGCTTCCTCGATCGCCACCACGTGGCCTGCTTCAGCGAGCACCTGAGCTACTGCTCCGACCAGGCCCAGCTCTACGACCTGCTGCCGCTGCCGTTCACCGAGGAGGCGGTGCACCACGTCGCCGCGCGCATCCGCCAGGCGCAGGACGTGCTCGGCCGGCGCATCGCCGTGGAGAACATTTCCTACTACGCCGCGCCCTACCAGGCACTGAGCGAGATCGACTTCCTCCGCGCGGTGCTGGAGGAGGCCGACTGCGACCTGCTGCTGGACGTCAACAACCTCCATGTCAACGCCATCAACCATGGCTACGACGCAGCGGCCTACCTGGCGGCGATCCCGGCCGGGCGGGTGGCCAGCCTGCATGTGGCCGGCCACTACGACGAGGCGCCGGACCTGAAGATCGACACCCACGGCGCGACGGTGAAGGGCGATGTCTGGCACCTGCTGGAGCGGGCCTACCGGCGCTTCGGCCCGCTGCCGACCTTGCTGGAGCGCGACTTCAACTTCCCGCCCCTGGTGGAGTTGCTGGAGGAGGTGGAGCAGATCCGCGCGCGGCAGCACGCCGCCACCCGCTGGCCGGAGGTGCGCCATGGCTGACACGCTGCACGCCCAGTTACTGAGCCTGGCCCGCCATGTACGTGACCCGCAGCGCTACGCGCCGCCACCCGGCATCGAGGCACGGCGCCTGGCGGTCTACCGGCAGCTGTTCTTCGGCAATGTCGAGGGGCTGCTGGCGGGGGGCTTCCCGGTGCTCCGTGCCTGCCTGGGTGATGCGCGGTGGCAGGCGCTGGTGCGAGCCTTCTACGCCGAACATCACTGCCGTACGCCGCTGTTCACCGAGCTGGCCGGGGAGTTCGTGGCCTTTCTCGAAGGCGGCGGGGGCGATGGCCTGGCGTTGCCCTGGCTGGTGGAGCTGGCCCATTACGAGTGGGTGGAAAGCGCACTGCTGCTGAGCGACCGCCAGGAGAGCGCGCATGCCCCGGAAGGTGACCTGCTCGCCGGGGTTCCGTTGCTCTCGGCCCTGGCCTGGCCGCTGGCCTATGCCTGGCCGGTGAACGAGATCGCCCCGGGCTTCCTGCCGCAACAGGCACCGGAGCAGCCGACGCTGCTGCTGGCCCGGCGTGGTGCCGACCAGCAGGTGCGCTTCTCGCGCCTGGCGCCGCTGGCCCATGCGCTGCTGGTGTCGTTGCGGGAAAGCGAATGCAGCGGGTTGCAGCACCTGGCAGGCCTGGCCGAAGCCATCGGCGTGGAGGCCGTGGCCATCCTGCCGCAGGGGCTGGCGTTGCTGGAGGCTTTGCGGGAGCAGGGCGTGGTGATCGGTACACGCCAGTAAGGCCGTGCCATTCAGAAGCGGATATCGTTACGTAACGAATATGCGAGGCGTTACGTAACGCTAAAACGCGGGAGTCCCAGTGTCTCGGTCACGCTGCACCGCGTGGGTTTCGCTTCGCTCTACCCACCCTACGGGTGGGCCCAGGCCGATCACGGAGGTATCCGCGACCTAGGGTGGACCACGCTTTATCGGTCCACCAACCGTGGCCATGCCGGGCACCGCTGGTGGATGAAAAGAGCGTCATCGAACCTGTACAGGGCGGCTCCGTGGGGATGCACAGCAAGGATTTCGCCAGGCTTTACCCATCATTTTCAAGAAGAAGCCCGCGCATCGCTGGATGCGCGGGGCTTTTCATCGGGCGGAAGAATTCAGCCCCTGCGGTGCAGCAGGGCGTCGAGGCTGAGGCGGCCGGCGCCGTTGAGGAGCAGGGGGAGGGCGGCGACCAGGTAGATCAGCGGCAGCTTGTAGTTGCCGTAGCCCTTGTCGCTGATGGAGTAGCCCTGGGCGAGTTCGGCGAGGCTCGACCAGTGTGCCGGCCAGTGCACGGCGGCGATGGCGACGACGGTGAGGATCATCAGCACCAGGGTGGCGAAGCGGGTGCCGAGGCCGAGCAGCAGGAGCACCGGGGCGATCAGTTCGGCCCACATGGAGAGCTGCCAGTTGAGCCCGGCAGGGAGCAGGTCGAAGGGGAAGGGGAAGGCGGCGTTGATCGGCTCGAACCAGTTGTCGCCGTTCCATTTCTCCAGGCCCGACTCGAAGAACTCCCAGGCCAGGAACAGGCGCAGGGGGATGTCCGCGCCCCAGTCGCCCAGTTGGGCGAATCGGTTGCAAGCCTGCTCGAAGGGGGTGGGTGCCAGTGACGTCATGGGGAATGCCTCGGGATCGGGGCGCTGGGCGGGGTGCCCGCGCGGTGAGGCCATGCTCGCCGCCGGGTTTGTCCCGCGTGTGTCTGCCCGGTGGCGCTGTGTATCCCGGTGTATCCGTGGCTCAGCCTGCTACATCCAGTTCCAGTTGCGCGCAGAGGCCGCCGCCTTCGCGGTTGCGCAGGGTGAGGCGGGCGCCCAGGGCCTGGCTCAGTTGCTGGGCGATGGCCAGGCCCAGGCCGGTGCCGCCGGTGTCGCGGTTGCGCGAGCCCTCCACGCGGTAGAAGGGCTTGAAGACCTGCTCCAGCTCCGCCTCGTCGATCCCCGGGCCTTCGTCCAGCACTTGCAGGCGCACCTGGCCGGGCCCGTCCTCCAGCACCCGCAGCTCGGCGTGGCCACCGAACTTGAGGGCGTTGTCGATGAGGTTGCTCAGCACCCGTCGCAGCGCGTGCGGCCGCGTCTCCAGCAGCGCACCCGTGCGGCCTTCCAGGCTCACCGCCTGGCCGCTGTCCTGGTAGTCGAGCACCAGGCTGTCGAGGAAGGCGTCCAGCGCCACGCGGCAGACGGCTTCGCGGCCGCCGTCCATGCTGCGCGCATAGGCGACGCCCTCGCGCACCAGGTGCTGCATTTCGTCGAGGTCACTCCACAGGCGTTCGATTTCGGGGGTGCTGTCCATCTGCTCCACACGCAGCTTCATGCGCGTGATCGGGGTCTGCAGGTCATGGGAGATCGACGCCAGCAGCTGCATGCGCTCCTTGAGGTAGGCGGCGATGCGGCCTTGCAGGGCGTTGAAGGCGCGGGCGGCATGGGCGACCTCGCGCGGGCCGGTTTCCGCCAGCGGCGTGGCGGGCGTGTCCGGGTCGAGCTGGTCGACGGCGCTGGCCAGGCGGGTGAGGGGGCGGATGGCCATGCGCACGGCGAGCCAGGTGCACAGCAGCAGCACCACCAGTTGCAGGGTGAGCATCAACGGCAGCCACCTGGCCATGGGGATGGGGGCCGGGGTCACGTCCAGTGTCAGCGGGTGGCCGTCGCGCAGTTGCAGGTGCACCTGGAAGTGCGGCGCGGGCCCTTCGATGGTGGCGAAGCTCAGGGTGTAGTCCTTGCCGAGGGCGCGCTCGATGGAGGTGGCGGCCATGGGCGCCGCGCTCATGTCCATGGGTGTGCCCGGCAGGCCCGGGTCCAGGCGGTAGCGGTAGTTCGGCCGCTCCAGCAGCGGCAGCCAGGCCGCGCGCTCCTGGGCGGGGAGGCGGTCGATCAGGGCGACGACGGTGCTCACGTCCATTTCCAGGTTGTTGAGCATCATGCTGCGGCCGGTCTGGTAGCGCTCGTAGAACTGCGAGCTGAAGGACATGCCGTAGGCGAGCACCAGGCCGCTGAGGAAGATCAGCATCAGCCGCGCGGCCAGCGTCCGTGGCCAGTGGAGGAGGGTGCTCACGACAGGGGCTCGATCAGTTGCACGGGCAGGGAGAAGACGTAGCCCTCGCTGCGCACGGTCTTGATGCAGGCCGGCTCGCGGGCGTCGTCCAGCAGGCGTTGGCGCAGGCGGCTGACCAGCAGGTCGATGGAGCGGTCGAACACGTCGGCTTCGCGGCCCTGGGTCAGGTTCAGCAATTGCTCGCGGCTGAGCACGCGCTGCGGGTGGTCGAGGAAGACCCGCAGCAGGCGGTACTCGGCGCCGCTCAGGGCGACCATGGTGCCCTCGGCGTCGAGCAGGTGGCGCGCGCTGGTGTCCAGGCGCCACTGGCCGAAGCCGATCAGGCGGCTGCTTTCGCTGATCTGCAGGTTCGGCGGCAGCATGCGGGTGCGACGCAGCACGGAGTTGATCCGCGCCAGCAGCTCGCGGGCGGAGAAGGGCTTGGTCAGGTAGTCGTCGGCGCCCATTTCCAGGCCGATGATGCGGTCGGTCTCCTCGCTGCGGGCGGTGAGCATCAGCACCGGGGTGGACCTGTGCCTGCCCACGCGCAGCTCGCGGCAGAGCTTCAGGCCGTCTTCGCCGGGCATCATGATGTCGAGCACGATGAGGTCCACCGTGTTGCCGTCGAGAAAGCCGCGCATCTGCCGGCCATCGGCCGCCAGGCTCACGCGCAGGCCGTTCTTCTTCAGGTAGTTGCCGACCAGCTCGCGGATTTCCCGGTCGTCGTCGACGATCAGGATGTGGTCGATGTGGTCCATGAAGCGCTCCTCGGAGGGTGTCGGCGCTAGTGTATCGACGTCGCGGCCGCTTGCCCGCTGCCCTTTGTATTGCAGTGTATACAGGGCCCCTTTGTTACCTGGCGCGGCAAATCGGCGACGCTTTTGACACAGTGGCGACACCCCCTGGCCGTGCAATGAAGGCCCGGCAACCCGGCCGGCTTTCATCTCCAGGAGATCGACATGCAATCACTCGCCCGCACCGCCGCCTTCGCCCTGTCGCTGGTCCTGCCGCTGGCCAGCCTTGGCCTGCAGGCCGCGGAATCCATCCCCGTCGAGCAGTACCACTACGGCATGCAGCTGGATGTGCAGAAGGTCCTGGCGCTGCACGAGGCGCCGACCGTGCTCTGCCAGGTCGTCGAAGCCCGCATGGACTACCTGGATTCCCAGGGCCGCGAACACCGTCTCGCCTACCTGAAGCACGCCACGGCCTGCCAGGACAGCAACTGAGCCCATCGCCCCCGAAACCGCCTGCGCCGAGGTGCCCATGCTGCTCATCGCCTTCATCGGTGGGGTGCTGACCCTGTTCAGCCCCTGCATTCTTCCCGTCCTGCCGCTGCTGTTGTCCCGATCCGGCGGGTCGGCCGGCTCGACGCTGCTGACCCTGCTCGGCCTCGCCTCGGGTTTCGCTGCGCTGGCGAGCCTGGCGGCCGTTTCCGCCGACTGGGCCATCGAGGCCAGCACCTGGGGGCGCTGGATCGCCCTGGTGGTGCTGGGTTCCTCGGCGCTGGCGTTGCTTTCCAGCCGCGTCGCCAGTTGGCTTTCCCGGCCCTGGCTGTGGCTGGCCGAGCGCCTGCATGGCCAGGCGCAGCGGCTGCCGTCGGCGCTTGCACCCTGGCTGCTGGGCTGCGCCACGGGCCTGCTGTGGGCGCCCTGCGCGGGGCCGATCCTCGGGCTGATCCTCTCCGGGGCGATGCTCGATGGCCCCAATGCCTCCACCAGCCTGCTCCTGTTCAGCTTCGGCCTGGGCAGCGCGACCGGGCTGGCGCTGGCGATCTTCCTCGGGCGCGGCGTGCTGCAGCGCCTGCGGCCGTCATTGCGCCTGGTCGGCTGGCTGCGCCGCGGCACGGGCGTGGTGGCGCTGCTGGCGGTGGTCGGCATCGCCAGCGGGCTCGGCCCGCAACTGGCCGGCGTCGGCTCATCGGCCCTGGCTTCCGGTCTCGAAGCCCGGGTGCTCGATGACCTGCCGCAGCTGCTGGAGCATCTGGTCGGCGATGCCCGCGCGGATGAGCGGCTGCCCGACCTGGGCCCCGCACCGTCGCTGAGGGGCGCCAGCCAGTGGCTGAACAGCCCGCCGCTGGACATGCAGGCGCTGCGCGGCAAGGTGGTGCTGGTGGACTTCTGGACCTATGACTGCATCAACTGCCGCAACAGCCTGCCCCATGTGAACGAATGGGCACGCCGCTATGCCGACCAGGGACTGGTGGTGATCGGGGTGCACACGCCGGAATACCCCTTCGAGCGGGTCGAGGCGAATGTGCGAAAGGCCGTCACGCGCCTGGGCATCCAGCATCCCGTGGCCACCGACAACCAGTACCGGGTGTGGCGCGCCTTCGACAACCAGTACTGGCCGGCGCACTACTTCATCGATGCCCGGGGGCGCATCCGCCACATGCATGCGGGGGAGGGGCGTTATGCGGAGCAGGAGGCGGTGATCCAGGCGCTGCTGAAGGAGCGTGACCAGGCGGCGCAACGCTGAGCAGGAGGCTCAGGGTAAAAGGGAGGCACCGGCCTCCCTTTTGCGTAGGACGCTGGCGGGCCTCAGCCGGGTTGGTTCCTGCGGTACTCGGTGGTGGTGACGCCGGCGTAGCCCCAGTTATCGGTGTCGACTTCCTCGATGACGACATGGGTGAGGTGGGGGTCCTTGCCCAGGACCCGTTGCAGGGTCTCGGTGATCTCGGCGATGACCTGGGCCTTCTGTTCGCGGGTGACGCCGTCGCGGGTGATGCGGACGTTGACGAATGGCATCTGGAGTTCATCTTGGTGGAGCGGATGGGGGCCTTGGCCAAGGGCTATCGGCCTGCGGACTGTAACTGTATTTGTTCCGCTTCCCCGGATTTATGTAGGATCGGAAACTTCAGTTATTACCCGGTGTAACCAATCGTGAAGCGCCATTTCGAAGACATCCAGCTGGGCAGCATCGAGCTGTTCTGCCTGGCCGCAGAGGAAGGCAGCTTCACGGCGGCCGCGCTGGTGGCCGGGGTCACGCCGGCGGCGGTCAGCCGCTCCATTTCGCGCCTGGAGGAGCGCCTGGGCACGCGGTTGTTCCAGCGCACGACGCGCAGCATCCGTCTCACGGAAAGCGGGCGTGGCTACTTCGAGCAATGCCGCCAGGCGCTGACCCAGCTGATCGAGGCCGAGCGCGACATGATGGGCCGCCAGCAGGAGCCGACGGGCCAGTTGCGCATCAGCATCCCCACCACCTACGGTCACCACCGCATCCTGCCGGTGCTGGCGCGCTTTCGCGAGCGCTGCCCGGGGGTGAAGGTCGACATCCACCTGAGCAACCGCAACATCGACTTCGTCGGCGAGGGCTACGACCTGGCGATCCGCGTGCGCGCGCTGCCCGATTCGACGCTGATCGCCCGGCACCTGGAAGACGCCGCCCTGGTGGTGGTGGCGAGCCCGGATTACCTGGCCCGGGCTCCGGCGCCGCAGTCCCTGGAGGCGCTGGACGAGCACGACTGCATCCAGTTCGAGCTGCCCAGCAATGGCCGCCGCATTCCCTGGCTGTTCAACGACAACGGCCAGGAGCGGGAGCTGCTGCTGAAGGGCAACTACTGCTGCTCGGACGATGTGCTCGGCGGCGTGACCCTGGCCAAGCACGGTGCGGGGCTGTTCCAGACCTACCGCTTCATCGTCGAGCGGGAGCTGGCGGAGGGTTCGCTGGTGGAGGTGCTGCCGGCGTTCGGCGGGCGCTCGCGGCCCTTCACCCTGTTGTATCCGCAGGGCCGGCACATGCCGTTGCGCCTGCGCGCCTTCATCGAGTTCCTGATGGCTTGCAAGCGCGAGTGGAATGTCTGAAACCGGGCCCATGAGCTGGGCCCGGAGCTGCGTTTCTAGGCGGCCTGGCCCTTGCCGGCGCGGATGTCGAAGGCGCCGCCGGTGAAGGTGCCCGCCGTTGTGACCTGGCCCTTGCCGGGCAGCAGCGGGAACACCAGTTCGGCGAAGCGGTAGGCCTCTTCCAGGTGCGGGTAGCCGGAGAGCACGAAGCTTTCGATGCCCAGTTCGGCGTATTCCTGCAGGCGCGCGGCGACGGTCTGCGGGTCCCCCACAAGGGCGGTGCCCGCGCCGCCACGAACCAGGCCCACGCCGGCCCAGAGGTTGGGCGCCACTTCCAGGTTGTCACGCCGGCCCTGGTGCAGGGCGGCCATGCGCCGCTGGCCTTCGGAGTCCATGCGCGCGTAGTTGGCCTGGGCGGCGGCGATGGTGGCGTCGTCCAGGTGGCTGATCAGCTCGTCGGCCGCGGCCCAGGCCGCCTCGTTGGTTTCCCGCACGATCACGTGCAGGCGTACGCCGAAGCGTACCGTGCGCCCATGTTTCGCCGCGCGGGCACGCACGTCGGCGATCTTCTCGGCCACCGCCGCCGGTGGCTCGCCCCAGCTCAGGTAGGCGTCCACATGCTTGGCGGCGAGCTCGTGGGCCGCCACCGAGGAGCCACCGAAGTAGAGAGGCGGGTAGGGCTTCTGCAACGGCGGGAAGAAGTTCTGCGCGCCACGGACCTTGTGGTGCTCGCCGTCGAAGTCGACGGTCTCGCCTTGCAGCAGGCGGCGCCAGATGGTGAGGAATTCGTCCGAGGCGGCATAGCGCGCGTCATGGTCGAGGAACACGCCATCGGCGGCGAGCTCCGTGGCATCGCCGCCCGGCACCACGTTGAGCAGCAGGCGCCCGCCGCTGGCCTGGTCGAGGCTCACGGCCTGGCGGGCCGTGGCGGTGGGGTTGCCGAGAGTGGTGCGCAGGGCCACCAGCAGCTTGATGCGCTGGGTGACGGGCACCAGGCTGGCGGCGGTCACCCAGGGGTCGAGGCAACTGGCGCCGGTGGGGATCAGCACGCCGTCGTAGCCGAGCTGGTCCGCCGCCACGGCGATCTGCCGCATGTAGGCGTTGGTGGCCGGGCGGCCACTCTCGGAACGGCCAAGGAAACGGGTATCGCCGGAAGTCGGCAGGAACCAGAAAACGTCGAAGCTCATGGATCAATCCTCGTTGCAGGCCAGCGTCCCGCAAGGGCAGGGCGCATGAATGGGTGTGCAACGCAGGGCGGGGGGGCGCTTGCTTGGGCAAGTCTCTGTCGCGGGCTGGGCCCGTTGGATCGGCATATATCCTAAAAGCGAAGAACTACCCTGGATAAATAATTTCAGGGAATAAGCATGTGCCAAAACACGCGACGACCGCGGCGACCGAGGAGGAGGGAGGCGGCAGGCCCGCGCCGGGCGGGCCTGCCGGCCATCAGGGAAGCTGACGGCGCTCAGGGCAGGGGCGTTCTACTGGCGCCATGGGGGATGCGAGGAGGACGGGACATTGCCTGGCGAGCGGGGCTCACTGCGAGTTCATGCAGTTGATCACGCTGGCGTTGGTGATGATGTCCTTGCCATCCGTGTAGAGCGTGATGCTGCAGAAGTAGTCGAGCACGGTGCGGTTTTCGTAGTAGCCGGTCTCGCGGTACACCGCCTCGTTGCCGACCTGCGCCATGCCAGCGACGCCACCGCCGCCGACGCCCACCCAGGTTTCCTTCTGGCCGACATATTCCTTGCCGGTGCTGACGAATACCTGCTCCGGCGTCATGTGGGTCTGTACGCGGTTCCAGGCATAGAAACCACCGCTGCCGTACGAAGACGGCCCCATGCCCTGGTCGGGCTGGCCGAACAGCTCGAAGGCCTTGCTGGCCGGTTGGCCAATGAGCTTCTGCGCGGCTGCACGGACGCCGTTGTCATTGGTATGGGTCGGCGTCGGGCCTGCGCATGCGCCAACGGACAGAGCCGCCAGGGCGATGAGGGCGAGCTTCAGTGAGGGCACGGTTTCACTCCTTGTGATGGCAAGAATCCTTCAGCGGGCCTGGACTCTATTACCCGCGCCGACTGCGGTCGATTAGGTCGAGTGTGCTAGTGGCAAACGGCTGTGCCTTGGGGTGATTGGGCGTGAGCCCGCCGCTGCCGCGTCTACCTGTCGGGAAGCGCTTAATCTCGGAGCAACGGTGCGCAGGTTGTTCGGCATTCCCGCGTTATGGCTTAAAGTTGCCGGTCGCCGAAAGAACCGTCATGGCCATGGCCATGAAGGGCTTTCATCCTCTACGAACGAATGGGGTGAAGATGAACAGGCCTTTCATTTCCCTGTGCCCGGAAATTACCCGGGCAGACGCGCTGAAGCTGATGGATTGGTTGGAGGATGAGCGCGTCACCTGCTACCTGAGCGATTCGCGGGATGTCTCCCGTACCATCGAGCAAGCCATGGACCGGACCCAGATGCCGATCCTGACGCACCTGTTCAACAGCGGCGGACGATTCTTCATGGCCTATGACCGGCAGGACGCACCGGTAGGCTTCGTCCGTCTCATCAAGACCGGGTCGTGTTGCGAGATCGTCCTGGTGATCGGAGACAGCGGCAAGTGGGGCCGGAACCTCGGCGCCCGCACCATCCGCGAAGGCATGAAGCTGGCCTTCCTCGACATGCGGGCCAAGACGCTCATCGCCAGGATCCACCCGGACAACGCCCGTTCGCTGAAGGCCTTTCTGCGCAGCGGCTTTCTGCTCGAGAGCGAAACGCCGACATTGAAATCCTTCGCCATGACGGCGGGGCGCTATCTCCAGCTCTTGCGCGAAGGTGCCGTGAGCGACGCCACCGGCATCTGCATCACCGAGATCGACAAGGCCCGGCTCGAAAGCCTGCTCGTGCTCGAGGAAGGCCCGGCCGTCGTCGAGCTCGAACACGAGCTGGAGCGAGCCATCGTCGTCAAGCCGCAAGAGGTGGCGCGCAATGTCGTGACGATGAACTCCAGGGCCTTGCTGCAACTGGACGACGAAGAGATCGAAGTGGCCTTGGTCTATCCCGAGGAGGCGGACAGCCGCGCCGGGAAGCATTCGGTGTGCTCCGACATCGGCGCTGCCATCCTGGGTTATCAGGAGGGTGACGCCATCGACTGGCGGATCGCCGACCGGACACGAAGGATCGAGATCAGGAAAGTGCTGTACCAACCGGAAGCAGCGGGCGACTTTCATCTCTAGCGTCGTCGGGTTTGCGCGAAAATCCCAGGGACGGGAAATCATGCATTTGACGAAACCGGGAGGGCTGACGAGTTCATGGGCATGATTCATCCCTACGCGATTTAACATAATCTACATTATAGGTAATTTCGTATTTTCCCAGCAGGCGCCCAGGGCACAGATTGTGGGTGACTTTAAAAGACTGGAAGTCTGTCTTTTAAAGTGGAGACTCTTGAAAATCAATGCCATAGGGATCGGGTAGCTTGTAGCTTGCGCTGAAACGACGCAGATTGATTTTCAAAATTGGGAACGGGCTGACGCCTCTTTCCGAGGTCCAAAGTTCCGCACCGCGCCAGTAAAGCATGCATGCTCTGCAGCTACTGGAGCTAAGTAAATGGGTGGCGCCACCGGCGGCATCCCGATAAAAACGATAGCTGATTCCGCTTGCTGATGGTTGAGGTACGTCAAACTGCGGGCTACTGGCGGCCTGCCCCTGATGGAAACCGCTTCACGCCTAGGCAGTGGCGAAGTCTCCAACTTCCTCCACGCCTTCAAACGCTGGAATGGCGGCACGGCCTTAACTCTAGTCGACGCATGCACGCGTTCTGGCATCGGCAGCGCCCATAGTGTTATGCAGTTCGTCGAGGTGCTACAGCCGCGACTACGCCCCATGGCCATTGCCACTCTCAGAGCTCTGCGGGCTACATCTCTATGTGCAATCCGCCCCCGGCCGCCCATGAGCAACTGCGGGGCGCTTCCGGCATCAATCGGGCACCTTTCATTTCTCCGATTTTAAAGATCGAGCATCAATACTAACTGGCTGTTTTGACTAATATTTTTAGTTAGCATCATGGGGTTTACAGGTTTTAAGAGACAAGGTCCGCGATAGAGCTGAGCGTTGCAATATCCGATACAATGGCGAGCTTCCGGTGGTCCGGGATTTCCTTCTCGACTTCGATGATGGAATCCTTGTATGTAAGCGCCCGGTGAACACACCTTCTGAACTCCAGCATTAAGGGTGATGGTGGCCACCCATCTTTTACCGGACGCGATCACCCTTATCGCCAGGATTCCCATGCGCCAACGAAGCTCCTATCCAAAAACCTTCAAGGCCCAGGTCGCGCAGGAATGCCGGCAACCGGTGGGCCACAGTTTCCGGCGTCGCCATCAGCCACGGCATCAACGCCAACGTGATCCGCAAGTGGCTGCCGATTTACCTCGACCGCCCCCCGGCCTGCCGGCATTCGTGCCGGTACAAGCGACTGCCGGGCGGCCGGCTGAAGAAGCGGCGGTGATCACATTGCCGCTGGGTGACACATCATAACGGTCAAGCGATCATGAGCCTGATCCAGTCGGCACGCATGAGCGAGCATGATCCGTACGCGTACCTCAACGATGTACTGACGCGGTTGCCGACGTAGAAGGCCAGTGAGATTGAGCACCTGTTGCCGCATCAATGGATGCCGGGCTGACCTGCGCAAGACGTATTCCCCGTACGCTTACTGGTCACCTACTCAAATGACCTTCAGCGAGGCACCGGCAGCGGTGTATTGCTGCTAAGGCTGTCGGCCCAGGCCTGAACTGCTTGGTGATCGATCACGCGGCCTGCGTCCACATCGGCCAGGGCCGCTCGGGTCAGGCGGCCGCGCTCTTCTTCCTGATCAATCCATGTGGCCAAGGCTTGCTTGAGAATCCAGTCCGTGGAGCGGCCCAGATGTGCGGCCATCTGATCGACTCTCTCAGCTAGCTGTACTGGGACGTGAGCCGTGATAACCCGGGTTTCGATTGGGCAGATCATGATGGGCTACTCCTACGCAACGAAGGGCTGCGGACTGTCGTCCATTATGACTGGCCATTTCGTTACTGCCGAGCCGAAAGCAGTCTCGCCAACCAGATGTCTTTGCCGGATGGTTACCCCTGTATGCAGTATCTAAGTGACACATGCATACAGCAACTGATCGGTTTCTTAGGCAGCGCCGAGCGCTCTAGAACCGGGTTTATAGTCGATTATAGAGTGATTATAGAACAATTATAGAATTCGCTTTTGGTGCCTGATTGGGTATGCCCGAAGCAGGCAGCTCCTGCACCTCGGCTAACCACAGATGTTTGACTAGGACCCAAGCACCTAGGGGCTCGACTTAACGGCTAGCGAGGCCGGTCTTGTGCTAGCGCGCCGAATGGGTGGTGCGAACCCTACGAGCTGAGAAATCCGGTTAAACGGAGCTACCAGTTGAGCCCGATACCCTGCATGACACTCTGTTTGATCCAAATCAACGAAGCACTGTTATTGTCAAAACGAGCGTTCATGCCCCGGGGCAATCTGCTATCGTCGCCCTATCGCCCCGCCTGGTGAATTGCTGTGCGTCGGATTGGATTGATCCTGGTAATGATTGCTAGCCTCGTGCTGCCGAGCTTCGGCGGTACGGCTTTCAGCATGCCTGCACAACCTTGCCCGATGCAGAGCGCCGATCATCAGGGCCATGCAATGGTCGATGCTCCGTGCTGCGAGCAAATGGACACGTCTGATGGGGTGGCCAATAAGTCCCCCTGCAAATCCGGCCAGGAATGCAAGACCGGAGGACTTCTCCAGACCACCGTGATCAAGAGCATATCCCCTCTCCCCTCACGCCCCGAGATATTGCTGACCCAGTCGGTGATTAAGCGAGAGCCCGCAGGACTCTGGCGCCCTCCTCGTTTCGTCTAATGCCGTGATCATCCCGCGCCTTACAGTCAGGCGCATCGTCGCGACCACGTTTCGTAGCTGCGACCTCGATCAATCGCATTGGAGGCGAAAGCATGTCCGCTTTCCTTTTTCCACGCCGTGGCTATCTCGGCGTGTTGGCTGCCGCATTCTGGGCAGCTCCCTGGCTTGCCGCGCAGGCACAGCCCCTAACCTTCGAACGAGCCCAAGCTCTGGCCGAACAGAGTGCCCCTGAGAACCTCGCGCGCCAGGCGCAGGTGGCATCGGCACAGCAGGCTGTAGGGCCCGCAGACGCCTTGCCCGATCCCAAGCTGATTCTAGGCATCGACAACCTGCCGATCGAAGGCCCTGACCGTTACACACTTAATCGTGACTCCATGACCATGCGCCGCATTGGACTCATGCAGGAGGTACCAAACGGCGACAAGCGTCTGGCCCGTCGCCAACTGGCCGAAGCCTCCATGACGCGGGCCGAGGCCGAGCAGCGTGCCATGCAGTTGGAAATCAAGCGCCAGACGGCAGTGAGCTGGCTGGACGTGTACTACGCCGAACGCAGTGTTGGCCTCTTCGATCAACTGGACCGTCAGATCGAGATGCTCCGCTCGACCGTGCAATCGCTAATTGCCGGCGGTAGTGCTCAGCCTGGCGAGCTGTTGCAGGCCGACCAGGAAGCTTTGGCGTTACAAGATCGGCGAGATGAACTGAATCGCGATGTGGCAGTAGCTCGTGCCAAGCTGCGCCGCTGGATAGGCAACGAGGCTGACCAGCCTTTGCAAGGAGGTGTTCCCAATCTGAACCTGGTGGCACCGCACCTGCAGCAACGCATTGCCTCACACCCTGAGTTGCGCGCTGCCTCCGCCCGAGTCGGCGAGGCTAGCGCCGAGCTGAACGAGGCCATCGCCGAGAAGACCCCCGACTGGGGTGTTGAGTTTGCCTACAACAATCGCGACAACCAGTTCGGCGATATGGTGATGGTGCAATTCACGTTCGACCTGCCGTTGTTCGTAGGCACACGTCAGGGGCCCAAGATCAACGCCAGACAACAAAGCGTGTCGCAGATGGAAGCCGAGCAGGAAGCATTACTGCGCGCCCATCAGGCTGAGCTGGAAGGCGGTATTGCCGAGCTTGAGCAACTGCGCAGGACCTTGTCACGCACCGAAAAAACCTTGATCCCGCTTGCAAGCAAACGTGCCGATCTCGAACTGGCCGCCTACCAAGCCGGTAACAGCCAGCTCACATCCGTTATTACTGCCCAGCGCGACCTGATTGAGGCGCAGCTGCGGCAGATTGAACAGCAGCGCAAGTTGAGCCAGCTCTCCGCAAGCCTGTACTACGCCTATGTGGAGGGCCTGAAATGAAGATATCGACATTTGGTTTTGCGGTCGCCGTGCTGACCGTGGGCATTGGCGCGGCGGGCGGTGGCTACTGGCTGGCCCAGCGGCAAGCCAAACACGAGCTACTGCCTAGCTCCGCACCGACGGACGAGCGCAAGGTGCTCTATTGGTACGACCCTATGCAGCCTGAGCAGCGCTTCGATAAACCGGGCAAGTCACCTTTCATGGATATGGAACTTGTCCCTAAATACGCAGGATCCGAGCAGGATCCGTCTGTCCTGAGCATCCCCGCTCAAGCCGTGCAGAACCTCGGAATGCGAACCTCGATGGTGATCCGAGGTGTACTGCCCTCGGATATCGAGGCGGTGGGTTCCCTGGCCTATAACCAGCGAGAAGTGGCGAACCTCCAGGCCCGCGCCGGCGGATTCGTCGAGCGGGTTTACGGTCGCGCCCCGGGCGATGTGCTGCCTGCCGGAGCCCCCCTGGTCGACCTGCTGATTCCCGAATGGTCCGCCGCGCAGTTGGAGTTCCTGGCGGTACTGCGTACCGCTGACACTCGCTTGATAAGTGCGGCCCAAGAGCGCCTGCGCCTGCTTGGCATGCCTCAAACGTTGATCGAGCAGGTCCGCCGCAGCGGCAAACCACGGGCGGTGCAAACCCTCACCACACCTATCAGCGGCGAGCTCCAAGCCTTGCAGGTACGCGCCGGGATGACCGTCGAAGCCGGCCAGGACCTGGCGCGGATCAACGGGCTGTCCACTGTCTGGCTCGACGCCGCAATCCCCGAAGACCAAGCTGGAGCGGTTCAGCTTGGCGCGAGCATCACCGCCACCCTGACCGCCTTCCCAGAACAGCCTCTGCAAGGTCGTGTCGTTGCCCTGCTACCGAGTGCCGACCCGCAGACGCGTACGCTCACGGTACGCAGCGAGCTCGCCAATCCCGCCGGTAAATTGCGTCCCGGCATGTTCGCCGCCGTACGCCTGAACAGTGCCGTCGAACAATCCACGCTTCTTGTGCCGAGTGAAGCCGTGATTCGCACCGGGAAGCGTGCGTTGGTGATGCTGGTAGAAGGCGATGGGCGCTACCGCCCCCTGGAAATAACCTTGGGCCGCGAGGCTGATGGGCGTCTGGAGGTGTTGTCCGGTCTTGAGGAGGGTCAGGCGGTCGTTACCTCCGGCCAGTTCCTCATCGATTCGGAGGCCAGCCTACAGGGTGTCATGGCCAGCCATGCCGAGCAGGACAATAAGAAGGAACTACATGAGGCCCATGGTGTGATTCGTGCTCTGGACGCGGAGTCAGTCACCCTGGAGCACGGGCCCTTCGAGAGCCTGAATATGCCAGGTATGACCATGGCTTTTCCATTGGTCAGCTCAGAAGTAGCTGTGGGACTTAAGCCAGGAGATCACGTACGTATCGGCGCCCGCCAGAAAAACTCCGGCCTGATGATCGAGCAGCTCAGCAAGGAAGGAGACCAGCCATGATCGCACGCCTGATCCACTGGTCTATCGGCAATCGCTTTCTGGTGCTGCTGGCGACCCTGTTCATCACCGCCCTGGGCATCTGGTCGCTGCGCAACACGCCGTTGGATGCACTGCCGGATCTGTCCGACACCCAGGTCATCATCCGCACAAGCTTCCCCGGGCAGGCACCGCAGATTGTCGAGAACCAGGTGACCTATCCGCTGGCCACCACCATGCTCTCGGTTCCGGGGGCGAAGACGGTGCGCGGCTACTCGTTCTTCGGCGACTCCTTCGTCTACGTGCTGTTCGAAGACGACACCGATCTCTACTGGGCACGTTCGCGCGTGCTGGAGTACCTCAACCAGGCCCAGGAACGCCTGCCTGAGGGCGTCACCACCACTCTGGGCCCGGATGCCACCGGCGTGGGCTGGATCTACCAGTACGCGTTGGTCGACCGCAGCGGCCAGCATGACCTGTCCCAGCTGCGTGCGCTGCAGGACTGGTTTCTCAAGTACGAGCTCAAGAGCCTGCCCAACGTGGCCGAGGTGGCCACCCTCGGCGGCATGGTCAAGCAGTACCAAGTGCTGCTCGATCCGCAGAAGTTGGTGGCTTACGGGGTAACTCAGCAGGAGGTCGAAGCGGCGCTGAAGAGCGCTAACCAGGAAACCGGCGGCGCCATCTTGGAGCTGGCGGAGCGCGAGTACATGGTGCGGGCCTCGGGCTATTTGGAGAGCCTGGATGATTTTCGCAATGTGCCGCTGCGGGCTTCGGCAAGCGGAATTCCGGTGCTGCTAGGCCAGGTGGCCACCATTCAACTGGGGCCAGAGATGCGTCGCGGTATCGCCGAATTGGACGGCCAGGGTGAAGTGGTCGGTGGCGTGGTCATCCTGCGCTCCGGCAAGAATGCCCGGGACACCATCGCTGCCGTGAAGACCAAGCTGGACAGCCTGAAAGCCAGCCTGCCCACCGGCGTCGAAGTGGTCACTACCTATGACCGTTCGCAACTGATCGACCGTGCCATCGACAACCTCAGCTACAAGCTGCTGGAAGAGTTCGTGGTGGTTGCCTTGGTTTGCCTGATCTTTCTCTGGCACCTGCGTTCGTCGCTGGTGGCGATCATCACCCTGCCCCTGGGCATCCTGATGGCCTTCATCGTCATGCGCTACCAGGGCGTCAATGCCAACATCATGTCGCTCGGCGGGATCGCCATCGCCATCGGCGCCATGGTCGATGCCGCCGTGGTGATGATCGAGAACGCGCACAAGCACATCGAGGCCTGGAAGGCTCGGCACCCCAATGAGCCGCTCCAAGGCGAGGCGCACTGGCGAGTGATCGGCGAAGCCGCAGCCGAAGTCGGACCGGCACTCTTCTTCAGCCTGCTGATCATCACCCTATCGTTCCTCCCGGTATTTACCCTGGAGGCCCAGGAAGGGCGCCTGTTCGGCCCTCTGGCCTTCACCAAGACCTATGCCATGGCCGCCGCCGCCGGCCTCTCGGTCACCCTGGTACCGGTGCTGATGGGCTACTGGATTCGTGGGCATATCCCCAGCGAACAGCAAAACCCCTTGAACCGCTGGCTGATCGGCGCATACCGGCCGGTGCTGGAGTGGGTGCTGGCCTGGCCCAAGGTGACCTTGGCGCTGGCCGTGCTGGTCTTTGTGTCCAGTCTGTGGCCCCTCAGCAGACTCGGAGGAGAGTTCCTGCCGCCCATGGACGAAGGCGATCTGTTGTACATGCCTTCGGCCCTGCCCGGCTTGCCGGCGAGCAAGGCAACCCAGCTGCTGCAGCAAACCAACCGCATGATCCTCACGGTGCCGGAGGTGGCCCGGGTATTCGGCA
Organism: Pseudomonas sp. No.21; assembly: GCF_054558415.1. NCBI lineage: Bacteria > Pseudomonadati > Pseudomonadota > Gammaproteobacteria > Pseudomonadales > Pseudomonadaceae > Pseudomonas > Pseudomonas sp. No.21. Next base: position 104,766 of record NZ_BAAJNO010000008.1, read on the forward strand.
AAGCCGGGCGAGCGGAGACAGCCACCGATCCGGCGCCGCTGGAAATGTTCGAGACCACCGTGCAGTTCAAGCCGCGCGAGCAATGGCGCGCGGGTATGACGCCGGAGAAGCTGATTGAGGAGCTGGATCGTGCGGTGAAAGTCCCAGGGCTGTCCAACATCTGGGTGCCGCCAATTCGCAACCGCATCGACATGCTGGCCACGGGGATCAAGAGCCCCATCGGCGTGAAGGTCTCCGGAACCTCCCTGGTCGATATCGAGCGCATTACTCGCGATATCGAGGTGGTGGCCAAAGATGTACCTGGGGTGAGCTCAGCGCTGGCAGAGCGCCTCACCGGCGGACGCTATGTGGATATCCAGATCGATCGCCTGGCCGCGGCACGCTACGGCCTGAGCATTGCCGACGTACAAGCGGTGGTATCGGGTGCCATTGGCGGCAGCAATATCGGCGAGACGGTCGAAGGATTGGCCCGCTTTCCGATTAACCTGCGCTATCCCAAGGAGTGGCGGGACAGTCCCCAGGCGCTAAGGCGTATGCCGATCCTCACCCCTGCCGGCCAGCAGATCACCTTGGGCACCGTCGCACAGGTTAGCCTGACCGAAGGGCCACCGATGCTGCGCAGCGAGAACGGGCGCCTGTCCGGCTGGGTCTATGTCGATGTCCGTGGGCGCGACCTGGCATCGACCGTGCGTGAGCTGCAGCAACGCGTAGCTGAGCGGGTAAAACTCGACGCTGGCATGACCGTTTCTTACTCCGGTCAGTTCGAGTACCTGGAGCGCGCCAATGCGCGGTTGTCCTGGGTGGTGCCGGCGACCTTGTTGATTATCTTCGTGCTGCTCTACCTGACCTTCAGCCGCTTCAGCGAGGCCCTGCTGATCATGGCCACCCTGCCCTTCGCCCTGTCGGGGGGCATCTGGCTGCTCTATTGGTTCGGCTTCAACTTGTCGGTGGCCACTGGGGTCGGCTTCATTGCCCTGGCCGGCGTCTCAGCCGAGTTCGGGGTGATCATGCTCTTGTATCTGAGGAACGCCTGGCATGCTCGGCTGGACTCTGGACGCAGCGGTGATCCGGCCCTGCTTGAGGCCATTCGTGAGGGCGCGGTGCTGCGCGTGAGGCCTAAGGTGATGACGGTGGCCGTGATCATCGCCGGCCTGCTGCCGATCCTCTGGGGCGGCGGTGCCGGTTCCGAAGTGATGAAGCGCATCGCCGCGCCCATGGTCGGCGGCATGATTACCGCGCCGCTGATGTCCATGCTGGTTTTGCCGGCCGCCTACTGGCTGATGCGAAGGCAGCGTACACAGAAGGTTCGCGCACCACAGGAGATATAGCTTTACAAACCCGGGCAAGCCACGCGCCAAGCTGACTCGCCCGGGTAACGCGGCAGGAAGCATTACGGCGATGTAACTTTGACTTCATTTTTATGACAGGTTGAGCGGATATATTTTAATCACCACCTTGAAGGAGTGATTAAATATGAAAAGCCTCAAAGTTATTGCAGCCCTTGCCGTTATGGTTGTTTCCTCTGCCGCTCTGGCAGAAGGCGGCGCTGATCGTGTTTATGGTCGGATGATTCAGGCCAATGAGCAGGCCATGCAAGAGTATGCTGCCGCTAACGGAAAGAATCCGCCTGAAGTTATTCATTACCGCTACGGCATGAAGCTCGATATCGCCAGGGTCGTGGCCATTACCTCAACGGACTCTAGCTGCGGTGTGATGCCGGCCCAGATGACCTACGAGGACTCCAATGGCGATCTGAATATTCTTGAATACCGGGCAGCCGGGACAGGTTGCCGTAATCAAAACTAGATAAATGACATCGCGCTGACTGAAATGTAATTTCCAAGTCACCCTGACGTTATTTGGCATGTGGAAATATGACCAAGGCGTGCCTGGCTATGCCCGGCGCGCTTGGCACATATATGCGACCACACAATGACAACTGCCAATAACATCAGGAGCATTTATGAATAACAGAACCCTGTTAGGACTTTCTCTGCTCACTCTGAGCGTCAGTACCGGGCAAGCTGCAATGGCCGCCGGCGAGAAAGGCGAGGGATTTATCGAAGGCAGCAGCCTGACCATTCTCAATCGAAATCTCTACTTCAACCGCGATTTCCGTAAAGGCCAGTCCAGCAGCTCGGGTAATGGCTATTCGGAAGAGTGGGCGCATGGCGTGATAGGCAGATTCGAGTCTGGTTTCACCGAGGGCACCATAGGCTTTGGTGTCGATGCCTTTGCCATGCTAGGGCTCAAGCTTGACACCGGCGACGGCCGTTCTGGAGCAGGCGGCTCAGTCGACGTGATGCCTTACAACAGCCTCGGGCAGGCTGAGGACAACTACTCCAAACTGGGGGGCGCGGTGAAAACTCGGTTCATGGATACCGAGATCAAGGTAGGCGACGTCTTTCCCGTCAGCCCGGTCGTCCAATACGGTGATGCACGGCTTTTACCGGAGAGTTTCCGAGGTGTCACCGTGGTCAACAGCAGCGTGGAAGGACTGTCGCTTCAGGGCGGTCGCCTCCACTCGATGAGCCAACCCAATACCAGCAGCATGCGCGACGGCTTCGCTACCTTCTACGCGGGCGAAGTGGACTCGCCATGGATCGCCTATTTCGGTGGTGATTACACGCTTAATGACAACGTCGGCTTTAGTCTCTACACCAGCCGCCTCAAGGATGCCTGGAATCAATATTACGCGGGCACCACGCTGAGCTACCCGCTTGCGGACGATGTCGCCTTGATCGGCGGGCTGAACTACTACAAGGCGGTCGATGAAGGGAGGCAGCTCCTCGGGAGCTTCGATAACAACATCTGGAGCGGCAAGGTCGGCATCCAATTCGGCGCTCATACAGTGCTGGTGGGTCTCCAGCGCAACAATGGCGATGATGACTTCGACTACTTGCGCCAATCGGACTCCATCTACCTCGACAACTCCATCCAGTACAGCGACTTCAACTCGCCGAAGGAGAAGTCATGGCAAGTGCGCTATGACCTGGATATGGAGCCTTTCGGTGTGCCTGGGTTGAGCTTCATGACTCGATATGCCCAAGGCTGGGATGCCGACTACAGCAACGCCAACGAAGTCTATATGCGCCGTGATGACAACGGCGATCCGTTGACCAACCAGAAGCGCTGGGAGCGGGACATCGAGGCCAAGTACGTTCTGCAGTCTGGGTCGTTGAAGGACATGTCCTTTCGCATTCGACAAGCCACGACTCGCGCCACCGACTTCGAGTCGGATCTGGATGAGTTCCGCTTCATTGTCGAATACCCGCTGGAAGTTCTCTAACCTCGGTGCGCGAGCGGGTTGATTGCCCGCTCGCGCCGTGGTCCTGCTGTCCCCTCGTAGTGCTCCTTTGGTTTGGAGACAGCCCTTGGCGCCCTCGGGCGCCTTTTTTACTTAGGTTAAAGGATGTATGAAAAAGAATCGGCCACTCTAGACGCAAGCAGCCGTGCGGGCAGGCAGTACTACTGGGTGGGATATTCTGCAACGACCTGATCAGAACCCGTCTTGGTCAAGCCAATGACCTGGTAGGCATGCTGTACGCCATCGACTTCCATGCCGGGGGAGCCCGCCGGCATCCCGGGAACAGCGATGCCCAGCAGATCATCGCGCTTGGTGAGTTCGATGACCTGAGCCGCCGGCACATGACCTTCGACGAACTTGCCGTCAATCAGCGCGGTGTGGCAAGACGCCAACCGCGGCGCGACGCCCAGACTTTGCTTCACTGCTGTCATGTTGCTTTCGACATGGTCGACGACTTTGAAGCCATTCGCTTCGAGGTGTGAAATCCACTTCTTGCAACATCCGCAATTGGCATCACGATGGACATCAATCGTCAGGGCATCAGCTGCTTGAACCGCAGACGTGACGGAGAGAGCGGCCAGTAAGGCCAGATATTTAGCTTTCATGTACGTGCTCTTTGCCATCGGCGTGGGTGTGGGTCTTGGGCGAGGCGTTCGGAGCCTGCTCGGCGTGATGATCACCTCCGTTGGACGACGCCTCATCTCCAGCATGGTGGTCATCGCCACTCATATCCGAATGGTGACCTGCCTTAGGTGCGGAGCCACCCTCGCTATCCGTAGCCGCGGCATCGTGATGACCAGGCTCTCCAGCATCACCTGATCCATGATGGTCATCGCCACCGCCACTATTGTCATGATGGCCAGGCTTGTTGTCGCCGTGCTGTCCTTCATGGTTATGCATCTGCGTTTCCCCACCACCGTGCTGATGGCCGCCACTGGATGCGACGAGTGTTTGGTATTGCTTGGCATCCATCGTCGGCAGTTGGTTGAGGAAGGCAACCATGCCCCAGATGTACTCGTCTCCCATGCTCTTGCCCCACGCAGGCATACCCGTTGCTTTGATGCCATGCTTGATCACCCAGAACGCTGCTGACGGATTGCCATCGACACCGATCTTGGCGAGGTTGGGGGGCGCAGGATAAAGCGATTGGCTTAGCTCGGTCTCCGCCACACCTGGCGCCAAATGACAGCCGATACACATGGAGTTGTAGTTGCCCGCACCGGCGCGAATAAGAGCTTGATCATCCAGGTTGGGAACCTCGATGTCCCGCGAACGGACTTCGATAGAGCGGTCACGGGCCATCGTGAGAAACGCATGCACTGCAGGAAAATGGGGATCGTCGGCCCCCACGTTGACCACGCCAAAGTAGGCGCCGGCCAGGACAGCTGTGCTACCGACCACGCCGGCCGCCACCAAAGTTTTAATTGTTCTTTTCATGTCAGGTTCTCAAAACCACATCCGGATACCGGCGACAAAACGCGCCTCGTCTACATCACCGCCCTCGTCGCGCACCATGTCTGCCGTGTTGCCATAGGAGCGGCTCCAGGAAACCCCGATATAGGGGGCAAACTGCCTGACAATCTCGTAACGCAGACGCAAGCCGAGCTCGGTATTTGCCAACCCAGACCCCACACCTCGCTCAGGATCGTTCTTGCCGTAGAAGTTCATTTCGGCAGTTGGCTGGAGAATCAGCCGGTTGGTCAGCAGAATGTCGTACTCGCCCTCCAGTCGGGCAGCAGTTTGGCCATTCTCGCCGACGAAGGCCGTGGCTTCGGCCTCAAAGGCGTAAAGCGCCATGCCCTGGATACCGAAGGCGGCCCAAGTCTGCGGCGACTCCGGTTTGAAGTCCTGGCGAACGCCCGCGACGACATCCCACCAAGGGCCGATCGAGCGGCCGTACAGCAGCTGTAATTCAGCATCCTCGGTCACGCCGTTGGTACGCTCGCCTTCGGAGCGGAACCAGACTCGGTTGATATCACCGCCTACCCAGCCCGACGCATCCCAGGCCAGGGTGCTGCCCTCATCTGCGTCCTGGTATTCGAGCTGATCGAGCAGGAAAAAACTGTTGATGGCGCTGTCGTGAACCTTGTGGCCAGGTAATGGCGGGAAAGCCGCTTGGCGATCAGCATCCGTCAGAACGGGAATCGGCGTACGGCTGGTGGTTCTCGGGGCTTCAGCGGAGCCATGGTTCATCTTTGAATGATCCATGCCCTCCATCTGTCCTTGCATGGCGCCATGCCCCATCTTGCTGTGATCCATAGCCTGGGCCTTCTCTTGGCTCTGGCCGTGGCCCATCTGGCTATGATCCATGCTGCCCGAAGCACCCTGCATGGCACCATGGTCCATCGTGCTGTGATCCATGCCCTCCATCGGCGCTTTGGCGGAACCGTGGCCCATCTGGCTGTGGTCCATCGACATGGAGCCGTGCCCCATTGCCGAATGATCCATTTCTTCCGCAGCCTGGGTAACGCCGCCGCTGAGTGCACTCAGCGACACGGCCAGCGCTATGAGGGACGGGCGTGAAAACCTAGTGGTCATGGTTCGAACCTGCTTCGGCTTCGGTGCCGCCATGCTTATCCATCATCTTCTCGTGCCCCATATCGTCATGGTTCATACCCTCATGATCCATGGCGCCATGATCCATCTGATGGCCAGCGGCCTTGCCTTTCGATTGATCTGCAGGCTTGTCACTGGCGTCGGGCGCAGCCGACTCGGCAGCATGTTGTTCGTGCTCGCTGTGCCCCTCACCTGCCAATGACGTCGGCGCGTGCAGAACAGCCAAAAGACTGAACATCGCTGCGCTGCCAAACAGGGCATTACGCTTCATAAAAGTACTCATCAGAAATCTCCTTTACTCATCCACACGGACTTCACGGAACATGCCCGTTTCCATGTGGAGCAACAGGTGGCAGTGATAGGCCCAACGCCCCAACGCATCGGCGGTCACCCGATAGCTGCGCTTGGAACCTGGCGGCATGTCGATGGTGTGTTTACGCACCAGGAAATTGCCGTTCGCATCCTCCAGATCACTCCACATGCCATGAAGATGGATCGGGTGAGTCATCATGGTGTCGTTGACCAGCGTGATGCGAACACGCTCGCCGTACTTGAGGCGCAGAGGCTCGGCGTCAGAGAACTTGATTCCATCGAAGGACCAGGAGAATTTCTCCATGTGCCCGGTAAGGTGCAGCTCGATGGTGCGACTTGGTTCGCGACCATCCGGGTCGAGGAAGGTGCTGCGCAGGTCAGAGTACGTGAGGACGCGTCGGCCGTTGTCTCGCAAACCAATACCTGGGTCGTCCAACTTATGCGTTGGTGTCATGGTTTGCATATCGACCAGCGGGTTGTTGGTCTCTGAGGCTGGGTGTGCCTGCATGGCACCTGCCATGCCTGCCATGCCCGAATGATCCATTCCAGCCATCTGGCTGTGATCCATGCCGGCCATGCCACCCTGCATGCTCCCATGATCCATGCCCGCCATACTGCCGTGGTCCATTCCGGCCATGTTCCCGTGATCCATACCGCCCATGCTGCCGTGATCCATACCCATGTCGCCCATGGCAATCAGCGGACGCGGGTCGGGGCTGGGTACTGGTGCACTCAACCCCTCCTGTACAGCAAGGGTGCCGCGCGCATAGCCAGTGCGATCCATGGATTGTGCAAACACGGTATACGCCTGTTCGCTGTCTGGTTCGACGATCACGTCGTAGGTCTCGGCCACGGCGATACGGAACTCGTCGACGCTGACCGGTTTGACGTGCAGACCATCGGCCGCAACCACAGTCATCTTCAGGCCCGGGATGCGCACATCGAAATAGGTCATCGCCGAGGCGTTGATGAAGCGCAGGCGGATCTTTTCGCCTGGTTTGAATATGCCGGTCCAGTTGCCATTGGGTGCCTGGCCATTCATCAGGTAGGTGTAGGTGTAGCCACTGACGTCAGCGAGATCCGTCGGGCTCATCTTCATCTCGGCCCACATCTTGCGATCGGCTACGGCGGCGGACCAACCCATCTCGCTTACGTCATCGATGAAGTCACCAACGGTGCGTTTGTGCTGGTTGTAGTAGTCCGACTGTTTCTTGAGCTTGGCCAGTACCCGCGTTGGATTTTCATCCGTCCAGTCGCTCAGCAACACGACGTAATCACGGTCGTAACTGAAGGGCTCGGGCTCCTTGGCATCGATGACCAGCGCGCCGTATACGCCGACCTGCTCCTGCAGCCCCGAGTGACTGTGATACCAGTAGGTACCGTTCTGGTTGACCTTGAACTTGTACTCATACATGCCGTCAGGGGCGATGCCATGGAAGCTCAGGCCAGGAACACCATCCATGTTCGCCGGCAGGATGATGCCGTGCCAATGGATGGAGGTGTCCTCCTTGAGGCGGTTGCGCACGCGCAATGTGACGGTATCGCCTTCGCGCCAACGAAGAATCGGCCCAGGGAGCGAGCCGTTGATGGTCATGGCCGTGCGCGCTGCGCCGGTGATGTTCACCGGGGTTTCACCGATGAATAGGTCGAATTCGTTACCAGTCAGTACGTTGGGCTGGCCGGGGCTGTTCACCGCCCAGACCGGCGTGCGCCACAGGCCAAGTCCGCCGATAATACCGGTGGCTGCCAGGCCTTTGACGAAGGTGCGCCTTGTGGTTTTGCTTTGCATGCCGTTTTGTCCAATCCGTCAAATGAGCCGGTGATGGTGTGCCCGGTCTCGGGTTCATGGCTGCTTCAATGTCGGGGATTTACCCCTCAACTTTCCACGTCGGTGCATTGCACAAGCCTTACCGACGATGAGCAGTATGAAACTGCCATATCCCAACCATCCGGGTGATTACATTTCTGTAAGGTAGATGACTTCAGCAGTTGGTGTGCTCTGCTTGCTCGGTTGGACTGCTGGCTACAGGAGCCTCAACTTTCTGCTGCTGGGCCACCCGGTAGGCCTCCAGAGACGTCTGGCGTGCCTGCTCCATGCGCGCGAAGGTTCGGTCAGCACCACCTTCAGCCATTGCCAAGCTGGAGATGCTCAGAGCAGTAACTACAAGCAGAGCTTTGATCGATTTCATTTTGGGTATTCCTCGTAAGTTAAGTGGTCCCTGCAACTGCAGAGGCCGAGCTTTAGGCTCGATGTCACGTTAACTAAGAGGGCCTGTCAGCAACCTGAGCCGAACATTACAGTTCTGTCAGTTTGCTATTTCTTTCTTGTAGGCCCTCCTTAAGGCTCGGTACTGTCTTCCTGCCCGCGCAGCCTTGCGGATTCCATGGGCCTGATCGGTAGCAATGCCTGAGCTAACTCGTTCATTCGCACCGACGGATCGCGACCATCAAACAATCAAGAGAGATAGCCACTATGTCGAACAAATCCAACGTAGCTACCGGTGCCGCCTTGGCTCTGGTGGCCGCCAGCCTGTTCTCCACCCTGCCCGTCCAGGCTGCTCAGGAAACCAAAGCAGCAGAAGTGAAGTGCTTCGGGATCAATGGTTGCAAAGGGCAGAACGACTGCATGACCGCGAAAAACGACTGCAAAGGCCAAGGCGAATGCAAAGGCCAAGGGTTCAAGTTGATGACCCAGACCAAATGTGACGAAGCCGGTGGCAAAACCAGCGAATAAGGCGGTTCAGGGGAGTGCATGCCACTCCCCTGCTGGAGTCTCGAATGAGTAAGCGCAAAACTCTGGGTTTCGGTCTTGGCCTTCGTAACGAGTATTACCGGCAGATCCTGGAGGAACGGCCTGCGGTCGACTGGTTCGAGATCATTTCCGAGAATTACCTGGTGGAGGGCGGCAAGGCTCTCTACTTCCTTGATGCGATCGGCGAGCACTACCCCCTGGTGATGCACGGAGTATCTCTTTCGATTGGCGGCTCACATGCCTTGGACATAGACTACCTACGACAGCTCAAGCAGCTGGCGGATCGGGTGCAGCCTCAGTGGGTGTCTGATCACCTGTGCTGGAGTCGAGGCAACGCCCATCAACTTCACGATCTGCTACCGCTGCCGTTTACCCAGGAGAGCCTGCTGCATGTCGCGGCCCGGGTGCGCTTGGTGCAGGATGTTTTGGAACGTCCCATCGTGCTGGAGAACGTTTCCTCCTACGTGCAGTGGACAACATCCAGCATGAGCGAGTCTCAGTTCCTCTCGGAGCTCAGTTACCTGACCGGGTGCGAGCTGCTTCTCGACGTGAACAACGTCTACGTCAGTTCGCGCAACCAGGGTTTCGACTCTTGGCAGTTCATCATGGAATTGCCGCACGAGCGGATTCGGCAAATTCACCTGGCCGGGCACAGCGATTACGGGCAGTACCTCATCGACACCCATGACCAGCCCATCGCTGATCCGGTTTGGTCTCTCTACAGCAAGACTTTGAGCTACTTGGGCCCGACATCGACCTTGATCGAGCGGGATGACCAGTTTCCGCCGCTGGAAGAGCTGTTGTCCGAATTAGCACATGCCCGTGCTATCGCCAAATCTGTGATATCGGGGGCCACCCCTTGAGCCTGATCGCCCTACAGACTGCATTTGAAACTTACCTGACAGGTGACAGTGCCCTGCCCTCCAACGAGCTTTTGGAGCAGATCCGAGGTAGCACAGCGCTGAGTGCTCTCGAAGGCCTGCAGATCTACCACAACGCTTACCGTTCGCGCCTGCTTGCGGTCTTGCGAGAAGACTTCCCTGCCCTGCTTCACTGGATCGGCAACGAATCATTCGAGCAGCTCGCACTGGCCTACTTGGCCGCCTGGCCACCACGACATTTCAGCATTCGCTGGCTGGGCGAGAAGCTGCCCGAGTTCATTAGCAGCTACGTCGAAGAACCCCAACTATCGCCGATGCGCGAACTCGCGGAACTGGAATGGGCCTTTACACTGGCCTTCGACGCTCAGGATGTCGAAGCGCTTTCGCTGGAGAACATGAGTGATTTTTCGGCTGAAGACTGGATTTCACTCAGGGTTTCCCTGACTGCATCTGCCCGGTGGTTGCAGCTGCAGTACAACACGCTGGAGTTGTGGAAAGCCGCCAAGTCCGGCAGCTTGCTGCCTGATATTACCCGCCTGCCAACGAACCTAGCCTGTCTTGTTTGGCGTCATGAACTCGTCTGCCAGTACCGGAGCCTGGAGCCAGCGGAGGCTTCGGCATTGCAGTTTCTCATCGAGGGCGGATCGTTCGCTGAACTCTGCGAGTCGTTGAGCGCCACGCATGGCGAGCAAGCTCCCTTGCAAGCCGCGACCTGGTTGAAGTTGTGGGTCAACGACGGTTTGCTAAAGCGCGGCCAGCTAGTACACGAATGACCCGGAACCTTTAGGCTAGCGCTCTCTCTTTGGCCACTCCGAGCGCTTCTATGACTCACCGCATCATTCATTTCAAACAGTAAGCCTTGCTTGACCCGGAGACCTATCAGGCAATGCTGGCCGACGGCGTTGGTCACTGGGAGCGGCTTGCAGGAGAAGTCGTCGGCATAGAAGACGAAAAAGCCACGAGTTCGCTGCATTGAAAAGCCTGTTCAAGCGCAAGCGGTACTCCTATGACACGCTGGAAATGCGCGAGCCAGGCGATCACTCAAACTGGCTTCGCGGCCGAGATGGTTCAGAAGGTATGACCAACGAGGTCACCAGTATCCCAGGGCTAAAAGAGCTCTCAGAACTGGAGATTTAGTGGGATAGCAGGTCAGCGCTCAAGCGCTGACCTGGGCCGAATAGCCAAGCTCCTGGATGAGTTCGCGGATCGATTCGGCACTTTCTGTGCTCTCAACGGTGACCTTGCCGGCCGCTCGATCCACTTCTACTCGTGCATCCTGATCCAGAGCTTGAATGGCCTTCGTGATTTTGCTCACGCAACTGCCACAGCCCATCCCCGCAACACTCAGACTAAACATGTCTTTCACCTCATTTCGTCCGCGGCTCAAGTTACCGCACGGACAGCATCGACCTTGACACGATGGCAAGGTCAAGCCCGTAAGCGCTACAAAAGGATCAGCCGTTTACCACGGGCGTAAGGATGGGGGTTGGTGAACACACCACGACATGCCTTGCGCCCCTCGTCAGTGCGACGTATAGATTCTGGGGGGTCATAAGCTCAGGATGCAGGACAACCGAGACATCCGCCTCCAGCCCCTTGAGAAGTAATGTGCTGCCTACAGAGCGTCTTGCGATCGGTCGGGCAAGGTGTCTATTGCGCTCTCGCGCTTGAATGGCTGCACTCAGAAAGTCGGCAGCACCTCCCACCACCGCTTGCATTGCAGACCGGCAGCAGTACAGAACCTCCGGTCGGTATACACGTGCCCCGTGCTGCTCAGCGAGCGTATCGATCACACGGAGCGCTTGCCCCAATGTTGGCGCTGCTACGAAATCGATCGCCGCAGCCTCGGCCGCGGTCGGAGGCGTTCGGGCCCTTCCTGCACGCAGCGACTCCACGCGCGTTCGCAGGTTTGCTGCACCTACCCCCGTCATTACGCTGGAAGCAAACTCCACAAGTTGTGCCAGAGCATTGGCACCCTGCAAGTCAAAGTTCCTGGCGAAGTTGACGAGATCTCTCAGGTCGACGGCTTCTACGGCCATGGCACCGGGTGTCTGGCTCGTGAGCTGATGGCGACCTTGCACGTTGATGGAGTCCCCGATGATGAGGACGCTACCCTGAGCGTTGGGAGCTTCGGTTCTCGCGGCCACCAGTCGCTGCTGAACTTCGGTTCCGGCGTTTAGCTGCACCCAACGCACTTCTGCTGGAGCCGTGCGCAGATCCACCGGCTGACCAGCTTGAAGTTGTTGCCTTATGGCGAGCAGCCACTGCCCGAGGTTCTCAGCTCCAGCCAGCCGCCAGCGCCACGGTATCCTCAACTCTCCCGCTGCGGGAAACAGGGGTTGCACCTCATTCGCCCAATGCACCAGTCGATTGCCACGGAAGCTGAATATGGCTTGCATCGGGTCACCGAGCACGCAGGTCGGAAGCACCTGGGCCAAACCAGACACGATGGCGTGCTGGACGACGTTGCAGTCTTGGTACTCGTCGACAAGCAACCGTGCATAGGTGGCGCGAAGGGGCTGAGCGAGGTGACCGGCCTGCAACAACTGCATGGCGGCCTCCCGAATTGCCGGGTAGTCAGTATTGGGTTGATGCAGCTGTAGGATCTGCGGGTTATGGCCGCTTCGCGCTGGGAACTTAGCGATCAGGCGCATCGAGAATCCGTCAATGGTGGAGACTCGATATGCGGAGTTAGGAACACCGGCTCGTCTCAGGCGCGCCCGTAAGGCCGCAACGCCGGCGTTCGTATGTGTCAAGACGAGGATGGGTTTGCTCTGCGTATGCGCGATGAGCGTCTCGGCAATCAATTGCGTTTTTCCACAACCTGCGGGGGCCGTTATGGAGCCACGCTCGATAGCGAAAAGATCAATCTCAGGGGGCACTTGTAAACGTCCAGAGCTGATTCGTGACTGCCATGAAGCCCGGTTCGGCGTTCTGTAAAGACGGACCGACGATGTCCCTTGCAACCTCCTGATAGGTTGTCAGCGACTTGAACCAGCCGCTGTTGCGGATACGGGATGCGGTTCCCAGCAGCTCTCGTCTCTCAGGTGAGTACCCATCCACGAGTCGCTTGGCTCGGATATCGTTCAGCGTCACGCGGCCTTGGGACTTCGTCTGAATGTGTGCGTTCATCAGCTCTGCACCCACTATTGTTTCGGCTTTCGCCAGAAGTGCATCGAGTGCTTGCTCACTGAGATGGCGGAAGATCTCGTCCTCCAACGTGAGGCCTGGTCGCCATGTAAGAATTTGCCCGCCGGCGGCCAAGAATGCTTCAGCGAGCCCCGCGGTCGAAGGCTTGTCGGCATCTACAAAAACCATCACGCGGTAACCCAAGTTCAGAAGTGCTGTTCCCCGGATAAGACTGTTATCGGGGCTTCCCCCGCCGGCGTCCACATACGCGCCGCCATGGGCCAGGAATGAGGTAGCGCCAAGACTGACCCACCATTGGTCAAGGCCACGCGCGAAGCCAACCTCGCTGGCCCCCTCGCAAACGATGATGGATTTGGCGAGGAATGCTTCGGGGTCCTTCCGAAGGGTACTTTGTACCTCGTTGGCTTCCCCAGCTGGCATAACACTGTGGCGCTGAGGTGCTGACCGAACAACGAATAACTGGCTGCCGGACAGCTCGCGCAGCGCGACCGGCGAGTGCGTCGTCATGAACACTTGCAACGGAGCGGCAGCGTCCTTTGCACCCAGCGAGTCCAGGAATCGCATGAGCCGATGAGGTTCAAGCCCGTATTCCACCTCATCAACCAGGGCAATTGGCGCGGCGCTGGCCGCAGCCCTTTGAAGCCCTGCCACTAGCAAGCGTGACGAGCCCGTGCCAAGGGAGCGCAGCGGAATACCTGTTTCACTGTGCAGCGCGATCGCCCCCTCGCCAATCGACACAGAATGTGCGTCAAGGAGCGCCTGAGGCATAGCCCCGACCGAAACGCCAAGATGCTGTGCTGTGCGTTGCACGACCTCAAGCGTCTGGGTCAGATGTTCGGCTGCTTGATTGCCAAAGTTCGCTCTTGCTTGCCTAGCGGCGCGCGCCAGTTCAGCACCAAGCTCGGCGCGCTCATCGGTAAGTCGATTGAGCACTGAGCCACGACTCCACGACAGGTTCGAGCTCGCAAAGCTGCCGATACGGGCGGGCGCTAGTGCCGCTCGTTCTTTCCAGGGAAGAGTGCGTTCAAGTTGCTGCTGCTCCGCGCGCTCGGAGAAAAGTGTCCAAACAGGCTCCAAATCGGCACCAACTTGCAGACGCAAGGTGATGACGGTCTCCAGCCCCGCTCGCGGTTCGTCTTCGACTTCCCCCGTACCGGGATGGAATCCACGCAAGAACTCGCCGTAGACATCGATATCCATCAGCGATAACGGCAGATCGCCAAGCGCCACGCTGATGGTGATGGGTACATCGACGTTTAATGCGAAGAAGTCCATGTCGCCGAACGTGCCGCCTCGGCGGGCGCCGACGCAAAGGTCAATCGCGTCCAGGATGCTGGACTTCCCACTGTCACCCGGACCAATGAGGCAGTTAATTCCGGGGGCCGGCACCCAGTCGAGCGCCTGGATAGACCGGAAGTTGCTAATTTGCAGTCGGCGAATGCGGGCCACGGAGAATCCTCATGGGGTAACGACTGTCAGTCTCCTACTCGCAGCGGGAACGATCCATAGAACGTCCCCTCGTCATCAGGTGATGCGACTGATAGGTCAAGTTGCAAGCTACCGTACGGTATTTTCCGGTCAGATGCGCATTTAAAAAATCGCCCTGCAGGTAGGCACATCGTCTTGTCTAGCAGACTAGCCAACGTCCGTTGCTTTCAACCTAAGCGCATTGAAAACCACCGAGGCTGAACTGACGCTCATTGCCAGAGCAGCGATCAAGGGCGACAGAAGATGTCCTGTCAGCGGATATAGCAGCCCGGCCGCTAGCGGGATTCCCATCGCGTTGTAGAGGAATGCAAAGGCAAGGTTCTGCCTCATGTTCTTCACCGTGGCCACCGACAAGGTGCGCGCCCGCAGGATGCCCATCAGGTCTCCCTTGACCAGGGTCACTTGGGCGCTGTTCATCGCCACGTCGGTGCCCGTGCCCATAGCGATGCCTACGTCGGCCCTGGCCAAGGCCGGCGCATCGTTGATGCCGTCGCCCGCCATGGCAACACGCCGGCCATAGCTCTGCAGTTCGGCGACTAATTTCTCCTTGTCCTGCGGTTTCACCTCGCCATGCACCTCCTCGATGCCTAACTGCTTCGCCACGGCTCTTGCTGTGGTGAGGCCATCGCCAGTGGCCATGATGACCTTCACGTCAGCGTTCTGGAGTTGAGCAACAGCCTGTTGGGAGGTCGGTTTGATTGGATCGGAAACGGCCAGGAGACCCGCCAGGCGACCATCGACGGCCAGATAGATGATGCTGATGCCCTCCAGGCGCAGTTGCTCTGCACGGTTACGCAGCGGAGTAATATCGACGCCCGCCTCCTCCATCAACGCTGTGTTCCCAAGCTGCAGTTGATGGCCATCGACCTGTCCGCGTACACCAATACCTGAGCCAGATTCGAAGGTCTCCGGTTTCACCAGGGCAAGACCCTGTTCACGCGCATGATCGACAATGGCATGCGCCAGCGGATGCTCGCTGCCCTGGTCGAGGCTTGCGGCCAAGCGCAGAACCTCGACCGAGTCGAACGGCCCGGTTCCCTCTGCACTATGAAAGGCCGGCCGCCCCTGCGTCAGTGTCCCGGTCTTGTCGACGATCAAGGTGTCGATTTTGCAGAGGTTCTCGATAGCGCTGGCATCGCGGAACAACACACCGCTGCTGGCGGCCTTGCCGGTCGCGACCATGACCGACATCGGCGTTGCCAAGCCCAGGGCGCATGGGCAGGCAATGATCAGTACGGCCACAGCGTTGATCAGGCCAAATACCCAACCTGATTCCGGCCCGAACACCCCCCAGCCAAAAAATGTCAGGATCGCGATCAGGATCACCCCCACCACGAAATACCCTGCCACGGCATCGGCCATACGCTGCATGGGCGCCTTGGAACGCTGGGCCTTAGCCACCATCTGGACGATCTGCGACAACATGGTTTCGGCGCCCACCTTCTGCGCTTCCATCACCAGGCTGCCGTGGGTGTTCAGGGTGGCACCGATGAGGGTATCCCCTGCCCGCTTGGTGACGGGCACCGGCTCGCCGGTGAGCATCGACTCGTCGACAGCGCTCTCGCCCTCCAGCACGGTGCCATCCACCGGGACTTTTTCGCCCGGCCGGACACGCAAGTGGTCACCCTGATGGACGTGGGTCAGCGGAATATCTTCTTCCTGGCCGTCAGGCCTGATGCGCCGGGCAGTCTTGGGGGCCAATCCCAGCAGTGACTTAATGGCGGCAGAGGTCTGCGAGCGGGCTTTGAGTTCGAGCATCTGGCCCAACAGCGTGAGCGAGATGATCACCGCGGCGGCCTCGAAGTAGACGCCGATGCGTCCATCCTGAACGAAGGCCGCCGGGAACCACTGCGGCACCAGGGTGGCTGCCACGCTGTAGAGGTAGGCGGCTGCAGTTCCTAATCCGATCAGGGTCCACATATTAGGGCTGCGTTGCCGGATGGAGTCTATTCCGCGAGTGAAAAATACCCAGCCACCCCAAAGCGTCACGGGCGTTGCCAGAACCAGCTCAACCCAGTTCTGGGATGTTCCATGGAACAGCTGCAAGGAATGACCAGCCATCGCCAGCACGGTCACGATGACGGTCAATGGCAGGGTCCACCAGAACCGTCGCGAAAAGTCTTTCAGCTCCGGATTTTCTTCGTCCTCCAGCTCTGGAATGACGGGTTCGAGCGTCATCCCACAGATCGGGCAGTTGCCAGGGCTCGGTTGGCGAATCTCGGGATGCATCGGGCAGGTGTATTCAGCCCCCAGTCCTGCCTGAGTTGAGTACTCTGGCGGAGCGGCATGCTGGTGGTGCCCGGCATGCGATTGATGGCTCATGTACTGATGAGGGGCTGCCTGGAACTTCTCCTGGCATTTTGTACTGCAGAACCGATAGGCCCTTCCCTCAAAGTTCTCCTGGTAAGGACTATCAGATTTGACCTCCATGCCACACACCGGATCGCGTGGGCTCTCTGGATGGCCGTGCGAGTGATGTGCATGGCCCTGGTCATGATGGCAGGAGGTCTTTTGCATTCGAGTTACTTCCTATCCTCGTCCTTGGAAACTGCGGCTCCGCTGGAGTGGGAGTGCCCGCCATGATTGTGGCCAAACAGATGCATCAGCGGGCATAGCAGCAGGATGAGGTATGGCAAAGCCTGCGAAAGATGACCGTAATGCTCGCGCGCGACATAGAAGATGCCGATTACGGCCAGCATGATCAGTGCGATGCCAATCTTGCTCTTCCAAAAAGGTGGTTCCGTAGTGCCAGTGTGGTGCGTGTGATCCATGACAATAGCCTCGGTTCAATGACCATAGAATCAGCATAGGTTGCTCTGGCCAGGCAGAGTTGACGCGTATCAATGGAGTTCAGCGTACGGTCACCTTACCGACCATTCCCGACTGATAATGTCCAGGAACATTGCAGGCGAACTCCAGATCAGTAGCGTCGGAGAAGGTCCAGATCAGCTCTTCGCGTGCACCTGGCTCGACCAGAACGCTGTTGGGATCGTCGTGCTCCATGCCGACCATCTTCATGCCGCCCATGGCGTGGTCCATTTTGCTCATGTCATGCGCTGCAGTCGGGGACAGCGTGCCGTTCTGAAACATCGCAGCCATCTCTTTCTGATGCGCAGCATGGGATGCCGCTTTGCCAAGGTTGAACTCGTGCAGCAGGGCTCCCTCGTTCAGCAGTACGAAGCGAACCGTCTCGCCCGCCTTGATTTCCATTGCCTTGGGTTCAAAGAAGATGTCCCCCATCCGTACCTCGATGGTGCGATCTACTGCCTGACTATCTCCCGACTGGCCGATGCTGTCTTTGTTGTGGCCCGGGCTGGCCATCGCGTTGGCTGCGCTGAGCAGCAAACCCACGGTGGTGATCAAAGAAAGGGATTTGAGTTTCATGGTATGCCTCTGGGGTAGTTAGGAGGTATGCGCCCCTATGCTGATTAAGTGCAGCTGCCGGCACGCTGACGCGAAAACTACATTGCAGTAAGGTTTTGTCAGATAGGTGCCGGCCAGCCCTCGGCCAATGGGTAGCACCGGTGCCGATCTAACGCAGGGCGAAATCACCTACCATTCCTGCCTGGTAATGCCCAGGCAACGTGCAGGCAAAACTCAAGGCCCCGGCCTGTGGGAATGTCCAAACGAACTCTTTGGTCGTGCCGGGCTCAACGAGAATGGCGTTCGCGTCTTCATGCTTGGCTTTGATGACCTCCGGATACCCGGGAGGATTGGAGTCTCCCGTGCCATAACGCTCATGCCAGACAATGCTTTCGGCCATACCGGTCGGTGTCAGCGTGCCGTCCTTGAACAAGGCCGCCATCTTGCGTTGGTGCGCCAGTTGGGACGCCGCTTGCCCTATGTTGAACTCGTGCATCAATGCGCCCTCGTTCTTCAGAACGAAGCGCACGGTCTCGCCGGGCTTTACGTTGATTGTCTTCTGGTTGTAGTTGATGTCGTCCATCTTCACCAAGATGGTACGAGTCGCCGGCGTCGCTTTGGCTTGTTGCCCAAAATCACTTCCACTGGGCTCGGCAATTGCCGGAATAGCAGTGCTGATGAACAGCGTGCTGATCAGTAACTTAAGGGGTAGGCGTTTCATGGTGAGACCTCGCTGGGATGCTGGAAATCTCATGCTATTACCCGCTTGCTGCCAGACCGCTGACCCCAAAACTACAATTGCGTCAGCTGGGAAAAAACACGGCGCCATAGAGGCGCCGCTGGCCAAAGGAGCAATCACGGAAGGCCTGGAAAATGGGGGAACCCTTACGGATGGCACTCTTTGTCGGCCATCATCAGCTTGTGCTCGCGAATCATTTGGCCCAGCACGTCGTCTACCAGCTTGTCATGCTTTTCCATCCAGGCCAGATGCTCTTCGGTGGACATACCTGGAGCAGGATGTTCGTCATGCAGCTGACTCATAATGTTTTCGAGCATTTTCATGTGCTCCTGCATGTGCACATGTCGCTCGCTGGCTGGGGCCTTCTCCGCCTGGATCAGCACAGCTTCTGCTTTGTCGCGCATCTGCTGGATGCGTTCGAATACTCGATCGCTGCCCCCTTCGGCCCAAGCCATAGAAGACAGCAGTAGCGAACCAACCAGAAGCAAAGGTTTCAGCGATTTCATGGGGCAGTCTCCATCAGTGCAAACTATGGCCGGCACCTCTGCTTTTGGTCTGTCGAGGGCCGAGAGCACAACCTAGTGCTCATGTTTGCACCCTAGACAAGCCACCCTGTCAGCGACCTGAAACCAGGATTACATTTTCGTAAGCTTCTGGTTGGTGCCGCTGTTTGCCTGCAAACTCTGGCCACCCGTTTTTTGGAGTCTGCTCGCATGAAACTTCTGGTAGCTGAAGATGAACCCAAAACCGGTGCATATCTGCAGCAAGGCCTCACCGAAGCGGGATTCAATGTCGACCGGGTTATGACCGGTACAGATGCGCTACAGCACGCGCTGAGTGAGCCCTATGACCTGCTGATCCTGGATGTGATGATGCCGGGGCTGGACGGCTGGGAAGTGCTGCGCATGGTGCGCGCCGCCGGAAAAGACGTCCCAGTGCTGTTCCTGACCGCACGCGATGGTGTTGAGGATCGCGTTAAAGGGTTGGAACTGGGCGCGGATGACTACCTGATCAAGCCATTTGCTTTCTCAGAGCTTCTGGCCAGGGTCAGAACGCTGCTGCGCAGAGGCAATGGCTCACCCACGCAAACCACCATGAAAATTGCCGATCTGGAAGTCGACCTGATGAAGCGGCGCGCGGTCCGGGGTGGGAAAAGAATTGACCTGACGGCGAAGGAGTTTTCACTGCTGGAGCTGCTACTGCGCCGGCGTGGCGAAGTGCTCCCGAAATCTCTGATTGCTTCCCAGGTGTGGGACATGAACTTCGACAGCGACACCAACGTCATTGAGGTCGCTGTACGTCGGCTGCGCGCCAAGATCGATGACGATTTCGATCTCAAGCTGATCCATACCGCCCGCGGCATGGGGTACATGATGGATGCGCCGGAGTGAATATGAAGCACCTCTCGCTGACCGCCCGCATGAGCTTGATGTTCATGTCCGCGGTGATTGCCGTCCTGACACTAGCGGGGCTGAGTTTCAACATGCTCAGCCAGCACCACTTCAAGATGCTGGACCGGCAGGCCCTGGTGGAAAAACTCGAATCAGCCAAACATATTCTCAACAATGCTCGCAGCGGAGCTAGCCTCTCCGAGGAGTTACCGCAGTTGCGAGCCTTACTGGGGGCGCATCAGGATCTGGCCGCAACCATCCTGGCCGGCGACGGCGCAGTGCTCTTTTCCGACCCCAGAGCAGTCGAAGTGCCCGAACGTTTCAGGCTAGCCGATGAGCAGAGCATGTGGGAGTGGCAGAAAGACGAGCACATGTACCGGGGCATGACGGCTCAAATCTCTGTGACAGACCAACCCGAACCGCTTACAGCTCTGCTGATTCTCGATGTCACCAATCACACACACTTTTTCGACACGCTGCAGCGATGGTTCTGGATTGGATTGGTCATCAGTGCCTTGGTCAGTGCAGCGCTTGGCTGGGTGGTTGCTCGCAGTGGCCTCAGGCCGCTGCGACAGGTCACTCGCGTGGCCACCGGGATGTCCGCCCGTTCATTGCAGGAACGAATCCCTCTAGAACCAGTGCCACAGGAACTTCAGCAGTTGGTACTGTCCTTCAACGCGATGCTGGCCCGACTTGAAGAGGCCTTCATTCGACTCTCCAATTTCTCTGCTGACATCGCACACGAGCTGCGCACGCCCGTAAGCAACCTGATGACCCACACTGAAGTCGTGCTGAGCAAGAAGCGTGATATCAATGCCTACGAGGAGAATCTGTACTCGAACCTGGAGGAATTGAAGCGCATGTCTCGCATGATCGATGACATGCTGTTCCTGGCCAAGGCTGATAATGGCCTGATCATCCCAGAGCAGGCCAGGATCGAACTGGCTGACGTAATCTTCAAACTGTTTGACTACTACCACCTCCTGGCCGAAGAGCGCGGCATTGAACTTTCGCTCACAGGCAAAGGCCAAGTGCTAGGAGATCGGCTGATGCTTGATCGAGCGCTGTCCAACTTGCTGTCCAATGCGCTGCGTTACACGCCGGCGGGAAAGAGAATTTCGGTTCTGATCCGCCAGACAGCGGACTCAACTACCTTCAGCATCGAGAACCCAGGGAACACAATCAGCTCGGAGCATCTAGAGAAACTCTTCGACCGCTTTTACCGGGTAGACCCTGCTCGACGCGAAGGTAGCCCGAGCAATGCCGGGCTCGGGCTTGCCATCACCCGATCCATAATCGAGGCTCACAAAGGCCGCATTTGGTGTACTTCAGCGGCTGGCCTCACGGGCTTTCACATTGAACTCCCCCATCCCAGCTGATGTCGGTCTGCCGGTAAGTAGACTACAGCAGACAGCTAGCCCAACTTGACAGAGCGAGCTCAGGTGCAATTCGACCGAGCGCAGATGGCTTTCGCCATCCAGGCAGGCAATGAGCGGTGAGCTGACACTAGAGCCCGCCATTCGGTCGCGGTAGGGATGGCAGTTACCTGCCACCCCCCGCACAGATCCGTACGTGCGGAACTACCGCATACGGCTCCTGCCTCAGGTTCGTGACGCGAAGCGTTCCTCCGGATAGGGATGTGCAGTTCTGGGCTTCGGTATGTAGATGTCTGCGAGACGACCAAAGCGTGACCACTGGAGTCGGTTAGGGGCCATGCCGAGATAAGGCAAAAATTAGGACATTCGTTCTGTAAGTCTATGATTCTAAAATTTTTCTATCCACACCCCCAAGCTGCTGATCACCCGCCGTCTGGCTAGCCGTCTATGCTGATTCTTTTGCCTTGCTTGGGGGATGTGCTCAATGGCTTCGGTGGAAAGAACAGCCTACCCGATCTTGCCCAGTCAGCTACCGACCAAGGAGCTTCATCGAAGCTATTCCCTGTCTGATTCAGAGATCGAATGGGTCAACAACACCGCTAAGAGTCCAGCGCTCTCGATTGGGCTGGCAATCCAGTTAAAGGTGTTTCAGCAACTGCACTATTTCGTTCCGTTCGAGGAGCTTCCTCAGGAACTCATCAGTCATGTCCGGCAATGCCTCCGCTACGGGGCACGAATAGCTCCGCGCTATAGCAATCCCCGCACCCTTTACCGGCACCAAGCAGCGGTACGGCAGTACCTGCAGGTGACCCCCTTCTACAGCAGCGACGGGCTAGTAGTCACTGAGCAGATCGCACGTGACTGCGCTGCAATTCTTGAGCAGCGAGTCGATCTCATCAATGCCATGCTTGATGAGCTTATTCAGCGTCGCTATGAGCTTCCGGCTTATTCGACGCTCAACAACCTCGCAGAAACCGCCTTGGCGAGTGCTCAGGAAGTTACCTTCAACCTAGTTGTAACTCGCGCGCCAATCGAGGTGATCTACAAGCTGAAGGAGCTGCTAGAAACCGACTTCGGCCGTCGCCAGAGCGATTTCAATGCCCTGAAACAGGCGCCCAAGAAGCCCTCCCGCAAACACTTGGAAGTACTGATCGATCACTTGGCCTGGCTGGAAAGCTTCGGGAATCTCGACGCTATATTTGAGGGCATCGTCGATACCAAGATCCGCCACTTCGCTGCCCAAGCAGCAGCATCGGACGTCTCCGAGCTGAAGGACTGCTCGCTACCGAAACGCTACACGCTGATGCTGGCTTTGATCTATCGCATGCGCGTGCGGACACGGGATCACCTGGCCGAGATGTTCATTCGGCGGATATCGACGATCCACAAACGTGCCAAGGAGGAACTGGAGCAAATCCATACGCGACAACGCCAGAAGCTGGAGCAGTTAGCGGCGACCCTGGACGGCGTGGTGCAGATTCTGGTTCAAGAACCGGATGACCAGGAAGCTGGCAGCCTGATTCGCGAATACCTCTCCCCCGATGGCAATCTGGATCGGTTGCGTGAGACTTGCGCCGAAGTCCAAGCTACCGGCGGTAATAACTACCTGCCGCTGATCTGGAAGCACTTCAGGTCCCATCGATCGCTGTTGTTCCGTCTCAGTCACCTTCTCCAACTGGAGCCCACAACTCAGGATCGGTCGCTGATTCAGGCACTTCAGCTGATCCAGGACAGCGAAAATCTACACCGTGAATGGATCGACGAGCACGTCGATTTGTCGTTTGCGTCGGAGCGCTGGGTCAAGGTCGTTCGTCGCCCTTCCAGTGAGGGGCCACCGACCAACCGGCGCTTTCTGGAGGTTTGCGTTTTCTCCTACCTGGCCAGCGAGCTGCGATCCGGTGACATGTGCGTACAAGGGTCGGAATCCTTCGCCGACTATCGCAAGCAGTTGCTGCCCTGGGAAGAATGTCTCCAGCGACTACCGGCTTACTGCGAAAAGGTGGGGCTGCCTGGTACGGCGATGGAATTTGTTGCCTCCCTTAAAACCCAGTTGGAGGAAACCGCGCAGCAGCTGGATGAAAAATTCCCAGCTTGCCGAGGTGACGTATCGATCAATGAAGCCGGCGAGCCTGTGCTGCGCCGAGTGACCGCGCGCGACATCCCGCCATCGGCCATATCGCTGCAGACAGCGCTCATGCAGCGCATGCCGGCCAGGCACGTGCTCGACATCATGGCCAACATAGAGCATTGGATTCAGTTCACTCGGCATTTCGGGCCGATGTCCGGGAACGAGCCGAAGCTTAAAGATCCGGCCGAGCGTTACCTGATGACGATCTTCGCCATGGGCTGCAACCTAGGCCCGAACCAGGCCGCGCGGCATCTGGCCGGTAATGTCACGCCGCACATGCTCTCCTATACCAATCGCCGTCACCTCTCGCTGGAGAAGTTGGACAAAGCTAACCGCGAGCTGGTGGAACTCTACCTGCAGCTCGACCTGCCCAAGCTCTGGGGCGACGGCAAAGCGGTGGCCGCGGACGGTACGCAGTTTGACTTCTATGACGACAACCTGCTGGCCGGCTATCACTTCCGCTACCGCAAGATGGGGGCTGTGGCGTACCGGCATGTGGCCAATAACTACATCGCAGTGTTCCAGCACTTCATCCCGCCGGGCATCTGGGAGGCGATCTATGTGATCGAGGGGCTGCTAAAGGCTGATCTCAGTGTCGAGGCAGACACTGTGTATTCCGATACTCAGGGGCAATCGGCGACGGTCTTTGCCTTCACCCATCTGCTGGGCATTAATCTGATGCCACGTATTCGCAACTGGCGCGAGCTGGTGATGTGCCGACCGGATCGCGGCGCCTCGTACAAGCATATCAACCGCCTGTTCACCGACACTGCCGACTGGAACCTGATCGAAACCCACTGGCAAGATCTGATGCAGGTCGCACTATCGATCCAGGCCGGCAAAATCTCCTCGCCTATGCTGCTGCGAAAACTCGGTTCCTACAGCCGGCGCAACAAGCTCTACCATGCGGCACAGGCACTGGGCAGCGTGATCCGTACAATCTTCCTGCTCAACTGGATCGGCAGTCGCGAGTTGCGCCAGGAGGTCACCGCGAACACCAACAAGATCGAGTCCTACAACGGATTCTCCAAGTGGTTGTCCTTCGGCGGCGATGTGATTGCTGAGAACGATCCGGACGAGCAGCAGAAACGGCTGCGCTACAACGACATGGTGGCCTCGTCGGTGATCCTGCAGAACACTGTGGACATGATGCGCATCCTGCAGAAACTGGCCCGCGAGGGCTGGCAGTTCACTGATGAGGACGTGTCGTTCCTCAGTCCCTACCTGACCAGCAACGTCAAGCGCTTCGGCGAGTTCAACCTCAAGCTCAATCGGCCACCGGAGCCTTGGATCAAGGATTCGGTGTTTCAACAAGCCGCCGGCTCGCTGCGAGTCAGCACGACCCGCCAGGCCGATACCGAGATGGCCACATGATCAACATACCTCCCGCATCCTTTCGCGTTACGCCGTGTGGAGAGGTGGACGCCGCGGCATTGGACAAGCTGCGCAACAGCTTCGACACGTCACAGCTACTCGGACTGGTCGATCGACTGGAAACTAGTCTGGCTGAGGTGGGTGGGATGATTGCGCTACGCGACGACTTGCTGAAGCTGCATACGATGGCCCTGGCGTTGGTCGAAGGCACTCTACCACCGGTTACAACCGAGGAATCCTGCGTCTGGGAGGTAGCCGAATCAGTGCTGTTAGATCTTGAGACTTTGAACTCTTGGATTCGCACTGCTCAGATGATGATCGCGCCGTTGGTCGATCTGGTGCCAGAGCATAGAGTCAGTGAGTTGCCAGATCGCGAAGGCAAGTGAGCAGGTAATTACCTGAGATAGATCAGCGTTCTGACTGACTCGGGCTTTTACACTGTGCAATCGATCCGATTGGAGTCCCTCAGTGGAAGCTCGCTCTGAAAATAAGTGGGATGTAGTCATCATCGGCGGCGGCCAAGCCGCGTTGGCCACCGCGTACTTTCTGCGGCGCACGGGGTTGTCGTTTGTGATGCTCGATGCCGAGGATGGCCCCGGCGGGGCCTGGCGTCATGGCTGGGACTCCTTGCGACTGTTTTCGCCGGCGACTTGGAGTTCGATTGCCGGCTGGATGATGCCGCCAGTTCAAGAGGGTTACCCCACACGTGATCACGTCATCGACTACCTGACACGCTATGAGGCGCGCTACCGGCTCCCGGTCGAGCGCCCCGTGCAAGTCACCTCGGTCGAGCGCATCAATGGCGCGCTGCGCGTCCATGCCGAGCAAGGGCATTGGGATGCAAAGTCGGTGGTCAGCGCCGCTGGTACCTGGAGCAATCCTCATATCCCAAGCTATACGGGTATCGAGTTGTTCCGCGGCCAGCAGTTGCATTCGGCCCACTATGTCGAGGCCCAGCCGTTCGCAGGCAAACGGGTGCTGGTGGTAGGCGGTGGAAACTCCGGGGCACAGATCCTGGCAGAGGTCTCCAAAGTGGCCGACGCCACCTGGGTGACGCCCACCGAGCCGCTGTTTCTGCCCGACGATGTCGATGGTCGTGTGTTGTTCGAGCGAGCGACCGACCGCTGGAAAGCCCAGCAGGAAGGTCGCGTCATCGAACAACCAGTGGGCGGGCTGGGCGATGTGGTGATGGTACCGCCCGTGGTCGAAGCGCGTGAACGTGGCGTCTTGCACGCAGTGCGCCCCTTCACACGCTTCACCCGTAATGGTGTGGTTTGGCCCGATGGCACGGAGACCATGGTCGATGCAGTGATCTGGTGCACCGGCTTCAAACCCGCGCTGGGCCACCTGGCCAACCTGGGGCTGATCAACGATGAGGGGCGAGTCGAGGTTGAGGGGACTCGCGCCGCCCACGAACCCAGGCTCTGGCTGGTGGGCTACGAAGAATGGACGGGATCGGCTTCAGCAACCTTGATCGGGGTGACCCGCACGGCACGCAGCACGGCAACCGAGATCGAGCAGTTTTTGGCAACGGCGGAGGCCTGAAAGCCTCCGCTCTAAGCCGCTTGATCAGGCCTGCGGAGCCGCATCGAGGTGCCTAGGCAAGGCGATGGAAATCAGCGCAGCGGCCAGCACAAACGCACTGGAAACCCACAGGCAGGCCTCCAGACCATAAGTCTGGAATACCCAGCCCGAGAGTAACGTACCGATCAGTCTCCCCAGCGCGTTGGACATGTAGTAGAAGCCCACATCCAGCGACACGCCATCCTCCTTGGCGTAGCTGACGATCAGGTAGCTGTGCAGCGACGAGTTCACCGCAAACAGCGCGCCAAATACCATCAGCCCACCCAGCAGCACAACCTGGGGCGCCCACCCCGCCGAAAGACCGAGGGCAATAGCCGCAGGTAAGCCAGCCAGCAGTGCCGCCCAAACAAAGGCAGCTCGCCCATCGGGGACATGACCACGTTTTTTCCCGGTGATGTTCGGGGCGAACGACTGCACGATGCCGTAGCCGATCACCCAGGCTGCCAAGAAGCCGCCCACCAGCCAGAAGTCCCAGCCAAACACGGTGCTCAGGTAGACCGGCAAGGCCACCACGAACCACACATCACGGGCACCGAAAAGGAACAACCTGGCCGCGGAGAGGATGTTGATCGCCCGGCTCTTGGAGAGGATGTCGCGAAACTTGGGCTTGGCTTTGGCCTTGCCCAGGTCTTTCTTCAGCAGGAACAGGCTGGCTATCCAGATCAGGGCCAGCACTGCGGCCATCGCCAGCACTGCGCCCGTGAACCCCATCAATGCCAGCAACGCACCGCCTAGGAAGAAGCCAACCCCTTTCAACGCGTTCTTTGAGCCGGTGAGGATCGCCACCCACTTGTAGAGCGTGCCTTGCTGGTTGTCAGGCACCAACAGCTTGATCGAACTCTTAGCGCTCATCTTGTTGAGGTCTTTGGCGATACCCGACATGGCCTGAGCGCCCATCACCCACGGGATGGTCAGCCAGGCGGCGGGCACCGTCAGCATCAGCAAGGCCACAACCTGTAGGCCCAAGCCAATGTTCATGGTGCGATTCAGGCCCAGCCGAGCCCCGAGGTAGCCGCCCACCAAGTTGGTGATAACGCCGAAGATCTCGTAGAACAGGAACAGCGCAGCAATTTGCAGCGGCGTGTAGCCCAACGTATGGAAGTGCAGCACCACCAACATGCGCAACGCGCCATCGGTGAGGGTAAAGGCCCAGTAATTGCCGGTGACCAGCAAGTACTGGCGCACTTCCGGGGAAAGGGCTGACAACGCCTTCATGATCGCTCCCTGTTAACCGGCCAAGCCGACCAGTTTGGCCAGTTCGACAGCACGGTTGGCGTATCCCCACTCGTTGTCATACCAGGCGTAGATCTTCACCTGGGTGTCATTGACCACCATGGTCGACAGTGCATCGATGATCGAAGAACGCGGGTCGGTGCGGTAGTCGATGGAGACCAGGGGACGCACTTCGTAACCGAGGATGTTTTTCAGCGGGCCATCGGCGGCAGCTTTAAGCAGCGCGTTGACCTCATCCACTGAGGTGGCGCGCTCGACCTCGAACACACAGTCGGTGAGCGAGGCGTTGGCCAGCGGTACGCGTACGGCATGCCCATTCAACTTGCCGCGCAGATCGGGGAATATCTCGGCAATCGCGGTAGCCGAACCCGTAGTAGTCGGGATCAGACTCATGCCCGAGGCACGGGCACGACGCAGATCCTTGTGCGGCTGGTCGAGGATGCTCTGGGTGTTGGTCAGGTCGTGAATCGTGGTGATCGAGCCGTGGCGAATGCCCAGGTTCTCGTGGATCACCTTGACCACTGGAGCCAGGCAGTTGGTGGTGCAGGACGCGGCGGTAACGATGCGGTGCTGAGCGGGGTCGAACAAATGCTGGTTGACGCCCATGACCACATTCAGCGCACCTTTCTCCTTGACCGGCGCACACACCACCACACGCTTCACACCCTGATCCAAGTAGGCTTGAAGCACCGCAACGCTCTTCATCTTGCCGCTGGCTTCGATGACCAGATCACAGCCCGACCAGTCGGTGTCAGCAATCGCCTTGTTGGCCGTCACCTTGATGCGCTTACCATCGATCACAACATGCTCGCCTTCGGAGCTGGCTTCGTTGTTCCAGCGGCCATGCACCGAATCGAAGTTGATCAGGTGGGCGTGAGTCGCGGCGTCACCTGCCGGGTCGTTGATCTGCACGAACTCGAACTCTGGCCAGCTCCAGGCCGCACGCAAGGCAAGACGACCGATGCGACCGAAACCGTTGATACCTACTTTGATGCTCATGTTTTTGTTCTCTCGGGGCGGCTAGCAGCGGGCAATTACGACTTGGCGATGTCGAACTGGCTGATGTAGTTGATATGCGCGGGATGCTGAATCGCACGAGGACGCAGCGCCTGCACGTCGCTGACCGCATCGCGGAATGGAACACCGCACTCGATCAGCAGCTGTGCGGCAATCAGCCCAGTACGACCCGAGCCACCCTTGCAGTGAATGGCAATGTTCTTGCCTTCATTGAGCAGTTGCTTGATCCGCTCGCGGTTGGCATCCCAGGCCGCCTGGAATGGTTCGCCGGGTGCCTGATCGTCTTCCACCGGCAGATGGAACCACTCGATGCCACGCTGCTGGCACTGCCCAGGCAGATTCTCGACTTCGTTCTGGGTCAGCTCTTCAGTGGGCATCAGCGTCAGCAAGGCTGAAGCACCAGCCTCTTTGAGGGTGTCCAGCGCCTCAGCGACCGATGTGTCTTTGGTGCCAGGACACGGCGTGAAGATCAGTTGGCCCTTGACCTGCTCGGAGGTCAGCACGGAATACGGATGTTGTTGCACGATCAAAAATCCTTCAGATGGAACGTTGATTAACGCGTTTAGAGAGTTCTTCCGCCGATTCCTTGCGCTCGGAATAGCGGTCAACCAGATAGTCGGAGCGCTCACGCAGCAGCAGGGTGAACTTCACCAGCTCCTCCATCACGTCCACTACGCGGTCATAGAAAGCCGATGGTTTCATCCGGCCTGCTGCGTCGAATTCGAGGTAGGCCTTCGGTACGGACGACTGGTTGGGGATGGTGAACATGCGCATCCAGCGACCCAGCACACGCAGCTGGTTGACCACGTTGAAGGACTGCGAGCCACCACAGACCTGCATCACCGCCAAGGTCTTGCCCTGGGTCGGACGCACCGCGCCAATAGCCAGCGGCACCCAGTCGATCTGCGCCTTGAACACTCCGGTCATTGAGCCGTGGCGCTCTGGCGAGCACCAGACTTGGCCTTCCGACCACTGCATCAGCTCGCGCAGCTCCTGCACCTTGGGATGGCTGTCCGGAGCATCGTCCGGTAGAGGTAGGCCAGAGGGATTGAAAATCCGCGTTTCGGCACCGAAGTGCTCCAGCAGGCGCGCCGCTTCCTCGGTCAGCAAGCGGCTGAAGGAACGTTCGCGGGTCGATCCGTAGAGCAGCAGGATGCGCGGCTTGTGGGTGACTGTAAGCGGGCTGCCGAGCTTGTCTAGAGTGGGCAGATCGACCAATTCAGCATCGAGATTAGGGATGTGTTCTTCAGACATACGACTACTCCTGAACGAGTGTTGCGCGAGGCTGGTCGAACCAGCGGCGCTTGAGCCAGAGGGCTACACCGACCAGAGCAATCAGCACCGGCACTTCAACCAACGGGCCGATCACCGTGGCAAAGGCCACTGGCGAAGCCAGGCCGAAGGTGGCAATGGCCACAGCGATGGCGAGTTCGAAGTTGTTGCTGGCGGCGGTAAAGGCCAGCGCGGTAGTGCGTGGGTAATCAGCCTTCAGCAGCTTGCCCATCCAGAAGCTGATAAAGAACATCACCACGAAGTAGATGGCCAGCGGGATGGCGATGCGCAGCACATCCAGCGGCAGTTGCAGCACCATATCGCCCTTGAGGCTGAACATCGCGACGATAGTCAGCAGCAAAGCGACCAGCGTCAGCGGGCTGATGCGTGGAATGAAGCGATGGTTGAACCACTCTTCGCCTTTGCGGCTGATCAGGATCTTGCGCGTCAGGAAACCAGCCAGGAATGGAATGCCGAGGTAGATCAGCACGGACTCGGCGATGCTGACAAAGCTCACATCGATCACACTGCCCTGTAGCCCGAACAAAGGCGGCAGCAGGCCTAGGAAGATCCAGGCATACACACTAAAAAACAGGATCTGGAAGATGCTGTTGAACGCGACCAGACCAGCGACGTATTGGTTGTTGCCACCTGCAATTTGGTTCCACACCAGCACCATGGCGATGCAGCGCGACAGACCGATAAGAATCAGGCCTGTCATATATTCGGGGTAATCGCGCAGGAAGATCACCGCGAGGGCGAACATCAGTACCGGGCCGATCACCCAGTTCTGGATCAGCGACAGCGCGAGAATGCGCTTGTCCTTGAACACCTCGGGCAGCTCTTCATACCTGACCTTGGCCAACGGCGGGTACATCATCACGATCAGGCCGATGGCGATCGGGATATTGGTCGAACCCACCGACAGGCTGTTGAGCCAGACCGGCAGGCCTTCAAACAGGCTACCCAGGCTGACGCCAATCGCCATGGCGAGAAAGATCCAGAGCGTCAGGTAACGATCCAAAAATGAAAGGCGGCTTTTGCTCATCGTCATGCCTCCAATGTCAGAGCGTGCCGATCAAGGCCAACTCGGCCTTGAGCTGCTCGGCATCCATCTGCTTGAGCGGTAATGCCAGGAAGGCTTCGATACGGGTTCTGATCTGATCCAGGGTGGCGGCAAAAGCGGCTTCGATCTCCTCTTCGCTGCCCTGGTATTCCGACGGATCAGCCAGCCCCCAATGGGCCTTGGTCGCGGGGCCGAAAAACACCGGACAGGCTTCGCCGGCAGCCTTGTCGCAGACCGTGATCACGAAGTCTGGGGCTAGGCCCTCATGAACATCGCTGGATTTGCTGGAGAGTCCTGCGGTCGAGATACCGGCGTTTTGCAGCGTTTTCAGGCTCAATGGATGCACTACACCTTTAGGCTGGCTGCCGGCGCTGTAGGCTTTCATGCCTGCCGGTGCCAAGTGATTGAACACAGCCTCGCAAAGAATGCTGCGGCAACTGTTGGCGGTGCATAGAAACAAAATTTTCATCAGGCTATCTCGTAAAGGCCGAGCGCGACTCAGCAGCAGGCAGCAAGACGTTGCGGGCGGTCGCCCATCACATCGAGGCGTTTGGCATCTGGGCTGAGCCAGTGCTGATTGGCATCCAGAGTGATTTTCAGGATGGCGATCACCCAGTCCGGCAGACTGGGGTGCAGGCGGTAATAGACCCACTGACCTTGCCGGCGATCTTCCAGCAGGCCGCAGTTGCGCAGTTGCGCCAGGTGGCGGGACACCTTCGGCTGGCTTTCATCAAGCGCACAGGTCAGCTCACAGACGCACAACTCATCCTCACGGGTAATGAGCAGCATCAGGCGAACGCGGGTCTCGTCAGCCAGGCATTTGAATACGGTGGTCGGGGTCAGATGGTCTGCCATAGGGTCTCAGCGCTTGGTTTTCTTGGTTTTCACCAACACGAACATCTTGATGCGCTCGTGTATCTCGTGAAGGGTGTGGCGGAATGCGTCGGGCTGTGTGCTGGTCACCGGGTCTTCAAAGTTCCACGCCAGTACCTCGCCAGCACCTGGAAGGGCCTGACACTCCAAAGACGACTTATCGCACAGTGTGATGACGTATTCGAAACGCTCGCCGGCAAACTCATCAATGGACTTGCTGCGCAGTCCCTCGATGTTTACGCCAAGGTGCTCAAGCGCATCCAGGGTGCGCGGATCAACCTCACCAGGCTCAGTGCCGGCGCTGAATGCCTCGAAGCGCTCGGAATCAGTGTGTCGCAGCAGCGCTTCAGCCAGCTGCGAGCGAGCAGCGTTAGCCACACAAACGAACAGCACGCGGGTTTTGTAAGCCATTGCTAAATCTCGAACCGAATATGGTTTCAGGAATATACGTTTTAGCGAATATTCAGTAAAGCGGAAATGACAGTCCAGGGGCTGAGTCACGTACATGAAGGCTTGAATGGCTCATCTTTGCTGGCCAAAGGCAGCAAGCAGGGCGAAGCTTGGAGCTGGAAACACCCTGAAACATCTGGTTAAACGCATATCCATATCTTGTAATCTTTCCGTCATCAGAAGAGCTTTAGGCTTTATCGCATCTCCAACCCAAGCAGGAACCTTGCGATGAAAAAACTGACTTTGACTGCAATGCTGTTGACCAGCCTGTTCGCCACCGCCGCCTTCGCCAGCCAGTATGACAAGCCTGGCTTTGTCACCGAGGTTGAAGATGGCCGCCTGTGGGTATTCCGCGAAGGCTCCAAAGAGCTGGAAGAGTTCAAGAAAACCGGCGAGCCGGCCAAGCAATTCACCGACATCGGTAGCGGTCCGAACGGCATGACGGTTAAAGCCGCTGATGATCAGACGCTGAAGGACTACCTGCAATCGCTGAAGAAGTAATCGGACCAAGAATCCGAGTGTTCAGAAAGGTCATCCATCTGTCGCTCAGTGCCGCCTTCGGGCGGCTTCTTTTTTGCGTCCAGTTAGAGTCGCTCTCAGCCCAGTCCCGTTGCATTGTCAGGGCTAGTGGCGAGCAGTCAACTTCCAACTCCAAAGCCAAGGCCGTGGCGCTTTAGGAGTGCCTGATGCTTACTGTTTGGCCCACTTAACCTACAACCCCACCATGACAGGATCACCGTCCAAACCTTGGACACCGTCTTGTCCGAATAAGGTTTTTTGCAGTCGCTTGGGCGCAGCGTTCTGGCGAACGAATCGGTCAGGGTCGCAAATCAAGCGAGCAGCTTCGGCACCTGTTAGGCACAGAGTTTTCTGTAATATCAAGCGAGTTTGAAACACAGGCGATTGATGAAACTTACTGCGCGTGGAGATAAATCGGTAGGGATCTGGCAAAAAGGCCCAAGTACTGTCCAATCCGGTGTCACGCGGTATGTTTGGCATTGCTGACTCCACCCGTTCTAGCTACGTGTTGCGGATTTCATCCTGCTCTGAAGAATTGTGACCGGCCGGGTAAGCAGATGTTGGATGAACAGGATCAATAAATTGCCCGAAATAATTTCTGGGGTAGTCCTTTTCATGCAATCCAACCTCAGCCTCGCCCAGCTTCCCGGCGCTGTCGTAGAAGGTTCCAAACATCTGATCCCACACAGTTGAAAACTCACCGAAGTTGACCTGAGCGTCTTCGAAGTCGCGCTTATGGTGCCAACGATGGACCTCAGCAACCCCTAGCACATGCCGCAGCCAACCCACGCTGTAGTCCAGGTTCGAATGCTGAAAGGCCAGATGGACGGTTAGGATCCCAAACCACGTTGCGACTACGGCAGACGGAGCTCCAGATATGAGCAAAACCACCAGCCCCGGCCCGGCCATCAACGCCGCATGCAGAGGATGTCGACGTTCTCCGTTCATCCAGTAGAGCCGCTCAGCGCTGTGATGGATCATGTGAAAGCGCCACAGCCAATGCACCCGGTGGCTGATGCGGTGCATCACATACAGGCTCAAGTCGAGCACGGCGGCGACTAGTAGCAATTGCAGCCACAATGGGCTCTCGATCGGAAAGAGCCGAACCGAAGCCGGTACCGCATCGCCTAACTTAGCCAGAAATTCTGCAGTAAATTGAATGACAGACAGGTTCACCAGCATGTGCAGCAGATCCGTCAGGGTGTCCTGATGATCTTCCAGCCAGGCTCGCCGAAAAGGCTGGATGCGCTCCAAGCCAGCAATGAGTAGCAGCCCCGCCGCGGCGACTATGGGTGTGGTGGGCCAATACGGTATACCTGCATACAGCGCCCAAATCATGAAGGAGGCACAGCCGCCAAACACAAGTGGATAGCTCAGCCACCGTATGGCGAATCGCAAGGGAATAGACATCGCTCAGCTCCTGAGTAGGGAGCCATGACTGTATGTGGGAAGGTCCGCTTTCGGCTTGAACGAAAGAGCTACGACCCCTGAAGATCGACTTCAGCCAGGGCGGAGGAAGGATCGATGCCCAGCAGTGCCCGGAATGTCCGGGAGAAATGTGCCGAGTCAGAAAAGCCCGCCTCATGGGCCGCTTCAGTGAGTAGACCCCCTTTGGCTAGGTGCTGTAGGGCTTGTGTGAGACGTAACCATTTCGCATAGCTGCGCAGCGGCAAGCCTGTCTGTTCCACGAACCAATGGGAAAACCGTGTAGGGGATAAATGCACCAACGCGGCCATTTCTTCGCGCCTCATTTGGCCTCTATGCAGCGCTTCAATCACCTTTGTCAAGCGAGGATCTGGAATCGGTGGATCGGGTAGCCGCAGTGCCTGGCGCACCCCCGTCCTAACCTGGAGAGCGGTATGTCCTGTCTCGCGCAGCATATCGATAATCGCTACTACGTCCGCCGGGGCGATCACGACTACCCTTGCTTCTTCGGTACCCCGCATAGTTGGGGCTTCATCGGATAGTGCATCCAGATAGATCGACAGCACTCGACCAGCACTGATCCGGTGTTTCAGGCCCGCGGCGATGAAGATGGCAGCCCCTGTTTGAATGCCCAACGGGGTTTCAACCGATACAGGTGAATCGAGGCCCACTGAAATCTGATGCGCCTGATGGTGGTGCCACTCCTGGTGGCCGGCACGGCCATGAAAGATGCCGATGCCGGGCCCTATCCAGGCCTGGCCTGCCCAGCGTACGGTATCCGTTGAGAGCGAGCCTTTCATTCGTTGACTCGGCCGGCTTCCGCATTTGGGCTTAGCAAACTGCTCAGGATCAACATGGCGGCGCCACCGACGATAGCAATATCCGCCAGGTTAAACGCAGGCCAATGCCAGGACAGCCAGTAAAAATCCAGGTAGTCGATTACATGGCCTCGAAATGCGCGATCAATCAGATTCCCAACTGCCCCGCCCAAGATAAGGCTATAGCCTAGGGCTTCGCTTTTGGCTCTGCGTTTACGCAATATCAGAGCCAGCACGATCGAAACGACCAAAGCTATGACAATGAAGAAGTAACGCTGCCAACCACCCGCGTCAGCCAGGAAGCTGAACGCTGCACCGGTATTCCAGAAGTGAACCAGGTTGAAGAACGGGGTGAGAGGAATCACGGTGCCGACCGGGAGCGAACCCGTAATTGCGCTTTTCAACGCTAGGTCGGCCGAGGCAATGGCTAGCGATAGCATCCACCAGAACCCAGGAGCAACAAGAGGTGATCTAGGAGACGACCTCATTGCATTTCTCCTTGAAGAAGTCGCTGCAGCTCCGGTGAAATAGGCATCGGCGCAAAAGCACTGACCCTGGCGCGCCCGCTGTTTCCGAGCGGCACCCAGATCTTCGAGAACAGCAGGGCCGCCATGATTCGCGGTACTTGGCTGAGCACCTTTCGTAAGTCGCGCAACTGCCAGCCGGCCCTCAGCATCAGCCAATGGCTCTGAGCATGAAGAATAGGCATTCGCTGGCTCAATATGTGGGCTCGCTCCAGCCAGGAGAAAGCCTCGGTTGGCGCCTCTTCATTAAGTGCTTTCCTAGCCTGGAAGAAGGCCTCATCAATGGCAATGCTGAGAGCGGTATTCATCTGGATCTCACTTACGCAGTAGATGCCCGAGTGAACACCCTATAGCTGCTATAGGGTCAAGCGCTATGGGCGATTCAAGACGACGCAAAAATGACTTTATGCCGGATTACGAAAGAGGTTTGTCGCCCCCCAGCAGGCCCGAAAGTATCCCGCAGTCCAGACTTTGTCGTTCGTTATCGCAGCAACCTCGCAACGTCACCAGCTGGTTTTCGAGAGCATGTAAGGATGCGATCTGAGCCCTTACCTGTGCGATATGTCTATCAAGGAGCTCATTGACCGCAACGCAGGGTTGCTGCGGCTGTTCCTGATAGCTCTGCAAAACACCAATTTCTTCCAGTGACATGCCAAAAGAGCGGCATCGGCGAATGAACAGCAGTTTGTCCGCATGGCCTGCTTTATAGGTTCGATAGCCATTGTCCTCGCGTTCGGGCGGTGGAAGCAGTCCCTGACGTTCATAAAAACGAATCGTCTGAGTGTCCACTCCTGTCTGCTGTGCAAGTTGACCGATGCGCATGGTCTGTCCCTTGGTAAAAAAGCCAGTATATCCAGGCTTGACCCTATAGCCACTACATGGTTTTTAATCGGTAGAATCAAGTCCTATAGGAGAGGCGAGTCATGACTTCTTGTGATAAATCCTGTGGCTGTGGCCCTGAGCCGGCAACCACTGAAGCGGCAACCGCGCCTTCGAATGAAGGGACTTGGGTCAGCAGTTTTTCTGTGCCGAAGATGGATTGCCCTTCAGAAGAGCGCATGATTCGGCTCGCGCTCAATGGCTTTCCTGAGCTCAATTCGTTGTCCTTTGATCTGAGCAGCAGACAGGTACGCGCTTTCCATGACGGTCCGGTTGACCAGATCGCGACCAAGCTGGAATCACTTGGTTTAGGGGCAACATTGCTCGGTACTCAACCGGCCAGCCAGGAAGCAGCTTCGGCCAATAGCGCCAGTGAAGAGCTGACTGCTTCCAAGGAGGCCGGCACGCTCAAAATCTTGCTCGGTATCAATGCTGCGATGTTTGTCATCGAGCTGGGCGCAGGCTTGATCGCTCAGTCGACGGGCCTGATCGCCGACTCGCTGGACATGTTTGCTGATGCAGCCGTCTATGGCCTGGCTCTCTTTGCGGTCGGTCGAGCTGCGCGGTTGCAGGTTCGCGCTGCGCACCTGGCGGGTATCTTCCAGATCGTGTTGGCTCTGGGGGTACTCGTGGAGGTGGTTAGACGCTTCATGTATGGCAGCGAACCTGAGTCGATGCTGATGATGGGGATTGGCTTAGTTGCACTCGTCGCGAACGTCAGCTGTCTGTTGATGATCTATGGCCATCGCGAAGGCGGTGCACACATGAAAGCGAGTTGGATTTTTTCGGCCAACGATGTGCTTGCGAATATTGGTGTTATCGCTGCAGGAGCTCTGGTGGCGTGGACAGGCTCTCCCTATCCAGATTTGGTGATTGGTACGGTCGTTGGCCTCATCGTACTGAATGGTGCGCGCCGAATCCTGGCATTGAAAGCCTGATTATCTGGATCGACAGCTACCCCGTGTTCCCGAACGTAGCGAGTGGCCGATTGCCCGAGTAAGAGCCTAGACCGTGATGAAATTAAACGGGAGGGAGAACCCTGTTGCATCGCACACGAGCTGTTCTCTGGCCGGTACAGCTCGGGGCCGTATTGATTGCCATTGATCTCAAAGCTCAGCCTTTTGACTCGGGCTTTCTTAGTGGAGGCAGATAGAAGATGGGTCTCTGCGGCGGAGCTATCAGGATATCTGTAGACTTGATGCTCGTGCCCTTGCGGCGCTTTGTTTTACCGTTCTTGTCGACCGCCAAAAGGTCACCGGTAGCGACAGCGATGTCCAGCGCCTGCTTTACTCGGAGCTCGTCCGCCATAGTGTAATTGGTCAATCCGCTCATCAGCCCAAGGAACGGCTGACGTTCGAGCTCGTAGACCTGTTTGGGCAGAAGTTCCGAGAGCTCGCTACGGATGCGGTCATCAGTCGCATCATCGAAATGATGTTCATCCAACAGAAGATCGGGCTGCCCTGTCACGGCGATATCCCGATTGGCGTCGTATCCGAAGAAGCTTGAAGGTGACAGCATGTGGGAAAAGTTATTGCCGTACTTCCAGTGAATCTTCTTCATGACATCGTTGGCGCGGTAGTTATTCGCCAGATGGATAAACCAGTAGGCCATCGGGTTGTTGCCGGCAGGACGGATGAAGAAGACCGTCATGTACTCCGCGCCGCTTTCCTGCTTGATTCCCTCCGACAGAAAGCGCTGGATGATGTATTGCCAGTTCCGAGGCTGATGCGCCTTCAGTTCTTTCAGCGTGCCCCAGGGCACATGATGATCCAAGCCAATATTAGAAATCGCCTTACGGTTCGCTTGTCGGTCTGCTAGGTACGTGACCAGAAAATCAACGTTGAAGGTGAGCAGAACCTCCGCATTACTGAGATTCTCGAAAATCCATTTGATCCTAGGGAACGGTACGTCGCCGTATCCGTACTGATCCAGCAGAAAAAGAACTCGCTCACCTTTACCGAAGTATTTGAGCTTCTGGGCGATGGTTGGTAATGCCTGGATGAACTCGGCGCTATGCAGGTGCACATCTTGGCCTACTCGAGCGGCATGGCCTCGCGAAGCCAAAACAGCATGCAGAC
The DNA here is from genome assembly GCF_054558415.1 of Pseudomonas sp. No.21. Lineage (NCBI taxonomy): Bacteria > Pseudomonadati > Pseudomonadota > Gammaproteobacteria > Pseudomonadales > Pseudomonadaceae > Pseudomonas > Pseudomonas sp. No.21. Next base: position 143,321 of record NZ_BAAJNO010000008.1, read on the forward strand.
AGGCAATATTCTCGGGTTTCACATCCACAAAGTAGTGCTGCGAACGTATGGGCCGCGGCTTGATGCGTTCCAGGTTGTTGCGCACCTCCGAGGCCTGAATTGCTTCCAGAGCAATCACTGGAGAGCCGAAGTGCTTTCCTCCGGCGCCATCATGGTAAATACCACCGCCGCTAAAGCCATCGACGATGGACAAACCCAGCTCCGGCATCAATTGGTTTCGCATCAGCACATCAATGTAAGTCTGGATGTACTCATCGATGATCTGATGTTTGATCTTGCTGTGCGGATCAATGGTAGGGAAGCTCTGTGCGGCCCAATCCCAACGGTACTTCTCGTCATCCTTGGCCATCTCGTATTCCTTGTGCCGATATTAGGCGAGGTTGAGCAGCGGGATCTCATCCCAGATTTTGCCGTTCAACAGCCGGCCATTGGCTTTCTTCGAACGCTTCACGCCATCAGCGCCCCAGCCGCCCCATTGCTTGAAGAAAAAGGCAGAGCCAGAGGCGTCGCACTGACTATGGATATTGTCTACCCACTCCTGCTTCATCAGTCGGGCCTTTGGGCCAGACTCGCCACCGACAATGACCCAATGAATATCGGTCAAGTCCAGTTCCCCCAAATCCTCCAGCAGTGGCTCCGCAGAGAGGAAGCGAATCGTGGCGTCTACCCGGCGTAAACAGTCAATCCGAGGCACGCCATATTCGCGATCCTCGACCGACACCCCCAGCCACGCATTGGCAGGTGGTGTCCGCTTACTGAAATAGGTGGCCAGGCGTTCGGCACGCTTAGTGAGAATCTGGAAGGTGTGTTGAGAGGCCTTCTGAATTACCTCGAAAACTTGATCGATGTAGTCGTCCGGTACGTGCTCGTGAAATAGGTCGGACATTGAGTTTACAAAGTAGATGGTCGGCTTCTTGCGCAGCAATGGCTCCTGCAATTTCTCCGGCCGTAGGCTCAAGCGAAAGCCGTTTTCGTAGCCGGGCGTTCCCATCGCCTGTAAACGGTGTGCCATGTTCTCGGCGTAGCAGTGTTTGCAGCCAGGCGAAACTTTGGTGCATCCCACTACAGGGTTCCACGTCATTTCCGTCCATTCGATGCTTGTCTGTGTACTCATTGCACAGTCACTCCTGTTCTGCGTCGATGTTAGTGAGAAGCTGGCAGCTCAGTCAAAGTGCCAGTATTAATTTCAAGGGCGGAGTTAGCCGCCAGACCGCCAAAGGAAATAGCAGGATCGATGTAACGCATGGCTGACTTGATATCTTTCCAGCCCACGTAGGTCATCAGGGCTTTTAGATCCCAGCCGTTAGCGGTGGCCCACGTCGCGAAGCCTCGGCGCAACGAATGACTAGTGTATTGCTCGGTCGAGATACCTGCGCCTTGCAGGATTTGGCGCAACAAGCTGATCAGGCTGCCGGGGTGTAGGGCCTCGCTGCCCAGATGCCCCCAACGATCCAGGCGACAGAACACTGCGCCGCGGGCGATGCCGGCGACACTGATCCAGTCGAGATAGGCCTGTACTGGGCAGAGGCGTTTCAGGGCCGGTGCGTAATGGGTCGTGCCGAGGTTTTCCCGGTCACCCTTGCTCTGCGGCAGGAATAGTCGCATGCCAGCACCGGCTTCGGCCTGGATATGCTCGACCTGCAGTCTACAGAGTTCGTCGCTGCGAAAACCCCGCCAGAAGCCGATCAATAGCAGCGCCACATCGCGCCGGCACCGCAGCAGGCTTGCCAAATTGCCAGACTGCTGAGCCCGTTCGGCTTCCTGGTTCAACCACTGAACCGCCTGTTCCAGATGCAGCAACTGCAACGGGGCAGCCTGTTTGGTTTGTGCCGGATGCAAGGTGCGGATGCCTTTGAGCACCTGACGCACCGTGGGGGTCTTAGTCGGATCAGGGAACCCTTGGGTGATATGCCACTGGGCCAGCGCGGCTAGACGCTGCTTCAGCGTACTTAGACTCAGGGTGTCGGCGTAGTCCACCAGGTAGCGCACGATGCTGTCGCCGGTCGCCGGCAGGAAACCGCCCCAGGACACCTCGAAGTGCTCGACAGCCTGCTGATAGCTGCGGCGAGTGTTTTCCCGCGTACCGGCTTGCAGATAACGCTCGACGTCTTTCATCGTTCGAAACGCCCTTTGTGTACTGGAAAACGGCAGGTAAGCGACCGCTTGTGCCGATCTAATTGAATAAGCCTCCATTATTTTATCTGATTTATTTGCTTCTAACTGGCTTTACATCAATCAAATTTAATATGTAAATACATGGTATGTAATCCACTACGAAATCGTAGGAGCAGACCATGGCCCGTGGCGGCATCAACAAGGCGCTGGTTCAGAAGGCACGGCAGGCCATCCTGGCGCGGGGCGAGAACCCCAGCATCGACGCGGTACGGGTCGAACTGGGCAATACCGGCTCGAAAACCACCATTCATCGCTACCTGAAAGAACTCGAAGACGCAGACCACGGCCGGAATGCGACTGCAATGCCGCTCAGCGAACAGCTGGCCAACCTAGTGGCCCAGTTGGCGGATCAGCTCAAGGAGGAAGCAAAGGCCGACGTAGCTCAGGAGCGCGAGCAACTGGCACTCGAACGGCTCGATTACCAGAACCAGGCCCGGCTGGCCGAAAGCCGTGTCCAGCAGTTGGAAGGTCAGTGCGCTGGGTTCACGGAGCAGCTCCAAGCCGCCCAGCAAGCACTGCAGCAGGAGCAGCAGCACCGCCAGCAGTCCGATATAGAGAATGCCCGCCTGCAGCAAGCCAACCACGACCACGAAGCGCGCCTGCGGGACCGCGAAGAGCAGATTCGCTCGTTGGAAGATAAGCATCAACATGCTCGCGATGCCCTGGAGCACTATCGCCAGGCCAACAAGGAACAGCGAGAGCAGGAGCAGCGCCGGCACGAGTCGCAGGTGCAGCAGTTGCAGTTGGAAGTACGTCAGTTGCAGCAGACGTTAATCGTCAAGCAGGACGAGCTGACCCAACTGAATCGCGACAACGCGCGCCTTCTCACCGAAGCAAGGCAGTTGCACAGGGACCAGCAGGCCCAGCAACGTCTGCTGGATCAGAAAGCTCAGGTTCTGGAAGCTCTGCAGAGCCAGTTCAGCGCGTCAGAAGCCGTCAAGTTGGTCCTGGAGCAACGCAATCAGAATCTACAGAGCGAACTGGACAGCTTGAGCAAGGCCAAGGTCAGGCAAGAGCCTCCTCGGCAGTCGCGCAGAGCCCAGCGCGCAACCGCGGCAGTAGATAAATCGACTCCGCCAGCAAAAAAGCAAAGCTGACTGAAACGACTAGGCCGGCAAACCGCGCGGATCACTCGCCTCGTGGCGCGGAGGCCAGTTGCGACTGTTAATCCAGGATCGTTCAGGTTGGTTTAAGTTCGGACAACTTCGGTAGCAGGTAAGCAGGGTCACAGGCAAGCTGGCGTGCAATTCGATATAGCTTCTCTACGGTGATGCTTACTTCACCCCGCTCGATCCGCCCCATGTAGCTGCGGTCGATGCTGCAGGCCAGCGCCAGGGCATCCTGAGAAATCCGGCAGGCCTTTCTCTGCGCTCGGATGCGTTCGCCCAACGCTTTCGCCAACTTATCCATGACCGTCTCAATTCCGCTGAGACGGCAATATCATGCGTTTACGGACGCACGAGCCACGGATTATAATCCGTATTTTTCGCGCTATCTTCTCTGGTGCCGCAATGAAATCAGCCTCGTTCATCTTCGACAGGCGGCTGTATGAGCTGCTTCAGGAGGAAGGCCGCACACGGTTCACAATTCGTGAACTGCGCGATGCCTACGCCAAGCACCTGGATGGCATGACCTATCGCATCGGTGATGTACGCCGCTATGTGTATGAACAGATGCGCCGGATGTTACGCATAGGTTGGTTAGTGCATGACGAAGAGCGCCGCGTACGGGGGCAGGTCTACCACCTGCTGCCTACCCCAGCACATCTTCAACTTGAGCTGATCGACAACGGTTTTGAAAACAGTCTTATGTCTGCAGGGGGGGCTGAGCAGGACACAGCCGTACGCGACGTGGAAGCTCTGCCGCTTCAATCTTCAGCCAATACGGATCAGCAGCTGGAGGCACTCCATAAGGAGATCCGTCTGGATTTCCTTTCTTCAATGGGTGAGGCAGAGCGATTCAAGTTGCTTCTGGATGAGATGCCACATTTGCGGGGCAAGGTTGAAGGCGATTATCTGGAAGCCAGGGATCGCAGCTCTCGCCTCTTGGGGCATCTGCGCGCCATCGAAAAGACCCTCAAAACGCTCGCTGCACCACGATGAGCAGCTCGCTACGCAGCTGGCAGAACAGCTGCATCACTCGGGCGTTGGAGCACTTTACCGTCACGCCGCATTTCTTCTGCCAGGCAACGCCGGGAGCCGGAAAGACGCGCATGGCTGCAGAACTGGCCAGCCGACTGCTTGAGCAGGACAGAATCGATTTGGTGCTGTGCTTTGCGCCGTCCTGCCAGGTCGTGGAGGGTTTTCGTTCGACCTTTGCGGCTGTGCTAGGCAGGCGTCTCGACGGCCGGATAGGTGCCGCGGGTGCGGCTTATACCTATCAGGCCATGGAATACCGTGATGAGGGATTCTGGCAGCTGCTTTATGACTACCGGGTGTTCGTGGTCTTCGATGAGATCCACCATTGCGCCGGCCACGATCCGCTGCTCAGTAATGCCTGGGGGCAGCAGATACTGCATCGGATACAGGATCGGGCTGCCTTCACGTTGGCCCTGTCTGGCACGCCCTGGCGTTCGGACGATAAGGCCATCGCATTGGCTCGTTACTCTTCGCCCGAGGGGCATTTGATCTGTGATTACCGTTATGGCTTGAAAGATGCCATTGCCGACGACGTGTGCCGATCACCTCGCATAGTGTTGCTCGACAATCAGAAGGTGAAACTTACGGAAGAGCTTGGCGCGGATAGCTCCGTGAGGCTGTTTCCCAGCATCGCCAAGCTCTTAGGGGAGTCACCTGTCACCTATGAGGAACTTCTGCGTCATGACGAGGTGATCAATCCAATCCTCGATCTTGGCTGCAGCAAGCTGAACGAGCTACGCCAGATCAAACCTGATGCCGCTGGTTTGGTGGTGGCCACCGACATCGAACACGCCCAGCAAGTTGCACTGGCTCTAGAAGCAATGGGTGAAGAGTGCCGCATCGTGACCAACAAAACCCCGGATGCGCAGCAAGTGATCAATGCATTCCGGAGCAGCGCCTGCCGCTGGATTGTGGCCGTCGGAATGATCAGCGAAGGCACCGACATTCCCCGCCTGCAAGTGTGCTGCTATCTCAGCCGTATCCGCACCGAACTGCACTACCGGCAAGTACTGGGGCGAGTGCTGCGGCGCACAGGTGAGTCCGACGACCAGGCATGGTTATTCATGTTGGCGGAGCCAACGCTTCAGGGTTTTGCGGAGCGAATTTCGGATGACCTGCCTGATGACCTGGCAGTTTTGAGCGATGTGCAGATGCCTGGTTTTACTCCAGGCTCCAGGCCTGAGCCGGTGGGCACTTTGGGTCATGTCGACGGTTTCGACGGTGCGGGGTTAGGTGGTGCAGAATCGGGAATTGGATCGCAGCCTACGAACATGATTTCGCTGGGCGGCTTTGCAATTGAGCCCGCTTACCAGGTCAGCTTTTCCCAGCATTATCGGCAGCAGCTACTGGCTTGTTTTTGATGCTCAGCCAGTCGAGGCTGATCCAATGATGTTGGTGTTCATGAATCCATAACCAGCCGTCGTGTGGAACGTAATCGTGAGGTGTGCATGGAGAGTAAGTCGCAGGCACTGGTCGATGTGGTTGAGGATGTGATCTGCGACGTGTGCCGCTCTGGAACGAGTATCCCCGGCTATGCCCCCCAATACGGCAAGCTTGAAGCCCAATGGGGATATGGCTCCCAGCATGATGGGGAGCACTACCGGATTCATCTCTGTGAGCCCTGCTTTTTCAGGGTGCTGAGCGGGTTGCGTCGGGAGCGTATGGTCAATGGCATGTTCGATGATGAGCAGCCTTTTGCTTCTGAAGATTTTGGTCTGGTCAGCAAAGACAACTACTGGGGAAAGAACTGGTTGTAGGGTTGAAAAGCCATCAGCCGCACCACGACGAATCGCGGACAAATTAGGGGTAAGCGCGCGGCTTGCCCGTTCTGGTCTCGTAGATTGGAATAACTGAATAAGGAGGTAGCCGCTTTGACCCTGCCGCATGAAAGAACCCGGAGTGTCGTCAATACCGAAGCTTTTCTCCGCGACCTCTCTCGCAACACCGAGCTACCTGATGACATTCGCAGCTATGCGAAAAGCCTGCTTAGACACTACCCGTCCGCCGATCAAGTTTTCTCGCTAGGGCGCCTCGAAGAGTGCCTAGTAAACGACGCTCAAGATGATGAATATCGGCGAAGGGTGATTGCGTTCCATCAGCCGTTTTTCAGTTCGTCGTTAGACTTCACGCTATAGGCGTGAACGCCACGATGCTCAGCACTGATTTAGCCCAGTCGGTATCCGCCCGGATTGCGCAACGAGTCAAGCGCCTACCTAAAGGGCAGCCGTTCAGCATTAGCCATTTCACAGGGTTTGGAACGAAAAACGCCGTATCCAAAGCAATAGCTCGACTGGTCAACCGAGGCGAGCTCGAACGGGTGTATCGTGGGATTTATATGCGACCAAAACCCGGACTTTACGTTGCGAGGGCTCGTCCCAATCTCTGGGAATTGATCAGCGTAATTGCCAGGCAGAAGCACCTGTCTTTACAGATCCATGGTGCCAATGCCGTCAGGAGGTTTGGGCTCAGTACCCAGATGCCGCTCATTCCAATCTATTACACCAACGGAGCCAGCCGTTCAGTATTCATAGGTAAAGCTGAAGTCCGACTGATACATGCGGCCCCGATGGTGATGCAGCATGCCGGGACTGAGGCGGGGATGGCTATCAGTGCACTGTTTTATCTCGGCAAAGAAGGCGCTACTCCAGAATGTACTGCTGCGATTAAGAAAGCGCTTAGGCCTGACGACTTAATCAAATTGATGACCAGTAAAATACCGAAGTGGATGCTAATTGCGTTGGATTGCTAGCACGCCATCCTCACATGTCGGCCGCCAATGACGAGAAATTTATTTCCTTCAGAGCTACTTACATTTCAGGGGTCAAACCTGCAACAAAGCCATCAAAACGCGTCTGGCTTGAGTGTGGAAGCCGACCAATCCTAGACAGAAGATAATCATAATCGCCAATAGAACTATAATTTGCACATGTAAACCCTAGTTCTAGGTTGCTGAGACCGAAATAAGGAAACAAATCATCCACCATGCAATCAAGACGCCCAACCTCTTCATCAGAGAGAATCCCAAGCACCTTACCAGCTAAAATTACCCCACAAATCCTTTGATTTATATCAACCTCATTAACGCCATTCTCAAGCAACCAAGAATAATCTTTTCGATAACGCCCTAGTCTCAGCTTAAAAGCAAACGTAAACGACCAAGACAGGCCGCCTGAATTATGGAGGCTGGGAGCCTGTGTCAATAACTCAAAAACAAGATCAAAGTATGCAGTTGAGGCAGCATCAGCACCCGCACTATCCACCCTCGCCTCTTCGCTAGAGCCATACCACTCAAATACTTGGATAGCAAGATCATAAAGAGCTTCCTGCAGACTCTCGCTCTCCCACAGATTATAGTTTCTAGTACCTTGATATTGATGGTAGGGGTATTGCGAAAACTCAGAGAATGCTCGCCAACCTCTACCAATAGGATCACAGTTAAACCTAATACTCGACAACTTTTTCTCATGGAACGAACAGAATACGCAAACGGCACTGCACCAGCTCCGCCGCCAACATGGAAGAATATTATTTTTAATGTCATCTATTATACAATCTTGACAGTAAAATCGACGGCTTTGCCATGACAAGAGCTTGCCAGGCTTCTTATCAAAGAATCGCAAATAGTCATCCTCAGCGAGATTCAACCTCGATATAACATCCTGGACATAGCTAGAGCCGATGTCAAAATCCGGATCCTCATAAACTAATTCACCATGCCTATCACACTCACCCTTTACACTGACTCCTTCCAATGAGAACTTCACCCAAGGAAACTTTATCATGCATCTATATATCCAGGATGAAAAGCACTCGTCCACGCTGGCGGGGCATAAATTTAGGAGGCGCATTAGTAACTCCACGGCGTCGAAATGGCTTTTACCAAAGTGCCTATGGTGATGCGTTCCTCTCCCGACTTTACTGCGTAGCATGCAGCAGATTTAATTGAGTTCATAATAGAGTCCATTCGCCCACTGGTATTCTCTAAAAGAAACCCAATAACCTCAGCGCCATCAAGGTTTGACGGCCTTCTTAATGGTAGATTTTGCTCAACCCCCGCCAGAAACGATCTAAAAGACTCGCTTTCTCTCCAGTCATCAATCTGGACGCTATAAAATCGCCTAGAGAACTGTTCATCCATACTCAAAGCGTTCCTAGCGAGATCAATACCGAAACCTATTATTGATAATCCATAAGTATTATTGGATAGCGACTTCATAATGGACAAATTTTTAAGTTGCTCTGGCCTCGCCACCAGCATTGACTCGTGCAGTTCATCTATAATCAGAGCCTTTATTTTTCTCAATTTTATCACTTCGGCTAGCTCCGCCGGAAGCGTGGCTTTTCTGGGGTGTCCGAACTTAATCAGCCCATGAGGGAGGCCTAGTGCCGAAACAAGCAACTCACCAAATTTTAGATTAAATGGGTTCGCAACCATGTCTAGAAAGACAATTTGGTTAGAGAGTGCTTCAGAATTCCTTATCTGCTGAATGATTGAGCTTTTACCGGCGCCAGGAGCACCGGTTACAATCATACACGGCGCCTGCATTCTTCTAGGAACGGCCAGTACATTTTCAACCATCTTTAAAATGCTATTTGATTGAGGGTGGTCAATGTAAAAACTATCTCGCTGTATAGCGGCCAACCGCATGTCGTCAGATGAACATGCCAATTCCCTAGCGCTCTCCGTTAAGTGCTCATAAGAACTCATCAAGACCTCCTAGAATAGGGCGTCGCCTTTTTCGAGTAGTCAGGTTTTTTGATTTCTACATCTGACCTATCTGGAGCAGTCGCTGATATAGTCTCGTCAGCGATCCACGTGCTGGTCTCATGCTCGAATTTGGCAGCAATTATTTTTCTCGCTCGCTTTGTCTTCGTTATCGCTCCCTTCACTATCTGCGCATTTTCTTTTATCACATCTATCAAAGCATGATCTTCCAATGCTCCATCTGGTGTGACGCCTTCTTTTCGCCTAAACTTCAATAGCGCCCTGTGTTCCTCATATGCAAAGTCACTGGTCGTCACATCAGAAAAGTACAGCGGAATATATCCTCCATCCAACCTTGCCCATATTGTCGCCATTGAGTGCGGATCGTACTTAATGACCACTCTCTCTCTACCTATATGGGGAGTTAATCCAGGACTCCAGTACCATTTACCATTTAGAGTCACGCCTTGGGGGTGGATTTTCCGACTCATCTCCGGCATGAAGTCAAGGCGAAACGTCCACGAATCGGAAATTATCGGAGGATGAGTAACGTTGTTTTCGGAATCAACAAAATGCGACTTCCACTCCGCCGCAGGAGAGCGGCCCAGCCCTTTATGCTTACGCCCATGATAAATAGCGACCTGCCCTGCAAACCATTGGCAAAACTCCTTGAAGGTCAGTGCAGAATTTTTCTCACTATCATAACCTCTGCGACTAACAGGATTGGAGTGAGTAGTACCGGGCAAGAAGTGCACATAATCGGTCATCAGTGTGCCGATCAAACGCTCAACATGACCTCCATAATGCTTTGCCCCAATTGGTCGCCATTTCAAGCCAATTTTGTGTAGCACACATGCACGCTGAAATTTAACGGTCTTGAACTCACTTGCGTTATCCATGTGCAAGAGTTTTGGGACCCCATAATATGGATGTAGACCTGCGCTCACTCCCAGTCTTTTAAGGAATTGATTTTTAGGAAGTGCGGCATGCGCTACAGCACAGGCAACAGAGAGGCTAGATGGCGGGTATAGACTTAGATAATAACCAAGAATAACCCTGGTCTTGACATCAATGAGGACAGTTAACCAGGGCCTGCCTATTGGTCGGCGTGTAATTTGATCGACCAATATCAGATCTACTCTGGTATGATCCATCTGCACCCATTCAAGCGGCAGATGAATTTCCTTTTTACCTGGTCTTGCTGCATATTTTTGACTCGTCGCCTCATGCCCATGCTTTCTCAGATGACGCTCTTTCTCAGGTATATCTTTGAGCCGTGCAGATATTGCCGATCGAGAAGGTGGCTTTAAACCAAGCCTAATGGATAACTCTTCCGCCTTGCGAAAAACCGCAGCTATGGTTGCCGACTTTCCTATGTACGCCTCTTTGATTGCCTGCTTTATTACGTCATCGACATCTTTAATGAGTCTTCTTGAGCCTTTCTTATTCCCTCTCTTCATCCTTAGCAGAGACGCTGGACCAATTTCCTCATCATAAAACTTAATGTTTCTATAAAAGGTACCATTTGAGACGCCTGCTTGCTCTAGCGCCTGAGCCAAGTTGAGTTCTTTTGCCAAGTATCTCTTTATTAAGTCGAACTGTGACTGAGCGGCCTGCAACTCCTCCAGAGGCACTACCGACTCGCTTGATAGCGACTCAACTTGAAGCAGATTAATATTATCCTCATCCCTTGAAGGCAAATGCTCAATTTCGTCAATGTCGACAACTAACTTTTCACTGCTTTTTTTTAGGACAACCTCGACCGTCAAGTTGGGAAGACATTTATTAACTGTTGCAACATGCCCCCTCGCGACGACAACCAAGCCCTCCCGCAGCAATATTTGCCCCATGCGCCCTCCCTGAATCCTTCGATAGATCACAGTTCGTTATGAGCGTAGCTGGCCTTTGAAAAATGTAAAAAAATAAATTCTAGGTTGTTTTTTACAGTCTATAAAAGACACATATGGTTTTTTAATAAAAAAATCAATAAGATAGGATAATTACAATATTTAAGAGTCACCCACAGTCGCAGGACGATCACCGAATCGTCCTTCAATTGATGGTTATCTCCACCGACGATCATCAACCTTATTCTCCAACTTGTGCCGAGGCCACGATACCTTTGAGCGAGAAAATCGAGTCATTGAGGATCGGCAGGCCGTGGTCGCGCCAATGTAGCTACACGAACTCAATGACATGACCAAAGACCAGGCGATCGATCAGATTTCCCATGGCGCCACCAAGAGTCAATGCGAACCCCAGAAACACGTACATGGGCTGGGTCGTTCGCCGGATCAGCCCTATGACGATGGTCACAGCAGAAAGCAGCAATTGAAGCCCCCAAAAGCTGCGCCTGTGTTGTAGGAAAATTGCAGAGCCAGTGCGGGAAAAAGCTCAAGTAACTGAGAATATTCCAATAGTGCGTCCACCACATGTTTCGTGATCTGGTCCATGACTACGACAGAAACAGACAACGCCAAGAATACGAACTTCGCCCGCGCCTGAGAAATCAACTTGGCGCTCCTTGTTAAATGGCTTGCTTTGAAAATCGGGGGCAATAATTCCCGGTGTGTGAGAGCGCATGGCTATTACCTCCGCTCCTGGGTGGTCAATCCGCCCAACTCTGTTTTCGTTGAATATATTGGTCCGCCAACGTCCAGTTGCATTTCGATACATGACAACATCGTTGAGTTCGCCCTGAGCACGAAGATGTAAAAATACTGCGTGGTGTATCAAAAGATTTGACGTGACATGTCCAAGCCGCTTGGCATCAGGCCAAACATAATCCTCCTCCCCCCCCCCCAGGTGTTGTTTGTTATGCAACATCCTGCTGACTTATTTTTCACGTTTTTTTGATACCCCGAATTTTAGACTACTTCTCTCACTATTCGAGCGTGCTGGAGCGACCAAACCCTCCGTATTGTGCCCAAGGAGTGTTTCTTGATACCGAACGATGAAGAGTCGATCAACCTCACCAAGGCTCTGGGGAAGGCGCTGAAGGAGTTCAGGATCAGCAAGGGTTTTTCACAGGCAGAGGTCGGACGTAGCCAGCACACGCTCAGCGTGTTGGAGAAAGGAAAGAAGGCAGTGTCTATCGACGATCTGGACTTCATCTCCACTTGCATCGGGGTTGCCCCGCTGACTGTCCTGGCTAGAGCGTACCTGATGCTCGACGATACGCTCGGCCCCGATGAGTTGTTGTCCCGAGTGATGGCTGAGCTGGATGCTCTTGCGCAAGCCGAAGTTTCAAGTTTTCCGCTGAAATGAGCGATCAAGTAAGCGCTTCACGCCAGCTTCATGAACCAATCAGATAGCGATGCACCCGGTCTATGCGTCGAGTGCGTTCGTATGCGCCAATTTTCTCCAGAACGGAGTGCCAGCCTGCATGCGGCCTCGCGATGAGTCCTAATAGATATGTTCAAGAAGATCTCGATTCGCCCTGAACTGCTTGCCTTTCTGACGAGCGCTCTATTTTTATCGTTTTATAATTTCCCTCTGTGGAAACATATCGCCAACATCGTCCCGTCCGATGTTGGTGGCATGCTTATGCGCATTGCATTCGGGGTGATGGTACTGGCCATCTTCAACTTTGTTCTGGTGCTGTTCTCGTTTCGCTGGGTCTTCAAGCCCCTCCTGATAACTCTCTTTCTGGCAAGTTCCGGCGCCGCCTATTTCATGAGCCAGTATGGCGTACTGATCGACGCCAATATGCTGCGCAATGTCATGGAAACAGACGTGAACGAGGTCCGCGGACTTCTCTCCCTGAAGTTCGCTCTGTTCGTGGTGCTCCTGGGAATACTGCCGTCTTGGTTGTTGTGGAAGTTACCGGTCAGGCATCAGAAGCTTGGGCGCGAACTGCTGGGCAAGTTGGCCATCGCCATCGCTTCACTTGTGGTGCTTGGCGTTGTAGCCCTGGCCAACTATCAAGGACTGGCCTCCCTCTTCCGCAACCACCACGAGTTGCGGCTGCTGGTGGTGCCCAGCAACTACCTGAACGCCTCGTTCGGCTACGTGCGCGAACAACTGGCGGTGGCCAAGGCACCGCTGCGCCCTATCGCGACCGATGCCCATAAGGCCCCTGCCTGGCAGTCCCACCAGCGTAAGTCCCTGACCGTGCTGGTCATTGGCGAAAGTGCCCGGGCGAAGAACTTCGGCATCCTCGGTTATGAACGCGATACGACACCTGCCCTGAAGTCCCAGCCCGACGTCGTTGCATTCGCCAACGCGCGCTCCTGTGGCACAGAAACGGCGGTATCGGTGCCCTGCATGTTCTCCAACATGGGGCGCAGCGGCTATGACGCAGCCCAGGCCCGCAGCCAGGAAGGGCTGCTGGATGTACTCCAGCGCGCGGGCCTTGCGGTTACCTGGCGCGACAATCAGTCCGGCTGCAAGGGCACTTGTGATCGCGTGGCGCTGCAGGACCTGAGCCATGAGCAGGACCCGGCGCTGTGCAACACCGACGAGTGTCATGACGGAATCCTGCTCACGGGCCTGCAGGAGTACATCGACCAGATGAAGGACGATTCGGTGATCGTCCTGCACCAAGTGGGCAGCCATGGGCCCGAGTACTTCAAGCGCTATCCGAAGCAGTTCGAGAAATTCAGCCCGGTATGTACCAGCAATGCCCTGAACAACTGCAGCCAGGAAAGCATCATCAATGCCTACGACAACACTCTGGTCTACACCGACTACCTGCTGTCGAGCCTGATCGACCTGCTGAACAGGAACCAGGACCGCTTCGACACAGCGATGATCTACCTCTCCGACCACGGCGAATCCCTGGGCGAATACAACCTCTTCCTGCACGGGACGCCCTATCTGCTGGCCCCGGACCAGCAAAAGCACGTGCCGTTGCTAACATGGTTCTCCAAGAGCTACCAGCAGGATTTCGGGCTGGATCTCGAATGCCTGCGTATGGAACGCGACAAGGCGCTGAGCCACGACAATCTCTTCCACTCTGTTCTGGGTCTGCTGCAGATACAGACCAGTGAATACCGGGGCGGGCTCGACATGTTCTCGGCCTGCCGTGGCACCACGACAAACACTTCCGTGGCTATCGAATAGGAACGCATGGATGCTACGTATCAACTCCACCACCGCCACTACTTCTCCCCTCCTCGCCTGGCAACGCATCAGCCTATGTGCCCTCTACGGCTTGCTGGTGGTGCGCCTGATGCTCATGGGCTGGGTGCCCCTTACCGACACCACCGAAGCACGTTATGCCGAAATCGCCCGCAAGATGCTTGAAACCGGCAACTGGGTAACGCCGCTGCATGACTACGGCATTCCCTTCTGGGCCAAGCCGCCGCTTTCCACCTGGCTCTCCGCGCTCAGCATGGGGTTGCTGGGGCAGACCGAGTTCGCCGTACGGCTGCCTTCGCTGCTGCTGTCATTGGGTGTGCTGTGGTTGGTGGGGTCGCTGGTCTTTCGCCGGGCTGGCCGGGACATGGCGCTTATCACGGTGCTGATGCTCGCCAGCAGCCTGTTTTTTTTCGTGTCCGCCGGCGCGGTGATGACAGACCCGGCCCTGGTGTTCTGCACCACCCTGATCCTGGTCGCGTTCTGGCGCGCCGTGGTGGATGGCGATGGTATCTGGGGCTACGCGTTCTTCCTCGGCATTGGTCTGGGGTTGCTGGCAAAAGGGCCGATCGCCATTGTGCTGAGCGGCATGCCGCTCTTCTTCTGGGTGCTCCTGCGTCGGCAATGGCTGCCACTATGGCAACGCCTTCCTTGGGTCCGCGGCTCCCTGCTGGCAGCTCTGGTGGCGGTCCCCTGGTACATCTGGGCGGAGATACGCACGCCGGGCTTCCTCGACTATTTCATCATGGGCGAGCATGTGCAGCGTTTCCTGGACCCGGGCTGGCAAGGTGACAAATACGGCTTCGCCCATGCCACGCCGCACGGGATGATCTGGCTGTTCGCCGTGGCCGCCCTGCTCCCCTGGTCGCTGGTCGCTCCCTTGTGGATATGGCGCAGCCTCAAGCAGCCCCGGGCCCAGGCGGCCGACGATGGCGGCTGGTTGACCTTCCTGTTGCTCTGGGCCTGCTTGCCGCTGGCATTCTTCAGCCTGTCAGGGAATATCATCTTTCCCTACACGCTGCCCATGCTGCCCGCTGCCTGCCTGCTCTTCGCCGAACTCTGGAACCGCACCCGCCGGCACGACGCCCCTCCCCGGCTGCCCTGGCTGGCGATCGCCGTGGTGGTGCTTGGCATCGTCCTCATCTTGCTCCAGGCGGCGGTTCCGGAGCGCCTGCTGCGCACCCAGAAGGCCGTCATCGCTCAATGGCACGCCCTGCAGCCGGACGCCGACAGCCAGCTGATCTACTGGAGCAAGCGGCGGGAGTTCTCTTCGGAGTTCTATTCATCGGGGCGCACCCGCGCGACTCATGACGCCGAGGCTTTGAAGAGGCTGCTAGGCCCTGCGCGCAATTTCGTCGCAGTCAGCGCGGGGGATGTCTCCGAGTTGCCGAATGAACTCCAAAGCAGGCTTGAGCGCCTGGCGGAGATCAAGGTCAAGGGCGACACCGTCCTGATCCTGGGCGATGCACGCACGGAGCAAGAGACGCCAACCACTGGCAAGGAGATGCCCTGATGGATGCCTACGTAGAACCTGATCGCCTGGCCTGCAGCAACGGGGAACGTCCCAGGTCCCCCCTCGTCAGCTGCATAATTCCCGCCTTCAACGAAGCGGAGAACATCGGCGCCCTGTTGCGCACCCTGCATGGCTTGCTGACCGACCATGGTTACCGTCACGAGCTGCTGGTGGTGGACGATGGCAGCCGCGACGGTACCGCATTACGGGTGCTCGATGAATGTGATTCGATGCCGGTGGTCCTGGTGCAGTTGTCGCGAAACTTCGGCAAGGAGATCGCGCTCACCGCCGGCATCGACCATGCCGAAGGTGATGTCGCGGTACTCATCGACGGGGATTTCCAACACCCTCCAGAGATGGTCCCGGTATTTCTGGAAAAGTGGCGTGCAGGGTACGACATGGTCTACGGTGTGCGCCCCGACCGTGTCGGAGAGAGCCTGATAAAGCGCCTCTTCACCCACGCCTTCTACATATTGGTCAACCTCGGCTCGCCTCAGCGCATTCCAGAGAACACCCAGGACTTCCGGGTGATGGACCGCTGTGTGATGGACGCCCTGCGGCAGATGCCCGAGCGAAACCGTTTCATGAAAGGGCTCTACAACTGGGTCGGCTTCTCGCAGCTGGCGATGGAGTGCGAGACCGCAGAGCGACGCGGTGGCAAGAGCAGCTTCAACTTCCGCCGCCTGCTGACCCTCGGCATGACGGGGCTCACCGCCTTCTCCAACATGCCGCTGCGCATCTGGACGCTCGCTGGTTGCTGCATCTCGCTGTGCTCGATCCTCTACGCCTGCTGGGAGCTGGGCCATACCCTGTTATTCGGAAACCCGGTTTCCGGCTGGCCGACCCTGTCGGTAGCCATCACCTTCCTCGGCGGCGTGCAGCTGTTTTCGGTCGGTATTCTGGGCGAGTACATCGGGCGCATCTTCGATGAGGTGAAGCAGCGCCCTACCTATCTGGTTCGGCAGGTTTCTCGACATCGCCCGAGAGCTGGTCAATGAGCCGACAGTTGTTCTGGTTCAGCGTGGTCGGTTTGCTGGCGATGTTCGTGCACTTCACCCTGGTCGCCGGGTTGCTTGTTCCCGCCGGCCTGGCCCCCCTGCAGGCCAATGTCCTGGGGTTCCTGCTGGCCTTTACCCTCAGTTACTGGGGCCACCGGACCCGGACATTCGACGCCAGCCACGTCCCTCATGCCAAGGCGTTGCCGCGTTTTTTCCTGGTGTCGTGCCTGGGATTCTGTCTGAACGAGGCCCTGTACTTCCTCACGCTGCGCTTCACCCAGCTCGGCTACAGGGAAGCCCTGTTGTTGGTGTTGGTGGCCGTCGCGGGCGTGACCTTCCTGCTCGGTCGCTTCTGGGCCTTTCACGGACCGCGCCCAACATGAAGAAGATCATCCTGTGCGCCGATGATTTCGCGCTCTCGGCGACGAGTAGCGAACGTATCCTTCGGCTGATGGAGCTCGGCCGCATCTCGGCTACGAGCGTCATGAGCCAGTCCCCCCTCTGGCCATCGCTTGCGCCTGGCTTGGCGGCCCAGGCTGAAACTGCCAGGCTCGATATTGGCCTGCATTTCAACCTGACCCATCCCTTCGACGACGGCGCACGCCCCCTCTCCCACTGGTTGCTGCTCAGCCAGGCACGGCGTCTTTCCGGCGACTGGTTGCGAGACCGCATGCTGGAGCAGATCGACCTGTTCTCGGGCCATTTCCAGCGCTTGCCGGATTTCATCGACGGTCATCAGCATGTGCATGCCTTCCCGGTCATTCGCGAGGCCCTGTTCAAGGCGGTTAGCCTGCGCTGGGGCACAGCTCCGAAGCCCTATCTGCGAGGTCCGGACAGGCTTGGCCATGCAGGGCGCGCGTGGTTCAAGGCGGGCGTGCTCAAAGCCATGTGCATGGGCTTTTCAGCGCGTGCTTCTGCTCTGGGGTATGCGCTGCCGGCGTGGTTCGGCGGCCTCTACAGCCTGGACTCGTCAGCTGGTTTCCCGCACCTGATGGCACAGTGGCTGGCACTGGCCCCAACGCGCGCCCTGTTGATGTGCCACCCCGGCGACAACGAGGCCGGAGACGCCATCGGACCGGCACGGTCCTGGGAGTACCACTACCTGGGTAGCAACGAATTCCTCGAGCATTGCCTGGAGAACCGGGTGCTCCTCACCGGCTTCCGCGGATAACACGTTTCCACCCTCCCCCACTGCGCCTTGACCCCGACAGGAGAGCCTGCTTGATATTCCTACCCAGCAAGCAGCCGCTTGAGCGGCGAATCATCACCGCGTTCGTCCTGATGACGTTGATCGTCAGCGGCATGTTCTGCCTGGGGATCGTCGCTATCGTGCACTTCCTGGAAGAGCACCTGGTATCTGAGGAACTGGTCCGGGAGCTGGATTTCACCATCAACGAAGAGCCCAAGATCGAGCAGGCATCTCGTATCCATGCCAACACGCGCTACTACAGCACCCGCTCAGGCAACCTGGCCATACCTCAGCGTTTCCTGGGGCTCCCCGAGGGGTTCTCCGAAATGGTCGATGGCAAGGAAGCCTTCTATGTCTACAAGCGCAGCCATAAGGGGCATGAAGACCTACTCGTGGAGGACCAGCACGAGTTCGAGGCGCGCGAGCAGACGATGTTCGATGTTGTGCTCGCTGGATTCATTCTCAGTGTCATTGGGTCCTGGGGGCTGGGTCGGCTGCTTGCCCGCAAGGTGATGATCCCGGTGCGCCGGCTTGCACAGCAGGTCCGCCATCGCGATCAGTTGCTCCCCGTCGCGCCTCGGCTGGCACCTGACTACCCCGACGACGAGATAGGCCACCTGGCCGCAGCCTTCGACGAGACACTGGGGCAACTGCGCCTCTCGCTCGAGCGTGAGCGGCTGTTCACCAGCGATGTCAGCCACGAATTGCGCACACCGTTGATGATCGTGAGCACCTCGTGCGAGCTCCTTCGTGAGACACCGCATCTGACGCCGGCCGACCAGGCGTTGATAGCCCGTATCGTGCGCGCGACTGCTGAAATGAACGACCTGGTGCAGACCTTTCTGCGACTCGCCCGTGCCGGCCAGGGAAACAGCGTCCAGGGCGACAAGGTCGCTCTGGAAAATATCGCTGTCGAGCAGTATCGGTTGTGGAGCCCGCAATTCGAAGCAAAGGGGCTCTTGTTCACGATCGAGGAAGAAGGGACGAGCCGAGGTCGATACGAGAGCCCACAACTACGTACGGTGATGTCCAACCTGCTCCGGAATGCCCTGCACTACACCGAAACGGGCAGCGTCAAACTCATCCTCATGGCAGAAGGCTTTCGTGTCGAGGACAGTGGACAAGGGATCCCGGAGGAGGAGCAGGAACGGATATTCCAAAGCTTCGTGCGCGGCCAGCAGACCCGGGGCGAGGGGTTGGGCCTCGGCCTTTCGCTGGTCAAGCGAATATGCCAGCAGCAGGGATGGGAAGTTTCCCTGGAGTCCAGCCTGGCGACCGGCAGTTGCTTCATCGTGAAGCTGGGCATGGGGGGTTGACACAATTTTCACGTGCTTTTGACTTCGCCTGTACGGCGCTCCACCTAGATTGGCTCACTCATACATGGAGTGGAGCCTAAATGTCACAGCCTCGGACGAAGCACTTTGTGCTGGACTTCTCGGGTGTCAAAGCGCTTAGGGCCGACGGTGAAACGCCCATCGGGCGACCTGGCCCAGGCATGGCCGGCCGTCTCACCGCATGGCGCGAAGAGCGCCTGGTACGGCGGGCATTGAGCGACGCCGGCGAGCCCAACCTGGTGCTCAACCTGTCGTCCAGGAGCGGGCACCTCTGGCAGGTACTGACCCGCCACCCCAACCGGATCGTCATCGTGGGCGATGACCTCGCCGGTGCCTCGGCCCAGAGCCGTACGACCCGGAATCCGGGCGTTGCAGGACAGGTCGCGGTTCAGTACCCACCCCTGCACATCGATCTTGGCGAGAACGCCGTGGATTCGATCTTCTGCCTTCGTGTCCTGCAACGCATCGAGAATCCACAGTCACGCCTGCAGGTCCTGCGCGAACTGCATCGGGTTACCCGCGACACCCTGATCATCTCGCTCTGGATCGACGGCAACTATCAGGCCTGGAGGCGCAAGCGCCTGGAATCGCAACGGACCCTGGAAAGAGGACAGTCGGCCCGCATCGTCGTGCCCAGGCGACAGATCGAAGAGGAATTCCAGGACGTTGGCTTCACCGTCCTCTCTCACATGGACCTGCTGCCCGGGTACTCGATGTGGCGTTTCTACATTCTGCGGAAAACATCCTGAGGTGCAGGTATGACATTGGCTGCCAGCTCGAAATGGACGCGCAACCCTTCGCAGGCGAGGACTGCATCCATCCCATCCCGGCCGTACAGCCGGAGAACCAGCCGAGCGCTGGCATTGATAGCCCTGGTGTTGCTACTGGCCGCCTATCCGGCGTGGCGCCACTTCTATCCGGCCACGGCCGCGCATGGTTGGACCTACGACGTCCACCTGACATCCATCGAACGCGCCAGTGCGCTGCTTCCAGACGGTAATGGCGGGCTGTTCGTAAGCCAGGAGATCCAGGACAGAAAAGGGAGCATTCTGCATGTGGGGCGTGATGGTCAGCGGCAACATCTGGTGACGGGTCTGTCCAAGCCGGATGGCATGCTTCGTTATCGGGGCGGAGTGGCCTTCACCCAGGAACAGGGCAAGCATCCCGTGCTGTGGATGGACGAGCAAAGTACCCGGTCGCTTTTCACTGCCGATAGCGTCGAGGGAATGGCCACCGATGGGCACTATCTCTACGCGGTAGAAGATCTCCACGGTACAGGGCGCCTGCTCCGCTACGACTTCGAGACGAATGAAGTCACCGCGCTACGTACGGGCCTGGATGAGGCGGAATCGGTGGCCCACTGCCCGGACGGGCGTCTGTTCTACACCGAGAAAACCCACGGCCATGTCCGCCAGTTGCTCGCCGATGGCTCCGACCCTGTGGTGCTGGACGGTCTGCGCGAGCCCGGCTTCCTTCTGTGCAATCTCGAAGGGCTTTGGATCACCGAGGATGCGACCCATATGGCCCGGGTCTTCCTCTGGGAAGGGTTGAGTGACCTGAAGGTGGTTCTCTCTCACCTGCGCTCCCCGCAGACGATCGTCGAGGCGACGCCTGGGCAATACCTGGTGGCTGAACAGGGACGCGACCGCGTGCTTGAGCTCGGGCGCCTCTAGGTCTGGCAATTTCGCGGAACATCGCCCACTCATCGCCGCGCGTGCTCCGGCCCCGATGCTTTTTGGCCAATCAGGCAATGATCGGCTATTAGCTGGGAGTAACGAATTTTTCACGAGTGGATGGCTAGTTTGGCTGACCGGCGCATGGAGTGAGTAGGAACACTCGCAACGATGCCATTCAGGAACAAGGGACGGGCGGGAGCTGAATGAAGATATCCATTTTCGGAACGGGCTATGTCGGCCTGACTCAGGCGGCGTGCCTGGCAGAAGTCGGGCATAGCGTCTGCTGCGTCGACATCGACGTCGAACGCATCGCCTTGCTCGCTCAAGGGCGCTCCCCGATCTACGAGCCCGGGCTCGAGGCCCTGCTCCAGGGCAACATCGCCGCTGGACGCCTCCACTTCACAACCAGTGCCCATGAGGGCGTAGCTTTCGCCAAGGTCATCTACATCTCCGTAGGCACCCCACCCGACGAGGATGGCAGCGCTGACATGAGGCATGTCTTTGCCGTGGCCCGCACCATTGCCGAGCACGCCATCGAAGACAAGGTGGTGATCAACAAGTCCACCTCCCCCGTGGGCACCGTGAAGCGCATCGGCGCGCTCATCGACGCTGCCCTGGTCGCCCAGGGGAGCCAGCTGCGCATCCAAGTGGTCTCCAACCCTGAGTTCCTCAAGGAAGGCTCGGCCGTCGACGACTGCATGCGCCCCGAGCGGATCATCATCGGCATCGACGGCGAATGTGACCTCGGGCTGTTCCGGGAGATCAACAAGCCCTTCAGCCGGCATCGGGAGAAACTCATCTTCATGGACAGCCGCAGTGCCGAGCTGACCAAGTATGCGGCGAACTGCATGCTAGCCACCAAGATTTCCTTCATCAACGAAATGGCCAATCTCGCAGAGCGCCTGGGCGCCGATATCGAGATGGTGCGCAAGGGGATCGGTTCCGACCCGCGGATCGGCTACGACTTCATCTACCCCGGCTGCGGTTATGGCGGCTCCTGCTTCCCCAAGGACATCCGGGCCCTGCAGCGTACCGCCATGGACATCGGCTATCGCCCCGCGCTCCTGGAAGCGGTGGAGTCGGTGAACCAGCAGCAGAAGCACAAGGTGTTCCAGAACATCGAGCGACATTACCAGGGCGACCTGCGCGGCAAGACATTTGCGCTCTGGGGACTGTCCTTCAAACCCAACACCAACGACATGCGCGAAGCACCGAGCCGGGTACTGCTGGAATCGCTCTGGGCAGTAGGCGCCCGCGTCCAGGCGTTCGACCCCGAAGCCATGGATGAGGCCCGGAGGCTCTATGGCGACCGCCTCGGCCTGCAACTGACCGACACCAAGGAGGCGGCACTGGAGGGTGCAAACGCCCTGGTCATCCTCACCGAGTGGCTGAACTTCCGCATAGCCGACTTCGCCCTGATCCGTGAACGGCTGGTCGACAGGGTCGTCTTCGACGGGCGCAATATCTTCGAGCCCGTGCAACTGGCACGTGAGGACCTCACCTATTACTCGATCGGGCGCGCCGTCGCCGGGGCTTCCCGTTGAGGTTCCTGGTCACCGGCGCCGCCGGCTTCATCGGTTTCCACACAGCCATGCGTCTCTGCCGGTCCGGGCACCAGGTGGTGGGCGTCGACAACCTCAACGACTACTACAGCGTCGACCTCAAGCGGGCCCGTCTCGAGGAACTGCTCCACGGCGCGCCGGGGTTCGAGTTCCACAAGCTAGACATCGCCGATCGCCAAGGCATGCAGGCCCTGTTCGACCGCCAGCGCTTCGACCGGGTCATCCATCTCGCCGCGCAGGCGGGCGTGCGCTATTCGCTGGAGAACCCCCACGTCTATGTCGACGCCAACCTGGGCGGCTTCATCAACGTGCTCGAGGGCTGCCGCCAGACCAAGGTCGGCCACCTGGTCTATGCCTCCAGCAGTTCGGTGTATGGCATGAATGCCAAGGTTCCCTTTGCCATCGGAGACACGGTCGACGACCCGATCTCGCTCTATGCCGCGACCAAGCGCGCCAACGAACTGATGGCGCACAGCTATGCGCACCTGTATCGCATCCCCTTGACCGGGCTGCGATTCTTCACCGTCTACGGCCCATGGGGCCGTCCCGACATGGCGCCCTTCAAGTTCACCAAGGCAGTGCTAGAACGACGCCCTATAGAGATCTACAACCACGGCGACATGTCGCGGGACTTCACCTACATCGACGATGTCGTAGAAGGCATCGTCCGTGTCCAGGCTTGCCCTCCCCCCTATGCGGACGAGCCCGAGCAACGTCGCCAGGGCCCGACCGACCGCCTGTTCAACATCGGCCTCGGCTCGCCCGTCAGGCTGCTGGAATTCGTCGAATGCATCGAATCGGCCACCGGCATGGCCGCCATACGGCAGTTGCGGCCCATGCAGCCGGGCGATGTCCCGCAGACCTGGGCGGAGGTCAGCGCGCTGGCCGAGCGCACGGGGTTCCGCCCCACCACATCGCTGCGCGAAGGCGTCGGACGCTTCGTCGATTGGTATCGGGGGTTCTATGGTATCTGAGCCCATCCGGTACGCCGGAGCCCGCCCATGCTGACCCCCCGCGTGGTGCTCAAGGGGCTGGGCCTGATCCTCAGCCTGGCGTTGATCGGCTACCTGTTCGACAGCAGCGACCTGGGCAATGCCATCAACGAGGCGTGGATCGACGCGCATATCCGTGACCGCGGTCTCCCCGGCATCCTGCTGTTCCTGGCCATGGGCGCCCTGTTCACCATGGTGGGGCTGCCCCGGCAGATCATCGCCTTCCTCGCCGGCTACGCCTTCGGGCTGCTGTCCGGAACGCTCCTCGGGGCGGCGGCGGCGCTCTTTGGTTGCCTGATCACCTTCCTGTACGCGCGGCTGTTCGGCAGGGGGGTCCTCCACCGGCGGCTGGGCCGGCGCGCGGCGCGCTTCGATCGCTTCATCCAGCAGAATCCGTTCTCGATGACCCTGCTCATCCGCTTGCTGCCGGTCGGCAGCAACGTACTGACGAATCTCGCCGCTGGTATCTCGAGCATCCGCCTCGTGCCCTTCCTGGCGGCCAGCTTTGTCGGCTTCCTGCCGCAGACGCTGGTGTTCACCCTGGTCGGCAGCGGCATCAATGTGGCACCGGCCGCGCGCATCGGCACGGCAATCTGTTTGTTCGTGATATCCGCCCTGCTTGGCGGCTACCTGTATCACCGGCACCGCCACGGCCTGAGCATCGACGATGGCGTCGACGTGGCGCTCGGCGAAGTCGAGCACACCCCGTGAGCCCACCCCTCCCTCGTCCGCCGGAGCCGGTCGCCCCGAACCCAACTTTCACGCATGGAGCCAGAATGCCGACCAAGCCTTACCTCTCCGTACTGATCCCGGCCAAGAATGAAGCCGAGAACCTGCCCCCGCTGCTGGAAGAGATCCGTCAGGCTCTCGCCGGCGAGGACTTCGAGGTGCTGGTGGTGGATGACGGCAGCACCGATGGCACCTCCGACGCCCTGGTTGCCCTCAAGCGAGGTGGCTACCCGCAACTGCGGGTCCTGAAGCATGACCGCTCCCTGGGGCAAAGCACCTCAATCTACCACGCGGCGCAGGCGGCCTGCGGAACCTGGCTCGCTACCCTGGACGGCGATGGCCAGAACGACCCGGCCGACATCCCCGGGATGCTTGCGGTCATACGCTCACCGCAGGCACCACGGAACCTGAAGTTGATCGCCGGGCACCGCGTGAATCGACGGGACACCGCCAGCAAGCGTTGGGCCTCCCGTTTCGCCAACCGCCTGCGCGGCCGCCTGCTCAGGGACAACACGCCGGATACCGGATGCGGGCTCAAGCTGATCGAGCGCGACGCCTTCCTGAGGCTCCCCTACTTCGACCACATGCACCGCTTCATCCCCGCGCTGATCCAGCGCCACCAAGGGGCGATGCTGGTTCATCCGGTGAACCACCGCCCCCGTGGCGCCGGCGTTTCCAACTACGGCAACCTGGATCGTGCGCTGGTGGGGATACTCGACCTGTTCGGCGTCTGGTGGTTGATCCGTCGTACGCGCTTAAACACCACGCCCTGCGAGTTGGAAGGCTGAACATGGGCCAGACCTCCCCCGCCATCGGCCGTATAGAGCCCCGGGAGCTGATCCGCAGCAGCCGCGCCTCGCTGATCCTGCTGTTACTCCTGGCTGCGGCCATGATCAGCGCCGGCCTGGGCATGCGCGCCCCCTCCAACGTCGACGAGGAGCGCTTCCTCGGCGTGGCGCTGGAGATGCTGCAGAGCGGCGATTGGCTCATCCCCCATCGTGCCGCCGAGATATACCCCGACAAGCCGCCGTTGTTCATGTGGGTCGTCGCGGCCCTGAGCGAACTGGGCATACCGCCCACCATCGCCCTGTTCCTGCCCGCGCTGCTGGCCGGCATGGTGGCCACCGCGTGTCTGCATGACCTGGGCACACGCCTGTGGAACCGTCGTGTGGGCATGATCGCCGGCCTGCTGTTCCTTGCCACCTATCAGACCTACAGCATCCAGCGCGCGGGGCAGATCGACGGTTTCCTGCTGCTGTGGATCGCTCTTGGTTTCTACGGGATGGCCCGCCACCTGCTGCTCGGCCCCGCCTGGCGCTGGTTCTACCTGGCCTGCGCCGCCATGGGCTTCGGCATCATCAGCAAGGGTGTGGGATTCCTCCCCGTGCTGATGCTGATCCCATACGCCTACGCCGCCCGGCGCGGCTGGAACGGTGTCGTGCGCATGCCGGGCGCCGGCGGGGCATGGGCACTGGGCCTGCTGGTTGCCCTGGCGGCCATCGCGAGCTGGCTGCTGCCGCTGGTGATCAAGGTAGCGCTGTACGGCGACGAAGCCAGCCGTGCCTACCTCGACGAGATACTCCTGAGGCAGACGGCCAAGCGCTATGCCGACGCCTGGCACCATCGCGAGCCGTTCTGGTATTTCTTCACCCACGTCATCCCCAAGAACTGGATGCCCCTGGTCCTCGCCCTACCCTGGCTGGTCCCCGCCTGGCGGCGCCAGCTCGCCCGGCGGGATGGCCGCTACCTGGTACTGCTGGGCTGGGTGGTCCTGGTGCTGATCTTCTTCAGCTTCAGCAGTGGCAAACGCAAGATCTATATCTTCCCGGCCGTTCCTGGCTTGGTCCTGGCCATGGCCCCTCTTGTCCCCTGGCTGCTGCGCCGCTGGTTCGCCCAGAGGCCTCGCGCGCGGAAAGTATTCATCGGACTGACGGTGCTCTGGTTCTTCGCCTGGTTCGCGCGGGGCTTCATAGAGCCCATCAAGGACGGTGTGAACCCCAGGCATCTCCTGATGACCAACGTCGCAGATGCCACCCGGGGTTCACAACTCGTGCTGACCCAATGGCAGGAGGGGCATTGGCTGTATGCCCGTCAGCCTCTCGTCCACTTCGGCGTCCTGGCTCCGAACCAGACGGAGAAGGCGGCGGAATGGCTGCGCGCCAACCCTGCTGACTACGCCTTGATCCGCCCGAACGAGCTCGCCCGTTGCTTCATACCCGACAAGGCGAAACGGATCGGCGATGGCGATGAGGAAGACTGGTTCCTCGTGCAGGAGGACGCCGATAACGGCCAGTGCAGTGACCCGGATGCGACCCGGCCGTACCACTTCGCGTGGAAACACCCGATCGATTGACTCCATGGGCAGGACTCGCGCTCCGCTGCTGCGGGGACACGAGCCGGGTGCCCGCAGCACAGGACTCGGCATGAGCATCACAATCGATCCCAACGTGCGCAGTATCAGACCGCGACGCAGGTTCCTCGCTCTCGGCCTCTATGGCCTGGGTGCACTGGCTTTGGCGCTGCTGGTCCTGGCGTCCGGCAAGTTCCACTGGCATGACCGCGTCTGGTTCTATGTCGTCAGCCGCCTCAATGCGGACCAGTGGAGGCAGGAAAGCCTCTGGCTGCCAGACTTCAAGGTGGATATCGAGGCCATGCCGGTCATCGGTGTTGATGACGACCTCTCCGCCATCGACTTCGCCGAGGACCGGCGCCAGCTGCTGGCCGTCACCAACGCATCCCCCAGGCTGCTGGAGTTGGATTTCGACGGGAAGGTCACCGCCCAGTACCCGCTGGTGGGATTCGAGGATGTCGAAGGGATCACCTACATGGGGGACGGCGTAGTGGCCGTGGTGGATGAGGTACAGCAGCAGCTTGTCTTCTTCCACATACCTGAGCACCCCGGTGAAGGAATCGACAAGCGAGACTGCGAGACCCTGGCCATTCCCCTGGCCTCCAGTGCCCATAACAAAGGGCTCGAAGGGATCACCTACGATGCGGTGAACGACCGCCTGTTCGTCGCCAAGGAGCGTGACCCACGTAAGCTCTACGTGGTCAGCGGGGTCAAGGCGAGCCTGGGACACAGGATGCGTGTCAAGGTCGAGGACCTCAGCGACTGGATAACCGACAGCGTCTTCGCCAAGGACATCTCGGACCTTCACTTCGACCAGCGGACCGGCCACCTCCTGGTACTCAGCGATGAGTCCCGGCTGGTCATCGAGCTGAACGGAAGCGGCAAGGCGGTCAGCATCCGCTCGCTGCGAGGCGGCGATGACCTGAAGCACGATGCGCCCCAGCCCGAAGGGCTGACCCTCGACAACCAGGGCACGCTGTACGTGGTCAGCGAACCCAATCTTTTCTACCGTTTCAAGAAGCACTGAGCGCCTGGGTATCGCAGCCCCGGGGCGGTGGCACCGAACCGCCACCCGCTCGAGATAAGGAATTTCCAGCGGTGCCCCAGCATTACGACCTCATCGTGCTGGACATCATTCTGGTAGGTATCGACGGGCGGACGTCGCTCTCGCCGCCCGCCTTCCCAGGTCACTTGCCGGCTTGGGCCTGCTGGTGGTCGCGCCAGCTCAGGTAGCCCACCAGGGCAAGAATGATGACGGCAAACACCTCGCTGGTGCCGACTGTTCCAAGCCCCAATCCGCCTTTCCTGGCCGAGTGCGATAGCCAGTCGCCCACGGATGCTCCGAATGGCCGCGTGAGCACATAGGCGATCCAGAAGGCCGTCACGACATTCAGGCGGAAGAAGTAGTGGGCGATCGCCACGGCGAGGATGCACCCGGCGAAGACCAGGGCCGAGACCGCATAGCCCAGCTTCAGCTCTTCCGCGACCAGGTCACCGGCGGCGGTGCCGAGCGCGAAGGTCATCAGGATCGCCGTCCAGTAGAAAAGCTCCCTCCTTCCCGGATAGATGGTCCGGATCGACAGGGTCTTCTCCTGAGCGAACCAGAGCACGAAGGTCATTGCCAGCAGCACGCTGAACACTGCGGTAGTGGCGGTCAGTGCCACACCGTAGGTATCCACCAGGCTGTCGGTGACCAGGGTACCGAAGATGCTCACCTGCACCACAGCCAGCCAGTACTTCCAGGGCACGTAGCGTTCGCTGCGCAACTGGATGAGCATCACCGCCACCAGCAACGCTCCCATGATCAGGGACGTCAGCGGCAGCCCGACATGCAGCTTGAAGATCAGGAAGTCCGCCCCCGTCTCCCCCACCGTGGTCGACAGGATCTTGATCACCCAGAACACCAACGTCACCACTGGAACCTTGTTCTGCAGGGTATCGGTCCAAACACCGTTGTCCTCGCTCATGCTGGAGCCTCCATGTTGTCTTTCGTTGTACGAAGCGGGCCGGAATGCATGTATTCCCACTACCCTCGCCGAGAGTTGCAAGGGAGGTTAGGGACGGAGGCGTGAAGCGCCTGTCGGGTGTCCGTGAAGTTTTCGTCGGTCCGGCGGCATGCCGCTGGGAGGAAGACTTGCTGCCCGACGGATGAATGGTGTTGTTGCTGTTGCGCATCAGCTGGCTATATAGCGAGGACGAACAGCTTCAGGGTCATTGGTCTTCAGCAGTTCCGCCTGGTCATCCACCGATTCCCGACGGCGCCGCTCGCCGTGATAGCGACTGATGGCGCGATCAGGGATGATCTTCATAGCGCCAGGGGCGCGCCCCTTCCCTCTCGGGGCAGCAGCCGGCGGACACAGGCATCATGCACAACCTCATGGGCTGTTTGTCGATCACCAGAGCGGCGACTCACGGAGTCGACCAGTTTGAGCCCGCACCGCGACAAGTGTGTTTCTGGCTGGCGCGTGCGACACGTGAAGGCTTCTCAGCATGATTACGGCTCACGATATAAGTCAGAAAATCTTGCAATTGAAGAGCCGAAGGCAGTGCCCGGCCATGACCAGTGCCACAGGTGTGCAAGCATCCACTCCCAGACTTGTGCAGCAGGACCTGTAACGTCTCTGAGTCATCATCATTTCGCTCGGCTAGAGCCATTCCTCATCACGGCACCCGGTATCCATAACCGCTTGACCGTCGCCCCGAGCGGCAACCCGGATCGTGTTTTGCTGCAAGGTCACGGATTTCGCGGCCTGCGTCTGCCGGCTCGGTTTCCTGAGCTATCCGACAGCTTTTCATTCTGCAGCCTGAGCTGCATGCAGCGGTCATCGGCTTGCTTGCAAAAACAACCCCACTGTCTACGTTGCAATTACGCAGTCACCGTGGACATGCACCCCAGCCGCTCAGGACGTGAACGCTGGACCTGACGAAGCACAGCCTCGCCAGGGATAGGGAAATCAACCAGAAGAACAAAGGGAACTTGATGAAGCGCCTGATGAGTCATGTCCTCTCGCGTAGAGGCCCGTGGGAACACTTGTGCCTGTCGCTCGCACTGTTCGCGGTGCTGGTGATCGTCAGCTTCCTCCTTTTCGAAGAACCCATGCAGCGCCTGCTGGCGAGCCTTGGCCAGCAGCCTGCGGACCCCGTGCGTGCGCTCAACCTCGCCGTTCTCGTCATCGCGTTGCTGGCCCTGGATGTGGTGCTGCCGGTGCCGTCAAGCATGGTGTCGCTCCTGGCGGTTGCGGTACTGGGGGCCGTAGGCGGCTACCTGGTGATCTTCGTCGGCCTGTGCCTGGGGTCGTTGCTGGGCTACTGGCTGGGGGCCGGGTACTTCCGCATCGCCTCCGGGCTGCTGGACATCGAGGACTGGCGCAAGGCCGGGCGCCTGGCCAACCGGCTCAACACCTGGTCGCTGATCTGCCTGCGTGGCGTGCCCGTACTGGCGGAAACCTCGGTACTCGCCGCCGGCATGCAGCGCTATCCGCTGCGACGTTTCCTGGTCATCACCACCCTGGCCAATGCGGGCCTGGCCGCGGTCTACGGCGCGCTCGGCAGTTTCGTCGCCGAGGACCAGGTCCTGCTCCTGGCGGTGATGGCCAGCATGCTGTTGCCGGCGTTGTTCCTGGCGGGCCGTGGCCTGCTGGCACGTCGCGACCTCACCACGGCCGCCTCCGACACCCGCCAGCTGGAGGGTTCCTTCACCGTCACCTACCGCTACCCGGTGCTGTTCACCGAGCACCTGTTCGCCGCGAACAACGATTGCCTGCATCGCCAGCTGACCGACAACGGCACCCGCCCCGCAAGCGCCATGGTCTTCGCCGACGCGGACCTGCTGCGCAGCAACCCTGCCCTGGCCGCGCAGATCCAGGGCTATTTCCAGTCCCGCGCGAGTGACCTGAAGCTGCTGGCCGATCCCATCGCCGTGCCCGCCGGCGAGTCCTGCAAGACGCCCGATGTGCTGCAACGCCTCTATGGGCAGATGCTCGAACACGGCCTCGACCGGCACTGCTACGTGCTCGCGCTGGGCGGCGGTGCGTTGCTGGATGCCGTGGGCTACGCCTGTGCGACCTTCCACCGTGGCGTGCGCCTGATCCGCATCCCCACCACCGTGCTGGCGCAGAACGATGCCGGCGTCGGCGTGAAGAACGGCATCAACGCCTTCGAGCAGAAGAATCTCCTGGGTGCCTTCCAGCCCGCCAACGCGGTGATCAACGACTTCCAGCTGCTGCTCGGGCTGCCCCGGCGCGACCAGTTGGCCGGGTTGGCCGAAGCGGTCAAGGTGGCGGCGATCAAGGACGCGGCCTTCTTCGCCTGGCTGGAAGAACAGGCCGACGCCCTCTCCGCCTTCGCCCATGAGCCCAGCCGCTATGCCATCCGCCGTTGCGCCGAGCTGCACCTGGAGCAGATCACCCGGGGCGGCGATCCCTTCGAGCGCGGCAACGGTCGGCCCCTGGACTACGGCCACTGGGCGGCGCACAAGCTGGAGAAACTCAGCCAGCACCGCCTGCGCCATGGCGAGGCGGTGGCCGTCGGCATGGCCCTGGATGCCCTGTACGCCAAGACCCTCGGGCTTCTCGCGGAGCATGAGGCCCAGCGCCTGCTCAGCCTCCTGGCCCGGCTCGGCTTCAACCTGTCGCCGCCCGAACTGAGCCTGCGCGATGACCAGGGCAACCTGCGCGTGCTGCAAGGGCTGGAGGATTTCCGCCAGCACCTGGGGGGCGAGCTGTCCATCCCCATGCTCGAACGCATCGGCCGCGCCGTGGATGTCCACCAGATCGACCAGCCGACCATGGAGCTGGCCCTGCAACGACTGGTCGAGATGCGCCCACGCGAGCCGGCCTGGACCGAGGGCTACGCGCGATGAGCCAGCCGATGCCCAGCCTGCGGACCTGGATGACCCTGGGGCGCATCTCCAACCTCCCCACCGTCTGGACCAACGCCCTGGCCGCCACCCTGCTGGCCAGCAGCGCGAGCGCCCTCGCCCCGCCCTCCCCGCTGGCCTGGGCCCTGCTGCTGGCGGCCGCATCGGCCCTCTACCTGGCCGGCATGCTGCTCAACGACCTGATGGACGCCGACTGGGACAGCCGCCACCACAACCCACGGCCCATCGCCCTCGGGCTGGTCACCCGGCAGCAGGTGGCGCTGGCCAGCACCGCGCTGTTGCTGCTGGCCGCCGCCGCGCTGCTGGGCCTGAGCCAACTGATCGCACGGCCCGGCTGGTTGCTGGGCAGTGCCGCACTGCTGCTCGGGCTGATCCTCGCCTACAACCTGCTGCACAAGCGCCACGCCCACAGCGTCTGGTTCATGGGCGGCTGCCGCGCGGCCCTCTACCTCACCGCCGCGGCCAGCCTCACCGCCCCGCCGGCGCCGCTGTGGCTGTGCGCCCTGCTGCTGGGCACCTACATCAGCGGGCTGACCTACGTGGCCCGGCAGGAGCACCTCAACCAGCTGGCGAGCCTGGCGCCGCTGCTGCTGATGCTCAGCCCGCTGGCCCTGGCGGTCCATGCCCAGGGCCTGTGGTTCTGGCTCATGTTGCTGTTGTGGCTCGGCTGGCTGGGCCTGAGCTACCGGCGCCACCTGGCGGCGCCCGAGCGGCGCAACGTGCGCGCCTTCATCGGCGCGGGGCTGACCGCGCTGCCGCTGATCGACGCCATGGTCCTGGCCCTCGCCGGCTATCCGCTGGGCAGCCTGGCCTGCGTGGGCGTCTTCCTCCTGCTGCCGCGCTTGCAGCAATGGGTGAAACCGACATGAACAGCCCGACCACGCTCCAGCTCGGTAGCGATCGCATCGCCGACCTGCACCAGGCCCTGCGCGACGAATTGACCGGCGCCGCCCTGGCCTGGTGGAACCAGGCCCGCGAACGGCTCGCCGCGCAGCCCGACATACAGGCGCTGATGCGGCTCAGTGGCCCGTGCCGACGCCAGATCGGCGATGCCCTGGTGGCCGACCTGCCGTGGACGCGCGCGGCCCTGGCACGCGCCCTGCTCCTCGCCCAGGCCCTGGAGGCCGACGCCGGCCCCGGGCGGGCAACCCTGCTGCAGCGCTATTTCGAGTGGGGCGATGACCAGGAGAAAGCCGCCGCCCTGCGGGCCCTGGACTGGCTCGACGGCCAGGGCGCCAGCCTGGAACTGGCGCTGTTCGCCGGGCGTACCAACAGCTGCGAGGTGTTCGCCGCCCTCGCCCTGGACAACCCCTACCCGGCCCGGCACTACCCCGAGCGGGCCTTCCACCTCCTCATGCTCAAGGGTGTCGGCATGGATTTGGACCTGCGCCGCGTCCTGGGCCTGGCGCCGCGCCGCAGCCGCGAACTCAACCAGCTGGCGCTGGACATGCTGGAAGAGCGCCTGGCCGCCGACCGCCCCGCGCCACCTGCCATTTCGCACCTGCTGGCGTGGCCACTGCTGGCGCCCGACCAGCTACAGCGCCTCGACGCCCATCACCGCCAGGGACGCCTGCCAAGCGGCTGGCTGCCCGGCGACCTGCCTCTTCAACACCGATAGCGACAACGCGAAGGACGCCGACATGCCCACCTATTTCGACCCGCACATCCACATGGTCAGCCGCACCACCGACGACTACCAGAACATGGCCGCCGCCGGCATCACCGGGGTCATCGAGCCGGCTTTCTGGCAAGGCCAGGCGCGCACCAGCCTGGGCAGCTTCGTCGACTACTTCGACACCCTGGTGGGCTGGGAACGCTTCCGCGCCAGCATGTTCGGCATCCACCACTTCTGCACCATCGGCCTCAACCCCAAGGAGGCCAACAACCTGGGGCTGGCCAACGAGGTGCTGGAGATACTGCCCCGCTACCTGGTGAAGGATGGCGTGGTCGGCGTCGGCGAGATCGGCTACGACGACATCACCCCGGAGGAAGACCGCTTCCTCGCCCTGCAACTGGAGCTGGCCAGGCAGTTCGACCTGCCGGTCCTGGTGCACACCCCGCACCGCGACAAGATCGGCGGCACCAAGCGCACCCTGGCGGTCATCCGTGAAGTCGGCATCGCCGAAGACCGCGTGCTGATCGACCACCTCAACGAACTGACCCTGCCCCTGGTGCTCGACAGCGGCTGCTGGCGCGGGCATTCCATCTACCCCAACACCAAGATGTCCGAGCAGCGCATGGTCGCCCTGCTGCAGCAGTACGGCACCGAGAAGATGGTGGTCAACAGCGCCGCCGACTGGGGCGTGAGCGACCCGCTCAAGGTGCCCAAGACGGCCGACGCCATGCGCCAGGCCGGCTTCAGCGAAGCCCAGGTGGAACAGGTGCTGTTCCACAACCCGGTGGACTTCTTCGCCCAGAGCGGCCAGCTGGACAAGGCCGCCGTCGCTACCCTGCTGCCCATCGACCAGCGCCGCAAATGGCAGGACAACTCCGCGCTGCGGGGCCAGGAACCGGTGGTGCGATGAGCCCGGCAATGGGATGGACCCCGCCCCGGCTCGGCTACTGCGGCAACGTGCACCCGGCCCATGACCTGGCCGCCCTGCGCGCCTCCATCGCCGGGCCGTTCCAGGCCGTGCGCCGGCAGCGCGGCCTGGCCGAACAGGACAGCGGCCTGTGGATCAGTGCCCGGGCCGCCGCCGAACTGCAGCAGCCCGGCCCGCGCGCGGCGTTCCTCGCCCTGCTGAAAGACAGCGGGCTGCGCCTGACCTCCCTCAACGGCTTCCCCCATGGGCGTTTCCATGGTGGCCAGGTGAAGAGCGGTGTCTACCGGCCGGACTGGTCCGAATCCCCGCGCCTGGACTACAGCCTGCAACTGGCCGCGCTGCTGGCCGAGGCGCTGCCCGAGGACTGCGACCAGGGTGTGATTTCCAGCGTTCCCCTGGGCTATGCCGCCGATTGGTCGATCGAACACCTGGCCCGCGCGGAGATGCACCTGCTGCAACTGACCGAAGCCCTCGCGGAGCTGAAGCGCAGGACCGGCAAGAACATCCGCCTGTGCCTGGAAATGGAGCCCGACTGCGTGCTGGAGCACACCGACCAGGCCCTGGCCTTCTTCGCCCACTGGCAGGCACGGGACCCCAACCACGACCACCTGGCGTTGTGCTTCGACGTCTGCCACCAGGCGGTGCTGTTCGAGGACTGCCACGCCTCCCTTTCGTGCCTGCGCCAGGCCGGCATCGTCATCGGCAAGATCCAGCTCTCCAACGCCCTGGTGTGCCGCCTGCCCGGGGATGAGCAACGCCGCGACCAGGTGCTGGACGTGATCGCCGGCTTCGCCGAGGGCACCTACCTGCACCAGGTCAAGGCGCGCCACCGCAGCGGCCAGCTGCTGGCCTGGGCAGACCTGCCCGCCGCCCTCCTCGACCCGGCCCTGGCCGGTTGCAGCGAACTGCGTGTGCACTTCCACGTGCCCCTGTTCAGCGAGCGCTTCCAGCTGCCGGAACTCGGCGGCAGCCAGCAGGCCCTGGGGCGCGTCTTCGAATACCTGGCCCAGCACCCGGACTTCCACCCGGTGCTGGAGGTGGAAACCTACAGCTGGATGGTGCTGCCCGAAGCCCTGCGGCCCGGCTCCGAACCTGCGCTGGCCCGCGGCATCGCCGCCGAACTGGAGTGGGTGGAAGCCCAGCTGCAACGGCACGGCGCCCTCGACGGCGAGCCGCTGCGGGAGGTGCAGCATGCTTGAGCCACGGCCCCTGCTGCTGGTCGACGTGGTCGGCCTCACGCCTTCCCTGCTGGGTGAGAACACCCCCCACATCAACGCCCTGCGCGGCCGTGGCCGCATGGCCTGCATGCAGCCGGTGTTCCCGGCGGTCACCACCACGGTGCAGTCGTCCATGCTCACGGGGTTGCCGCCTTCCGGGCACGGCATCGTCGGCAACGGCTGGTACTTCCGCGACCAGGCCGAGGTGCGCTTCTGGCTGCAGCCCAACGCCCTGGTCCAGGGCGAAAAGGTCTGGGAGGTGCTGGCCCGCGAGCTGCCCGGCTTCCGCTGCAGCCAGCTGTTCTGGTGGTACAACATGTACGCCGACGTCGGCGCCTCCATCACCCCGCGCCCCCACTACCCCGCCGACGGGCGCAAGGAGTTCGGCCTCTACTCCGCCCCCGATGGCCTGCACCAGGCGATCGAGCAGCGCATCGGCACCTTCCCCTTCCAGCACTTCTGGGGGCCCGCCGCCGGCATCGGCTCCAGCCGCTGGATAGTCGACTGCGCCATGGCCGAGTTCGAGATCAACCGCCCGCACCTGCAGCTCGTCTACCTGCCGCACCTGGATTACGACCTGCAGCGCCTGGGCCCCGACCACCCCGGCATCGCCACCGAGGTGCGCGCCATCGACAACGAGGTGGGTCGCCTGCTGGCCTTCGCCCAGGCGCGTGGTGCCGCGGTGATGCTGGTGTCCGAGTACGGCATCGAGGCGGTGCAGCGCTCCATCTCCATCAACCGCCTGCTGCGTGCCGATGGCTGGCTGCAGGTGCGCCAATCCCTGGGCTGGGAGCTGCTGGACCCGGGCGCCAGCGCCGCCTTCGCGGTGGCCGACCATCAGGTCGCGCACATCTACCTGCGCCGCGAACAGGACCTGTCCAGGGTGCGCGCCCTGCTCGAGCGCGAACCCGGCATCGAACGGCTGCTGGACCGTGCCGAGCAGCGTGCCTGGCAGCTGGAGCACCCGCGCAGCGGCGACCTGGTGGCGATCGCCGCCCCCGGGCACTGGTTCGACTACCAGTACTGGCTCGACGACGCCAAGGCGCCCGACTTCGCCCGCACCGTCGACATCCACCGCAAACCCGGCTACGACCCGCTGGAACTGTTCATCGACCCCGCCATCACCCTGCCCAAGCTCCGCGTGGCGCGGCGCCTGCTGCGCAAGAAACTGGGGTTCCGCTACTACATGGACCTGATTCCGCTGGACACCCGCCTGGTACGCGGGAGCCACGGCCGACTTCCCCGCAGCGACCAGGATGGCCCGCTGCTCATCACCGATTGCGACTTGCCTTTACCGGACCGCCTGCCGGTCACCGCGGTAAAACAGTTGCTCCTGCAGTACTTCCTGGGGCACCGAACTCTCGACAAGGCCATAGCCAAGGAGACCCCATGCAACGAGCCCTCCCCCTTGCAGTACTGAGCGCCCTGGCCGGATTGGCCCAGGCCCAGAGCCAACCCGCCTTCGACTGCACCGCCTTCTTCGAGTACGGAGGCAAGCCGGAAGAGGTGCGCAAGGCATTCGAACAATCCCCCGAGACCCTGGCCTGGGACTGGTTCGTCTGCCTCAACCATCCACAAGCTCAGGACAGCGCCGACCGTGTCTGGGAGGGCCTCAAGCCCACCGACCAGGTATTTTTGCCCGATGGCAGCAAACCCTTGCCCTATGAACAGCGCGAGCCCACGCCGGTCGCCGTGGTCAAGGCCGCGCAGGCCATGGGCATGGACACCACGCGCACCTTCCACAACCTCGACAGCACCCAGCAGGTCGACGGCCTGATCCTGGAGATGGGCGGCAATGTGCCGGCGGCGCAGAGGGGCAAGCCGGTGCGCTTCCAGTTGCTGATGGGCAGGGACACCTTCGGCTACATCGTCGACAAGGGTGTCTACAACGTCGACGGCCAGGCCGCGCTCACCGCCAACCTGGCCTTTCCCGCCGCCGCCTGGGAACTGAAGACGGCATGGATCTGGATCGGCAACGACCAGGCCTTCATGAAGACCCTGGCCAACGACGGCTACTACATCGTCCAGGCCTACTACCTGCAGAACGGCAGCCAGTACCAGGTGGGCTACGCGGCCCTGAGCGGCATGCACGTCATCAACAAGCTCACCGATGACTGGGTCTGGACCACCTTCGAGAACCGCAACAACAGCAAGTACACCGTCACCAACGACATCCCGCCCAAGCCCATGACCAACAGCACCGGGCCCACCAGCGCCGCGCAACCGGTCAACGCCAGCTTCCAGTCGCAGTACCCGGCCCTCGCCCAGTACGAGCTGATCGGCGTGCAGCACACGGCGGGCGGCGCGCCCAAGCTGCTGGCCAACTCCCAGCTGGAGTCGGCCTTCCAGAGCCAGTCATCGTGCCTCGCCTGCCACGACACTGCGGCCTATTCGGCGAAGAAGGGCTACTTCAACTTCGCGCTGCCGCAACAGGACGGGATCGTCTACCCCACCGAGCCGCTGCCGGATTCGGCCTTCGCCGGCTACAACAAACTGGACTTCGTCTGGTCGCTGAAACGCGCCCAGTGGAAGCGTCAAGGAGGACAGCAATGAGCGTCTTGAACTTCCCCCGCCTCTACCTCAACGGGCATTTCTTCTGGAACCCGCCCACGGCCAACAACAACGACATCTACCCGCTCTACGACGCGGCGAAGATGGACCTGAACTGGCCCTTCCTGGAGAGCTTCGGCATCAACCCCGCCAACGCGCGGGACAAGGTGCTGCCCTGGATGATCGCCCCGCTGCCCGAGGCACAGGTGCCGGACTACGTGCTGCAGGTGCCCAACAACAGTGCCAACAGCGGCCTGCCGCAGATCCCGGCGGAATGGGACCTGTTCGGCGACAACGCCTGCGGCACCGTGGACTACAACGACATCCGCTCGCTGATCATCGGTGGCGAGCTGCAGGCAAACAGCTACATCGAGCAGGACCCCATCGTGGGCAAGGGCTTCCAGTTGCTGGGCAACCCCTTCGGCAGCGACAAGCCCACCCCGGCGCGCTTCGTCGACATCAGCCCCTGGCAGAACACCTTCACCGCGCTGTACTTCGACCGCCTGGTACTGGGCGACGCCACCTGTGGCCTCACGGCCAAGCGCGCGTACCGCATGCTCGACCGCTTCCTCAACTTCAACTGGGGGGCCGTGCAGGGCCTGAATACGGTCACCACCACCTGGCAGACCTGCTTCCCCCGCGAGAACCTGCAGTGGCAGCTGGGCGACTCGGCCCTGCTCAAGGCCCTGCAGCAACAGATGGAGGCGCAGAACGCCAGGGGCCTGATGTTCCGCTTCACCACCTACCTGACCTACTACGACCGCAACGGCATCTTCAACGACTACCCGAAGGTGGTGACCCGCACCGGCGGGCCCGGCTGCAACACCTGCGCGACCGATCCCCAGTGCGCTGAATGCCAGCAGTGTCTGAAGACCCTGGCCGTGCAGCAACAGGCGTTGCAGGACATGTACCAGAAGGGCCTGGACAACGTCGCCGACATCTTCTTCAACCCCGCCTACAGCCGCACCGCCGGCGTGCTGGGCCTGTGGTTCGCGGACGAGTACCCCACGGCTCCGGCCGGTCGCCGGCTGGAGCCGGTCGGCGATTTCCCGATCCCGGGCGGCAGGCCGGGATCGACCATCCAGTTGGGGGTGATCTCCGCCCAGGCCCAGGGCGACCTGCTGTCCCTGGACCTCGGTACCGGCTTCCCCTTCCAGCCGCTGAAGGCGACCGAGGCGACCGTTCCGGAGTGCGAGAAGCTCCAGCTGGGCGATTTCCAGGTCGGCATCCAGCAGAACGGCCAGTTCCAGCCCCTGGCCGACCTCGCCTACGCCCAGTACGCCCAGGCCGCCTTCGACAAGCGCGCGGGCCTGGTGGACCTGCCCGTGAAGGATGCCGTGCCCAGGACCCAGGCCGGCACCCTGGCCCTGCTGACCCAGGGCGCCAGCCCGATGCTCGCTGCCCAGCAGCGGATGTGGACCGCCGAAGTGATCGAGAGCGGCACCTTCATCGATGTCGGGGACACCCGCACCCTGCAGATCATGGTGCAGTACGACGGCCTGCCCGCACCGGCCGGCACCACCCTGTGGGTGGCGGAATACAACAACCCCTACATGCTGACCACCAGCAGTTATTTCCTGGCCTTCGGCAATGACGTGGATTTCGGGCTGATCGCAGACGACCCCGCGAACCGCAACAACAACGCCACGCTGCTGCCGCAGTTCGCCGGCACCCAGGCGCCGGCGAGCCTGCTCAGCGAGGGCGCCGGCCGCAGCCTGCAGCAGGTGCTGCCGGCGAGCGACGCCCCGACGGCCACCATCAACTACCAGCACGTCAAGGCCACTCCGGCCGGCGTCAGCCTGGCGCCCTGCCTGCAGTTCGTCCCGTCCATCCCGCGTACGGGCGTGCTGGATAACGGCGCCACGGTGGACTACAGCCTCACGCAGATCACCACCGACGCCAACGGCATCGCCCAGGTGACGGTCAAGGCCATCGCCGCCGGCTTCCCGACCCTGCGCTTCTTCGTCCAGGACGGCCCTGGCGCTGCGCCTGCGGTGCCCTTCAGCTTCGACTACCCCACCGCCTACACCGACTTCCTCGCGCCCTTGCGGGTGCTGCCGGACGAGCCCGGGCTGATGGGTGAATTCGTCGCGGCCTGGAACCAGGTGTGCACCCAACAGGATGCGCGGGTGCAGATCTGGGAAGGCTTCATCTACCCGCGCATCTTCGAGCCGTTCTATTACCTCTACCCGATCATGGACAAGTACATGCCGCTGAACTCCCTGCAACGCATCGAGGGCGCCATCGACCAGTTGATCCGCCTGGTCAGCAAGCCCTACCAGGAGGAAAGCACCCTTGCCATGCCCATCACCCGCGACCTGCCGCAGAGCCGGCGCGCGGTGCTGGAACGCTGGGCCAACGAGCTGGTGAAGCTCAACTACCCGCCCCGGCCCCTGACCTGAACCGTCGTAGACCTGGAACCCGCAGGCGGGCCGGCACCGCTCGCCCGCCCTGCCCGTTACGAAGGAGTGTCCCCATGAAGAAAACCCGACTGCTCGCCTCGCTGCTGCCCCTCGCACTGCTCGGCCAACCCGCCATCGCCGCCGATGACGAAGGCGACGTGTTCTTCACCAACGGCGTGCACAACACCCTCGGGTGCGACGCCAGCAACGGCAACTGCATCGCCGAGCGCAAGCCCGGTGAGCCCAGCGATCCGTTCTTCCCCGCCACCTGGATCAGCGACTGGACCATGTTCCGCGTCACCCAGAACTACGAGAAGAACCCGCCGCCCTACAGCAACCCGCCCAGCACCCTCAAACCCGCCGACTACACCGTATCCAGGGGCACCAGCTACTACGACACCACCTACATCCCCGCCGATGGCGACGGCTACGGCGCGATGATGGAGCACTACGAGAAGTACTGCCTGCCGATCTTCCCGATCAAGGACAACAACTACACCTGCTCCTTCGTCTCCCTGGGCAACAAGGCCTTCTTCCTCACCTACGAGGACCGGCCCAAAGACATGCCCGAGTGCTGCGCCTTCTCGCCCATGAACCACCCGGCACGCCAGGACTTCGTCCAGCACCTGCCCTACAGCCCCACCCGCAGCCAGAACCTGCGCGGCAGCGTGCAGGCCTATGCGCTGGACGTGCAGTCGCCCCAGGGGCCGATCCTGTTCGGCTACGCCTTCTACAAGGACGCCACCCGCGCAGCCCCCGGCCAGCCGCTGTTCCGCCACCCGCAGTCGTTCTACTTCTCCGGGGACGCCAGCGTCGCCAACGCGCCCATCGTCAGCCAGAACTACGTCAACTTCCGTACCGACAAACCGGACCCGGCGCAAACCTGGGACCAGGTGGCCAAGAAGTGCCCGGTGAACCCGCAGCCCTGCCAGTTGTTCAACCCGCCGGCGTCCCAGGACAACGGCGCCGAGGCGCAATGGAACAAGCTCCAGTCCCGCAAGCCCTGACCGGCAAGGAGAGCCGCCATGAATCCGAGTTTCCGTCTCACCGGGCTGGCGCTGCTGGCCCTCGCCTGTGCCAGCTGCAACCTGCGCGAGCAATCACCCGCCCCCACCGTGCCCGCAGCGACCAACGCACAGTGCCAGCCCCCCACCACCGCCCCGGCCGCCACCGCCAGCCAGCAAGCCTTCGATGACTACAGCTGGCGGCTGTTCATCGCCCTCAACTGGCCCGCCATGGCCGGCCAGCGCGGGCAGCCGGACTGCAGCCAGCCCCTCGGCGGTGCCGGCCCCAGGGTCTGGCAGAGCTACAAGACGGTGAGCGAGATCTTCCTGCCCAACGGGGCCGACCCCGGCCCCTGGAATTCACCGCTGGGCACGCGCAGCCTCGGCATCATCAACATCGCCGCCCTGAAGAACACCTCGGTGGTGCAGGCCGTGGACCAGGCCGTCGGTGGCTGGCTGATCGACCAGAAGGGCAACCCGACCTACTACGACATCTCCGCCAACCAGGCCTCCTACGACTACATCGTGCAGAACGGCTTCTACAACGCCAACACCGTGTCCAGGGCGCAGAACATCGCCTTCCCGGCCCAGGCCACCGAGGTGAAGGCCGCCTGGCGGGTGCTCACCAGCCAGGACGACGCCAGCCGCTACCTGACCACCCAGGCCCAGGTGGCGCAATTCGACGCCCAGGGCCGGCCCACCGGCAGCACGGCCCCGGCTACCCTCGGGCTGGTGGGGCTGCACATCATCGTCAAGGCGCCGGGCTACCCGCAGTGGATCTGGTCCACCTTCGAGCAGGTGGACAACGTCCCGGGTTCCTCCGCCGGCAACGGCACCTACAGCTACTACAACGCCAGCGCGCCGGCGGCCAGCGTCAACCAGTCGCCCTGCAACTGGCAGCAGCAGGGCGCCCAGCTGGTGTGCACGCCCAAGCCCGGCGCCACCTTCCAGACCCCCGACCCGCTCAGCCGCGTCACCCCGATCGCCAGCACCACGGCCGCCGTCAACGGCCTCTACCAGCAGAACCTCGGCAGCGACGTGCTGCGCTACTACCAGCTGGTCACCACCCAGCGCCCGCTGATGCCGGACAACCCCAGCAACCCGCTGGGCCAGCCGACTCCGGCGCTGTCCGCCAACGTCACCATGGAGAGCTACATCCAGCCCAACAGCAGCTGCATGAACTGCCACTCCATGGCCACGCCGGTGCACAGCCCCTACAAATCGGACTTCTCCTACCTGTTCAAATTCGCCAAGGCGCCGGCGACGGCGCCCCACAAGGACGAGGAATGACCCCATGAGCATCCTGAACGGACCCCGACTGAACTTCTGGGGCGGCATCCGCACCGACGTGAGCCTGCCCAACAACTCGCCGACCATTCCCCAGGGCGGTCGCAAGCTGCACCTGTTCGACCTGCCCAACTCCCAGATCGCGTCCGAAGCCGCCGGCTACAGCGACGACCAGCTCAATGAGTGGATCAACGCCCCGACCGGCGACTACTACACCGCCGGGGGCTGGAACCACTACGGCCAGCACGTGGTGGACATGCAGAACGTACTGATCAGCTCCCAGGGCACCCCGGGCGCCATCAGCACCACGGGCGACCTGGTGGGGCAACCGGTCTACCTGCTCGGCTCCAAGGACCCGGTGACCAACCAGCCGCCGGTTTCCGGCCCGATGATGGTGGACCTCGACCCCTCCAGCGGCATCACCACGCAGATCTACATCGGCGGCCTGCAGATCGGCGGCACCAGCAACCCGCAACTGGTGATCCAGGCCGACGTGGTGGCCAGCAGCTTCGACGTGGCCCCCCGGCTGCTCAATGGCGAGGATGACGCCCCGGGCTCATCGCCGCTGTCCGGCACCTTCCAGGTCACCTTCCCGTTGAGCGCCATCGTCAGCTGGAACCCGAACAGCGCGATGCTCAAGGCCATCATCCAGGCGCCCGGCGCCACCGGCATCGTGGTGCGCTTCGTGATGTTCGAAATGTGCCCGGGCATGACCACGCCGCAGCTCGATGCCGACTACGCCGCCGGCCAGTACACCCCCAACCCCAGCATCGGCCGGGTCATCGGCACCCTGGCCCCGGCCTTCGCCGGCGAGCCGCTGATCTGCCCGGTCGGCCGCCAACTGGTGAACGGCGGCACCGGCGGTGCGGGTTATGCCCAGCAGTACAGCCTGAGTGGCCAGGCGATGCTCAGCCTGGACATGGTCAACCTGATCCCCAAGGCCGACTTCCGCGCGGTGCGCACCGACATCACCAGCCCCATAGGCCCGAACATCGACTACGGCCCGGTCAGCATCAGTGCCGGCAGCACCCTGCTGGCAACGCTGCCCGACACCAGCCCCTACCTGGTGGACTACTCCCTCTATGGCGGCATCGTCGACCTGCCGCTGACCGCCACCCAGTCGGCGGCGGCACAGGCCACGGCCCTTGCCATCGCGGCACCGAACACCGTCGACGGCACCACCCTGGCGGTGTCCGAAGTGACCTACCGGCTCTACAGCGACCAGCGCAACCTGTACATGGACGAATACCCCGACGGGGTGACGCTCGACCTGCAGGTGCGCTACCTGGGAGGGCCGGTGCCGGCCAACGGCAGCATCGCCCTGAAGACCTCCTTCCCGGGGGCCATCGTCGATCCGAACAACTGGAACCTGCTGCAATACAGCGCCACGGTCCCGATCAGCCAGGGCCAGACCAGCGTGTCGATCCCCCTGACGCGCAA
Organism: Pseudomonas sp. No.21; assembly: GCF_054558415.1. Taxonomy (NCBI): domain Bacteria; kingdom Pseudomonadati; phylum Pseudomonadota; class Gammaproteobacteria; order Pseudomonadales; family Pseudomonadaceae; genus Pseudomonas; species Pseudomonas sp. No.21. The sequence continues at coordinate 187,083 of NZ_BAAJNO010000008.1, forward strand.
GGAAGGAACCGCCGCCAAGGCCGGCTACACCAAGCTCGCCTTCTCCCTGGGCGATGGCAAAGGCTTCAGCAACTTCCGCTTCTATTCCACCACCGACTTCGGCATCCCCGCCGGGAGTATCCCCACCTGGGACCAGGTCTACCCGGCCGTGCTGCGCTTCCACTACCTGGCCTTCCCGGCCATGTCGCGCTTCATCCCGCTGAACCAGCAGGACGCCATCTGGAACGCCCGCGCGGCCATTGTCGCGCGCACCGCCGATGCCTATCGCGGCACCACCCTGTACATGCCGGTGGTGCGCTCCATGTCGCCAAGCCAGCGGGCCCTGCTCAAGGCCTATCTCACCAGCACGCCCTGGCAGCCCTGAGGAGGCGCACATGAGCATCCACATCCCCCACAGCCCCGAGGAAGACCTGCGCCCCACCGTCGTCGTCGCCGAGGGCCTGCTCAACCCCCGGGGCCTATGCCGGCAACCTGACGGCAGCCTGCTGCTGGTGGAAGCCGGCTCCGGCCACCCCGATGCGCCCTTCAGCGGTCGCATCAGCCGGCTGCGCCCGGCCCCTGGCAGCCCGGGCGCCTACCTGGCCCCAGAACCGGTGGCCCGGGGCTACCGCTCCATGAACATGCAGGTGCGCATGCTGCGTGATGAAGTCATGGGGCTCTCCGACGTGGCCTGCGCCGATGGCCGTTGCCTGGCCAGCCTCACCGACTACGTCGAAGGCTCGCGGGTGCTCGACCTGGGGCAGGACCCGCCGGTGCCGGTGTTCCACAGCCGCGGCAACCTCAACGCCCTGTGCTTTCACCCCGGGCGACGGACCTGGTTGTCGGTGAAGCCGGATACCAACCAGGTGGTGGAATTCGACGAGCGGGGCGAACGGGTCGTCGCCCAGATACCCGACATGGACCAGGGCCAGGACGCCGTGCCGGTCACCCTGGTGTACGAGCCCACCACCGGCGCCGTCCTGGTCAGCCTGTTCTCCGGTGAACGCCGGCTGGACCCGACGCGGCAAGGTATCGACTTCGTCGAGCGGGCCGGCCAGGTGATCCGCGTCTGGCCCGAAGACGGCTCCATCCAGCCACTGGTCGACGGCCTGCAACTGCCCACCGGCCTGGCCTTCACTCCGGGCGGCGGGCTTCTGGTCCTGGAACTGTGCCGCACCCTGCTGCAACCGCTCGATGCACAGTGGCGAGGCGAGGCGCGGCATGGCGGCTTCGAGCGCTTCAGCGGCCGCCTTCTGCACTGCGACCTGGCCAGCGGCACGGTCCGTGTCCTCGCCACCGGCCTCGACACCCCATCCAACCTCTGCCTGCTCGACGACGCCGTGCTGGTCAGCGAAGGCATGGGCCTCCACGGCCGCCCCCTGCCCCTTCCCGGCGGCGGGACGGTGCCGCTGGATGGGCGGATACGGCGGGTGTCGTTGCGAGGGCGGGTCTAGAAAACTTCGTTACGTAACTTGAATTTCAAATGTTACGTAACGGTATTCGATTGTCCCAGTGCGAGGCTGTACCGCGGTCACAGTAGCTCCCGATAGAGCTTGATGTAGTCGGTAACCATGCGTTGCGCCGTGAAATACTGCCAGTAGCGCTCTTGAGCGCGCGCTCCGAGCGCACTCGCCTGCTCCGGGTTGTCCCAGAGAAACTGCATGGCATTGCGCAACGCCGCCGGATCGCTCGGAGGCACCACCAGGCCGGTTTCACCGGCGATGTTGATGAACGTGGTGCCCGTGCCTATCTCGCTGGAGATCATCGGCTTGCCGAACATCGCGCCTTCCAGCAGAGAGATGCCGAAGGCTTCGGAACGCAGGTGGGACGGGAAGACCACCGCGTAGCTCAGCTCCAGCAAGGCGACCTTGTCGCTATCGGGCAACTGACCGAAAAAATGCACGTTGCGCAGCCCAAGGGCATGCGCCTGCGCGCGCAGTTCGATCTCGATGGGGCCGGCGCCGACTATGACGATGGGAACGTGCATGTCCCGCGCCGCCTCCATGAGGATGTGCAGGCCCTTGTAATAACGCAGCACCCCCACGAACAGGAAAAATTTGGGGCCGACCCTGGCACGCCATGCCTTGAGTCGTTCCGGGTCGGCGGCCGGGTAGGTTTCACGATCGAGGCCAATGGGGATGACACTGACCTTGTCTCGATAGCGTGCAAGCACTTCGCTGGTGGCCAGGTAGTTGGGCGAGGTGGCGACGATGCGGTCCACATCGCGAAGGAAGCAGCGCTTCAGCGGCCGGTAGATCTTGAGCAGGCGCTTCTGGCGGATGATGTCGGAGTGGTAGGTCACCACCGTCGGCTTGCGGATTCCGGTCGCGAAGTGCACCACGTCCATGAACGGCCAGGGGAAGTGATAGTGGATCACGTCGGCGTGGCGGGCCAGTTGGTAGAAGCGCAGGAACGCCGATGCCGAAAAACCGGTCGATGCGATCTGCAGGTCCATCTTGGCGCGGTGTACCAGGTAACCCCCGACATCGACGATACGGGGAACGTGCCTGCGCGTCAGGGACAGCACGTCCGTCTGCACCCCCTGCTTGGCCGCACCTAGCCCGATCTGGTGGATCACTTGCTCGATCCCGCCCATCGATTCGGGCACCGAGGTCTTGTAGAAGTGGAGTACTTTCATGGGCTTCGAGTGACCGCCTCCATGCGTTCCAGGAATAGCTTCTTCGAGAAGCGTGCCGCTTGTGTCTCACAGGCCTCGCGCATCGCCAGGGCCCTTGCCGGGGGCATGTCGCCAATGGCTTCACGCAGGCTTTCCACGTCAAGGGCCGGCGCTACGAGAGTGCCGGTCTCGCCATCCAGAACAGTTTCCAGCATCCCTCCTTCACGCACGCCGATGACCGGTTTACCGGCTGCCATCGCTTCCACTGGCGACATGCCGAAGTCCTCGTCCGTGGGCACGTAGATCGCCGCCCGGGCACCGCCTACGCATGCACGCAAGCCCTCTTCATCCTGCCAGCCGGTGAAGACGATATTGGGCGCCCCCTTGGCCAGGGCCTTCAGTCGTGCCTCGTCGCGCCCTCCCGAGGCGATCACCAGTTTCTGTCCTGGTAAACCGAGGAAGGCCTGGATGATGAGGTCAACCCGCTTGTGTGGCTCGAGCCGTGCCAGTGAGACGAAGTAGTCCCCTTGCCCCGTCCACCTGAATCGTTCTGTATCCACCGGCGGATGAATCACCTCGGACTCCAGGCCGAGATGCTGGCGAATACGACTGCGTACGTTCTCGGAGTTCGCGATGATCCTGTCCATACGCCCTAGGGCGGCTTCGTAGCGCCGTCCCAGGGCATCGAAGGCTGCGGCGGCCAGCGGCCGGAGCGGCGGTGCAAAGCGCACGAGGTAGCGATCGCGCCAGTCATAGACGTATCTAGGGGGCGTATGGCAGTAGTAGATACGCGCGCCGCCTCCCTGGTTGAACACGGCCGATGGTGCGTACAAACCGCTGTAGACGACCGTCTCCGCATCGCGCAGAAAACCGGTGCGCCAGGTGAAGCAGGCCAGGGCCTCGGCGATGCGCGGCAGCGGCCGGGTACCCACCCCGCCCAGGCAACGCAGCCCATCTGCTCCCAGTAATTCTTCTACGGCGAGAAAGCGTGCCTGCTCGTAAATACGTGAAACCACCAGTTGATATCCCGGCAGGCCCCTCACCAGATCGAGGGACAGGCGCTCGGCCCCACCGCTGACCTGGAGGTAGTCGTAGAGAACGTATCGGCTCATGTCTCGCTCGCCCACGAGAACAGCGGCGCAAGCCGCTGGGGCCAGGAAGCCGACTGCGCATACCGCTGGTAATGCGGTGCCTGGTTCGGCTCTTCCAGTGCGACCCGCACGGCGGCGACGAACTCGGCGCTCGATGAGCACAGTACGGCTGGGCTACCCAGCCCCTCCAGTTCGGCCCAGCGGCTTGAAACAACGGGCAGGCCGGAAGCCAGGTATTCATAGAGCTTGAGCGGGTGAATATGGGCGACCAACTGCCCGCATTTCTCCAGGTGGAAGGGAATCAAACCCACTTGGGCGTGACGCAGGTAGCCGGCCAGTTGGTCGTGTGGCCTGACCCCGAGAAAGTGCACATTGGCGGGTACGGTGGCCGGTGGGCTGGCGCAAGGCCCGATGAGCACGAAGTTGACCCATGGCATGGCTCGCGCGCAGGCGTCGATCAGAGTCATGTCGACCCAGGTGCTGATGTCCCCCACGAATACGGCGATCGGGCCAGAAAGTGAGGCGTATTCGGCTGGCCGCGGGGGGTGCCCGGTGAAGCGTTCGAAGTCCACGCCGTTGGGCATGTACATCACCTGGCGTGCACCCTGCTCGGATGCCCACTGCGACAAGCCTCGGGAAGCCGTGACCACCAGGTCGGCCCTCGCCAGAGCGTTCATCTCGCTGCGCTGGGCCCCTGCCCCGTAGCCGTCGAAACCGGCGTTGTAGTCGGCCAGTCGAACCACACAGCGTTTGTAGCGGATGTCGTCGAGCCAGGCCGGCTGGTAGATGCTGTCCAGCAACAACAGGTCGACCTCACCGAAACCGGCCTCGTGCACCCTCTGTTTGACGTTCGGCAAACTCAACTTGCTCCAGTTCGAGAACAGCCAGGGCGAGCGCAGGAAGCGCCGGTTGGAGGGCGCCAGGAGCGAGAACGGCACGTAGTGCCAGAGCTTGCCGTCCAGGTCGCGCTGGCCGCCGGCACGGTACTCGGCCAGCCGGGCCTGAAACACGGATGAGCTTCGCTTCAGGAAATTGAGCGGCGTGATGGGGGCCGCTATGTAGGCGACCTCCCACCCCTGGCGCACGAACTGGGTGGCGATGGCATGGCTGCCGACGCGCATCGGTGAAGTCCAGCAATGAATGCCGATATGCAGGACACGCTTAACCATGGACGGTCTCCAGCAGACGCATGCTCCAGACACAACGCTCGGGGATGTCGCGCACGCGGATCACCCGGGTCTCCGACTTGCAGCCGTAACCTGAAGAGAACGCCCCCTCCTCCAGCGTGGACCGGCCGCCGGAAACTTCCAGTCGAACCCTTATCCCGCCGCTACTCAGCAGCCAGCCCCCCTCCTCCTGCTGCGCCTGGACGCGGGGAGACAGCGGAAACGCCAGCTCACGTGCAGCCGCCCGGCATTCATCGATGACCTCGAAACCATCGTCCCGGATGGCCACGCTGCGGCGGTGCGGTGCGGCGAACCCCTCGTGCTCGCCGACGAAGCCTTCCGGGGTGGCCTGGATAACCCTCGATGTCGCCACACGACAGAGGCCGAACAGTCCCGTAGCGCCCTCCAGCCAGCCGCTCTGTTCGCCAGGCGCAGCGCTCAAGGTGGCGTGCGCGCGGGTGGAACGGAAGGCGTTGCGCTGCTCCGGAAGTGGCGTGTAGAGGTAGGTGCCCGGGTCCAGTACGAAAGGCTCACCAGCGAAGCAGGCCTCCAGCGAAAGCTGATCGTTGTGCGCATGGCCACCGTTGCCGAGTTGCCCCACCTGGCCGCAGCGTACCGATAGCCAGAGCGATGGGCGTCGATAGACGTAAAGCCCGAAATCGTCGAAGGCGTGGAACGCAGCGAGCGGCTCGATGGCCGGTGCACCCTCGCCTTCCCCGAGGTCTCCCGCCAGCGCATTGATCACCCATGCATCCAGCGATGCAGGCAGAGGCCGGTCGCCCTTGCAAAGCTGAGCCACACAGTCGATGAGCACCGCATGACCATCACTCCAGGGCGCATCCGGTCGTGCATCGGGGGTGAGTTTGAAAAAGCGGCCGCTGTCGTTGTCACCAACCTGCACGACTTGCCCATCCGGCCGGGTGATGGCGCGAGAGAAACCGGCCATCCGGGCCAGCTGATGCAGCGCTTCCTGCGAGTGCAGCGCCCAGCGGGCCGGCACGCTGCGCTGGGCTGGCAGCAGGCCTGGTCCGCTACCGTCGAGACGCTCGAGGATGGACAGGTCCAGAGCCTCCAGGCGCGCACCGATACGGTGGGCGAGCGCCACGGGGAACAACACCAGCTCCGCCGAGAGACGGTGATAGCTGGTGGACGCTTCGAAGTTGCTGCCATCGGCCTGGAACTGCTGGAACATTTCCTTGCCCAGTTCGTTGGCGGCCAGCACCAGCCAGGCATCGCTTTCAGAACTTGCAGCCAGGTAGGCCGCCACGAACAGCAGGCCCGCCACGTTGGACAGGTAGTGGTTGCTGCGCAGATGGGGGAACCACTCCAAGTGGGTCACGATATGGCGCCCGTGGGCCTGTACGCTGCGCCTGAACTCGGTATCGAACCCCGGCGCGAAGCCCATGCCGACGGCGACGAAGATGTCATGGGCCAACAGCAGGTTGGCGACTCGGATCGCCACGTCCATGGTGCAGGCCCAGTTCACGCCGAAGCGCGGCGGGTTGGCCGAGATGAAGTCGAGCACCTGGTCCTGGAACTCGACACGCAGCGCCTCACTCATCTCTATCTCGCCGGCCAGCCGGTGCGCGGCAGCGGCGAGGGCCAGGCGGGGTGCATGCTGCATGCGGGCGAGCTCCCAGGGCAGCTTGATGTCCACGCCGGGCAGATGCCCGTAACGGATCTGCGCCGATGGCGTAGTCACTGACCAGCGATAGCCGGAGCGCAGGTCCAGCTGCCAGTCGATGGACTGATAGCCGGGGGAGATCAGCCGTCTCAACCGCGCCCCATGGCGGCGGTTGGAAGGATTGATTTCCGTTGTCGCGGGAGCGTTGTAGCGGTGTCCCTCCAGCCCCGCCGGCTGGCAGCCGAGGTCGGGGCAGACGTTCCAGGCACCCAGCAGGTCGAAACGGTGGGCGCGTATGCGAGCTGCGTCGACGGCCAAGGCCTGGCGCCAGGGAGCCAGCATCTCCGCCGTGAGCGGTGGCAACAGCCTCTGCAGGGGCTGCACGGGCACTTGGCTCCCGAAGGTCGGCAGGAAGCGGTCGCGTGCTTGCAGGCGCAGCCGGGCCCAATTGCGCAGTACGAAGGCCGCCACGCGACGAACGATCTCGGCCAGCGGGTGACGCAGCAGGCGTCTGACTCTCATCAATCCGTTCATGGGCACAGCCGCTCCAGCGAGGAGACGATTCGCTGCGTGTGGTGCCGCCAGGTGTGCCGTTCAAGCACCTCCTGCCGGGCGCTGGCACCCAGGTGCCGGCCCAGATCGGGCTGCTGCAGCACCACGGAGAGGCCTTCCGCAAGCCTGCCCGGTTCCCCCGGCTCGACCAGCCAGGCGCTGCGCCCATGGTCCAGGACCTCACCGATCTGCCCCAGCGCCGAAGCGACGATAGGACGCCCCATTGCCATGTACTCGAAGAGTTTCGTGGGTGACCCGAAGAACGGCGTGCCGTCGGGGTTGGGTACATGGGGGGCGACGAGCATGTCGCAGCAGGCCAGGTAGCGTGGCGCGTCCTGTTGCGGCACCTGGCCGGTGAACACGCAGTTCTGGCTTACGCCCAAACGCTCCGTCTTCTCCAACGTCGCCGCATGGCGCACCCCCTGCCCCACCAGCAGCAGGCGCACGCTCTCTCGGTGCTCCGGGCGGCTCTCCAGCAGCCTGGCGAACGCCTCGACCAGCTCCTCGGTGCCGTGCCAAGGACCGAAAGTGCCGATGAAACCGATGACGGTCATGCCCTCCAGGCCCAGTTCCCGCCGCAACGCGGTGGCGTCGATGGCCGGGTGAAAAGCTTCCGCATCCACGCCGTTGGGGTTGACCAGGATGCGCTCGGCCGGCACGCCGCGTTCGAGCAGTTCCTGGCGCAGTACCTCGCTGACCACCACGATGAGGTCGGCTGCATCAAGGTTGAGTTGCTCGACCCGCTCGGAAAGCGCTGGCCGTGCCACCGGCGTACCCCAGTTGCGGCTGATCCAGACTTCCGAACCGTTGTATTCGGTCACCAGCGGTACCTCCAGCGCCAGGGCCAGCCTGGCGCCGGCATAGTTGTTCAGGCTGTAGCGCTGGTAGATGAAGGAAGGCCTGCGCCCGCCAAGGGCCGCTTTCGCCTCATCACTGGCGGAGCGACTGAACAGCAGCGCCGGGATTTCACGGAAATCCCAGAATACGGGGGGTGGAAGGATCGTCCGCACGGCGATGGCGGTATCCAGGATCGGATTGCCTGCCGTGGAAAGCACCAGTGGAGGCGTCCCAGTGGTGACAGCCAGGTTGTTGATCACACCGGCCATGTGGGTGACCGAGCCACCGACCTGGGTCGAGAACCACAGGTCCGTCTTCAGGTACAGGCAAGGCGCCCCGGGGTGCAGCGCCACAGCGCCGCGTTGCTGAGCCCGCTGTGACAGCTCTGCCAGTTCATCGCGGACCCCTTCCAACAGCCCGGGCAGGCGCAGCGCTTCGCCCACGGCCCGGGTCATCTGGCGGATCAATTGCCAAGGGCCAATGCGCAGGCGGGCCAGGCTCGTGTCGACGAGGGTGACCTCGCCACGGGCGAGCAGCCGCAGCACACCCATCACCAGCAGGGGCCGCGGGCGCAGGCCCAGGTGCGGCAGGACCAGGGTGACCGAGGCATGGCGGAACAGGTGGCGGCGCAGCCCGGGGCCACGCACGGTGGCCGCGAACTCGGTGTGCGACCAGGTTTCCACGCCTTGGGGCAGGTCCAGCCCCAGGGGCGGCTCGCCATCGCAGATCAGCAGGTGCGCCATATCAGTGGCCCCGCCCGCTCGGTGCTTCGATCCAGCGGTCGTACCAACTGGCCAGGTTGTACAGCGCCCACAGGTTGGCGCCGTAGTTGCCGCGGCCGTTGCGATGCGCCTCGAACAGGCTGCGGACGTAACCTTCGTTGAACCAGCCCCCTCTGAATAGCGCACATTGGCTGATCTCGAACTCGACCCGACGGCCCAGTTCGCCCTTGAGCCAGTGGGCCACCGGGGCACCGAAACCGACCTTGGGCCGGTCGATGACCCGGTCCGGGATCAGCCCACGTACCGCGTCCTTGAGGAGCGACTTGGTGCGCCCGCCCTGGAGCTTCCAGGCGGCGGGCATTGCGTAAGCCGCCTCGACCAGGCGGTGATCGAGGAAGGGTACGCGCGCCTCGATCGAGTGCGCCATGGTCATCTTGTCGACCCGCATGAGCAGCAGTTCGGGTAGGCGATAAGCCAGCTCCAGGTTGGTCATGCGCCGCAGCTGTTCGTCATCGCCGGCCGGTAGCAGGCTCGCGGCGGCCGCCATGATCGCGTCGCTGTCCGCCACCCGCAGGGCACTGTCGTCCAGCGGGCCGGAGCCCTCTGCGAAGTCGATGGTGCCCTTGTTGAGCAGGGCACTCTTCTGGATCTCCCAGAACGTCGCCGCGCCGCCCCAGAAACACTCCTTGTCACGGCTGGCGCGGAGGAGAAAGTCCAGGCCTGACGAACGGTACAGACCGTCGCGCCCGGCCCGCTCCGCCAACTGGCCGATTCCCCGGCGCACCCCTTGCGGCAGCCAGCGTCGATACGGCGTCCAGAAGCGCCGGTGCAGTTCCAGGTAACGCAGATAGCCGCTGTAGCCGGCGAACAGTTCGTCCGCGCCCTCGCCCACAAGCACCGCCTTGACCTCGCCCGCAGCCAACCTTGAAACCTGGTAGAGCGGTAGGCATACCCAGTCGGCCAGCGGCTCATCCTGATGATGGACGATAGCGTCCCAGGACTGCTCGAACGAGTCCTGGGTCACCAGGATCTCATGGTGTTCGGAGCCGAAGTGACGGGCCATGTCGCGGGCGTACTCGCGCTCGTCCATCTCGGGGAAGCCGCCATAGCCCACCGAGAAGGAGTGCACCGTCGCGCCGTTGGCACGGGCCGCCATGCCCGCCAGCAGGGAGCTGGAATCCACGCCGCCGGAAAGCAGCACCCCGACGGGCACATCGGCGGCCATGTGCTCCACCAGTGCCTCGTCGAAGGCCGTTCGAACGGCACGTACCGCCGCCTCGCGGTCCGTTGGTTGCGAAAAGCCCGCCAGGGCGGGATGCCAGTAGCGCCGGAACTCCAGCGGGCCGCCATCGACAATGCGCAGGTAGCACCCGGCCGGCAGTTTCTGAATGCCGCGGAACAGTGTCATGGGGGCCGGGGCCACCATGCCACTCAGGTAGTGGTACAGGGCGGCCGGGTCGATCTCCCGCGCCACATCTGGCACCTGCAGGATCGCCTTGATCTCCGAGGCGAACAGCAGGCGTGAACTGTTTCCCTGCACATAAAGCGGTTTGATGCCGACCCGGTCGCGCCCGAGGTAGAGCGTGCGCCGTGGGACGTCCCAGAGGGCGATGGCGAACATGCCGCGCAGGCGATGCAACAGGCCTTCCCAGCCCCAGGCCAGGTAACCCTGGACCAGCACCTCGGTGTCCGAATGCGCGGTGCGGAATCGATAGCCGGCTGCCTCCAGCTCACGACGCAGGCCCACGTGGTTGTAGATCTCGCCGTTGAAGACCACGACCACCGACTGGCCGGCATCCGACATGGGTTGGGTCGAAGACTCATCGAGGTCGACGATGGACAGCCGCCGGTGCCCCAGCCCGAGGCGACGCGAAGGGTCGATCCACAGCCCGGCAGCGTCCGGCCCGCGATGAATCAGGCTGTCGCGCATACGGGCCAGCACCGGTTCGGAAACGGCCTGGCCGCCCTCCGCTACGAATACTCCGCAGATTCCGCACATGGCGTCAGGTTCTCGCAAGCGGCATCAGAAGCAATCGGTCCGTCCTTCGATCCAGGACTCATGCCAAAGCACGGCGTTGAGCACGGTCCACAAGTGGAAGCTGTAACCACCCCCGGTGCCCATCTGGTGTTTCAGCATGTCGCGGAAGTAGTCATTGTCGAAGAAGCCCTCGCGGACCAGTCGCGATCGCTCGAATGCGGCGAGACAACGTCGACCGAAGTCTTCCTGTTTGAACCAGGCCTCCATGGGTGCACCAAAGCCTTGTTTCTTGCGGTAGATCATGTCGTGGTCGAGATAGGGCTCGGCGGCCTTCTTAAGCACGTGCTTGCCCACGCCGTCGCGCAGCTTGTGCCGGGGGTGCAGAGTGCGGGCGAACTCGATGATGTCGTGATCCAGGAAGGGCGTGCGCGCCTCGATGGAGTGCGCCATGGTCAGCTTGTCCACGCGCATCAGCAGGTGTTCGGGCAGGCGCAGCTTCATTTCCAGGTAGGGGATCTTCTGCAGCACATCGGGCTCGAGCAGCTTGCCCCTGATGGATGAGAGGTAGTGCGCGACTACCGCATTGCTGTCGGTGCCTTGGTGCGAGTCCGGCAGCAGGCCCTTGACCGGGCAGTCGATCTGACTGGCGAAGCTCGAGTGGTCGGGAGTGAGCTGGTCACGCATGCCCCCCCACCAGCACACCGCCCCGCCCCAGAACAGTTCCTGGCCGGAGCGCGCGCGCTTCTGGATCTCATTGTCTTCGGCTGTCAACGCCGGCAGCAGCGTCCTGGGTTGTGAAACGAAGCGTCGCCACCAGGGTAATCGGGGCCCAGGCAATGCCGGGTTGTAGACCGTCATCGCCTTGTCCCGGTAATGGTCGCACCACCAGTAGCCGAGAAAGTTCTCGTCGGCGCCCTCTCCCACCTGGACGACCGTGGTGCCGCTCTCACGCACCAGCTTGGACAGGAAGTACAACGGAATGCATACGTTGTCGGCGATCGGCTCGTCCTGCAGGCGCACCAGTTCAGGCAAGAAGTCTTGCGCATCGCGGTGGTTGATCGTCATCTCGTGATGCTCGGTGCGGTAGCGCTCGGCCACTCGGCGCGCGTACTTGAATTCGTTGGTGTCGTCCTCGCCTTCGTAGCCGATCGAGAAGGTCGTGACCGGCGCGTCCCGCAGCTCGCTCATGAGCGCCACGTTGAGGCTGGAGTCCACCCCACCGGAGAGCAGCACGCCGAAGGGCACATCCGAGACCATCCGCCGCTCGATGGCCTGGCGCATCAAGGCGGTCATCTCCGACACCGCCTGTTCGTCGGTGCGTTCGCGGATGTCGGCAGCGCTGGGAATGCAGTCCCAGTACTTGCGCGCGCTGGCCTCGCCCCGTGCATCGACGGTCATTACATGGCCTGCCGGCAGTTTGAAGATGCCCTTGAACAGGGTCAGCGGAGCCGGCGTGACGATGAAGGTCAGGTAATGCCAGAAGGCGGCGGGTTCCATTTGCGGCGATACCGCAGGATGACCGAACAGCGCACGGATCTCCGAGGCGAACAGCCACTCGCCGGCCTGGGTACGGGTGAAGTACAGCGGTTTCTTGCCCGCGCGGTCTCGTGCCAGGTGCAGGATCGGGGCGTTCGGGTTGCGCGCATCGTAGATGGCGAAGGCGAACATGCCGTGGAACCTGTTGACGCAGTCGATGCCCCAGAGTTCGTAGGCACGCAGCAGCACCTCGGTATCCGAGTGGTCGGTACGCCAGGCGAACGACCGGATCTTGGAAATCTCGCGGCGCAGCTCCGCGTGGTTGTATATCTCGCCGTTGAAGCTCAGCACCACGGAGGCGTCTTCGTTCGCCATGGGCTGGGTAGCCGCCGTCGACAGATCGATGATCGACAGCCGACGATGCCCCAGTACGCAGCGCTCCTGCCGCTCCCGCCATATACCCGCACCATCCGGCCCCCGGTGCAGCATGCGATCCCGCATGTTAACCAGGGTCCGGTCATCGCATACCTTTGCCTGTGGGTTGAAGGCGCCCGTAATTCCACACATTGAACGGCTCTCAGCGGTCGTTGTTGATGTCGTTGTCTTGCACCCGGGTCTTGCGCCGCCACCCGTCGAGCAGGTGGGATAGCTTGTAGAGCCAGGTCGATTTGAGCTGCTGCAGCTCAGCCGACAGCGCGGCGCACTCGCGGGACACGGCCCCGAGGCGGCTGCCCAGTTGTTCCACCTCGGCCTCGCGGGCTGCCAGCAAGGCGTTGCGCTCTCTCACCTCTGCTTCTGCTCGATTCACCTCTTGACGCAGCTCGGTCACCTTGCACTCTTCCCTCGCTACGCGAGCGGTTACCTGAAGCAATTCCTCGGCTACGCGATTCGCCGCGTCCTGCGCCCGTGTCGCCCCCTCGTTGTATTGCTCGGCAAGCCTGAGCGCCTCGTCCCGCAGCCGGACGATTTCCTGATGGAGCGCTTCGCTCGCCCTACCGGCTTCTTCCTGTACCCGCAGCACTTCGCGCCGCTCCGTGGCCACCTGCGCAGTCGCGCTGGACCGTGCCATCGGCGTCGCTTGCGCCAGAAGTTCCTCATCGCGTCGCCGATCCATGGCACGCGCCTGCTCAGCCAGCCCGGCTGCATCGCTTTGGCGACAGGCCACCACGAAAAGGATGGGGGCTGTCAGCGAAAGGCGCTCGAGCAGCGAGACAGCAGGACCGATGGCGTTAAGCAGCGTGCGGGTTACCAATGGCAATGGCTCGGATTCGCTGCGGCCGCCCAGCAGGTCTGCCGCGCCTCGGTGACGCCCCAGCATGTAGGCCGCCAGCTCGGGAAGACTCATGCCGTACTGCCCATCGATGTGCAGCAGGGCAAGCCCGCAACGTGCCAGCAGCTGGCTGACATGCGATGCGCCGAACAGATTGATATGGCCCGGGGTGTCGTAGCCCCCGTGCACCACGCTGCAGTCTCCGCGCTGTGCCCGCAGCAGGGGTGAGTCGAGGTTGGGGACGGTGAAGGCGATCACGCCGTTCTCGGCCAGCAGGCGATGGCACAGACCGAGCATGGCCGCGGGGTCCGCCATGTGTTCCAGGGACTCCCAGAAGCTGATCAGGTCGAAGCCGCCTGGCGGTAGGGTCTGCTCGACGTGCCTGACATCCAGCCCGGCCTCCTGGCACAGGCGCAGACACTCGCGCGAGGACTCCACGCCGAACGCCTCGAAGCCATGCGCGCCGGCCGCTACCAGCGAGTTACCGAGGCCACAGCCCATGTCCAGGTAACGTCCACCTCGGCGCTGTGCGAACAGTGGGCTCAGTCGTGTGAAATAGTCATCGAACCGAGCCAGATCGGCGCTACGGTTCTCCTCGGACATGCGCTTGTTGAAGGAGCGCAGAGCGACCTCCGCCGCCTTGGGGCAGCGCTCGAAGAATCGCTCGAAAAGCAGTGCGTCGACCACCAGCGGAACATGCCAGCAGCCGCAGCGCCCGCACTCCTCGTAGGCGTAGCCGTCATAGGACTCGAAGATCCGGCGATGCTCCCCGGTCGCTCCACAAGCAGGACAGGCACGCTGTTCGAGCCCCGCGATGAGAGGGCGGCCGTCACGGTTCCACAGGTAGACAGCCTCGCACCAGTCAGCCTGACTCATGGTGCTGAAAGGCGTCCCTATGTCCGTATCAGGCGCCTTGTCGCCGTCACCCTGGGGCGTGACCAATGCAACGACCAGTTGGGCGAGATCGCCAGCCAGATCACCGGCGGCCCGCTCAATCGGCATGGGAAGCCCGGGCCGCAGAAACCTTCGGTACCACCGCTCGCGCTGCGTAGATCAGCAACTCGCGCAGGCTCGGGTCTGCTTGCATCGCCTGGTGGTTCTCGAAGTCGATGCCGGCGAGTTCGGTTAGGCCGTAGAGGCTGTAGTTGAAGGCCTCGGACTCTAGCGTGGCGAAGGAGGACGCCTCCAGCATCCACTCGATCTCGCTGGCGGTGTACTCGCGGTGATGCCCTTCGAAAGGCAGCTGGGTGGCGAACTGGCTCTGGATCGGCGGATGGATCGACTGCCCCCGCGAAAGCTTCTGGCGATTGTAGATGTAGGCCAGATTAGGCGTATCGAGGACCATCAGTCCTTCGGGAACCAGTGCCCGGTGCACGTCGCGCAGCAGCAGGCGCGGTGTATGCGGTACATGTTCGATCACCCCCATCAGCATCACGGCGTCATGATCGCCGGACGGCTCGAAGTCGGTGAAGTTCCGCACAGTCACGCCATGCTCCGCCAGCAATCGCTTGTTGTCATCGAAGCAGGCCCCGTAGCTGTCATAGGAGTCCAGCGCTGTAACCTGGTAACCGGCCTGGGCCAGCATCAGCGCGCAGTTGCCGAAGTACGCGCCGAAATCCAGCACTTTGGCACCTGGACTCGCATGCCGCCGCAACAAGCGCAGAGCGCGGACCATGCGGATCGAGCTGAGGTTGATGTAGTTGGCCCAGTTGAATCCCTTGAGGCCCGGCGAATGCGCTTCCAGGGCCGAGTAATCCTTGCCGTCGATACAGGCCATCACCTGCCGAGCGGCGTTGTCGGCGATGCGGAACTCATCCGGGAAATCACGCTGCAGTTCATCGGTGAAGCTGAGTCTCATGCCTTGACCTTTTTGATGAGCAGACCCTGGGTCTCGTATGCCAGCGTGCCCTGCCCGACCCAATGGTCGTTGCTGGTGACGATACCGTTGTGTGCCAGCCACTGCGGGTACTCTGCGGCGCGGTGGCGGACCTGGCCCTGCAGGATGGCGTTGAAATCTTCCCGGTCGCTGATGCCGTCCACCAGTTCCTGCTGGAAGTGCACGTCGCAGGAGCAGATCTTGTCGCCCTTGTAGCAGGGCTTGGAGCCGGGGATGGCCTCGAGCCGGTTCTCGAAGATGTTGCCCAGGACCGGTAGGCCGGTACTGATGCAGGGGGTGATGTCGCCACCCTGGCTGAGCCGTGCGGCAAAGACCCGGTCGGCGGCTACGCAGGTACGGCCCTCGCCTACCAGTACGCCGCCATCGAGTTGCATGAGGCTGGAGTAGCCGGACATGTAGGATGCCAGGTAGGCGCGCTCTTCCGCCGTGTAGGCCTTGGGGTAGCGGGGATCGAACAGGGTGGTCGGCAGGAAGCCGACGCCCGCCTCCCGGCACTTCTCGTCGAGTACCGGCAGCAGGTGCAGCACCGCGGGTGCACCGACGAAGCGGACCAGGCAGGGAATGCCCAGCTCACGGGCTTCGCGGGCGTTGTCGAAGAACTTGTCCATGGAATGGCTGCCGATGTGCCAGTCCGGATGAAAGCTGAACTGGATGTACGCCAGCGCCTGGACGGCCTTGTCGGAAAAGGCTTTGCGCACGGGTACTGAGCCGTTGCTGTAGATCGCCACGCTGTCGCCCTGCCCGGCCAGCGCCTCGCAGAAACGATCCAGGTTGGGCATCAGCATCGGCTCGCCCCCGGTCATCTGGATCATCCAGGGGCGCCCGGCGGGTCGGTTGTCGGCGAAGAAGCGCACCAGACGGTCGATGTAGGCCGTGTCGCGGAACGGTGCGAGTTGCTCGGTTCGCTCGACCGCGCCGCTATCCACCAGGCTGCAGTAACCGCAACGGAAGTTGCAGGTATCGAACAGCCACAGCTCCATGATGTTGGGTGCAATCATCAGGCTGACTCCGGGCAGGTGCTGCTCACCGTCACACACATCGGTAGCAGGGTGCTGGCGCCGGCGAGCTTGCCGCCATTGCCCTTGATGGTGATCTCGAGACCGCGATTGAAGGCGAAATAGACATCATCGTTGATGGAGTAGAACTTGCCGTCATTCTCTTCGAAATAGCCGGGTCGCACCGCGAAGACCGTGAAGGTGTAGGTGCCCAGTCCAAGCTTCAGACCGGACCATTCGAAGCGCAGTCGCCCGTAACCAGGCGCGACGCTTACATTACCGGCACTGAGGCGGGCGATATCGGTAACTCCATCACGGTGGAAGGCGAAGAGGAACTCTACAGGCAGCGGACCGCTCCGTTGCTCGGTCCGGTAGTTACAGAGCACGCTGATCGCCTCACCGGCGTCGAAGACGAAGCGGGCTTGTCCGTCCTCGCCACACAATTCGATGTCCTCCAACCAGATACGGCCCGAGCCATGCACGTCGGACTGCTTGGCCAACTGGGTTTCCGGTGGCAGCAACCCGCTGCGTACCCGCGACCACGAAGACGGCTCTGCAGCCAGATCCAGCTCGCTGCGCAGCTCGCACTTGTCCTTGAGCCACAGCTCGCACAGCAGCCTGTTGTTCGCGCTGGCCACATAGTCGATCTCCACGGCCAACGCCGAGCCCAGGACCTGCTGACGGCTGAGGTCCAGCACCAGACGGCAACGCTTGACCGCCCCGCCGTCAGCCATCATGCGCAGACCGGCCTCGCCATCGACCTCGTCGAAACCCGAGGATGGCTCGAAAACCGGGTCACCGTGCCGCATGAGGTATTCGCCAAGCAGGCGCTCGCCATCGAACAGGCGCACCGCGCGGACCAGAAGCTGCCCCTGCAGCGGGGCCTGGCCTACGGTCGAGAGTTCCAGCAGGCATATGCCCGCCTTGCGTGTGGAGATGGCCTTGGCGCGCAGGCGAGCCTCTTCCTGCAGACGTACCGAGTGCTCGTAGGCGCGGATGACCTCGTCGCTGCGGCCATCGAGCAGCACACTGCCACGGTCCATCCAGATCATGCGGTTGCACAGTTTGGCGGCCGAATAGACATCGTGCGATACCAGTAGCACGGTCGTACCGCTCTCCTCCGCCATCTCGCGGATACGCTCGAAACTCTTGTTCGCGAAGTAGGCGTCGCCCACTCCCAGTATCTCGTCGAGTACCAACAGCTCGGGGGAGATGGCGGTGGATGTGGCGAACATGAGGCGTGCCATCATGCCGCTCGAGTATGTCTTGACCGGCTGGTCGATGTACTCCTCGAGCTCGGAGAAGGCGATGATCTCCTCGACCTTCCGATTGGCGCGCTCGCCTGTAACGGCCAGGTGCGCAAGGTATGCGAGCGCGTTTTCGCGACCCGTGAAATCCGGATGGAAACCGGTGCCGATCTGCAACAGCGCATGTGCGCCCTGGCTGACCTCGAAACGGCCCTCGGTGGGTTGCGTCACCCCCGTGATCAGGCGCAACAGCGTGCTCTTGCCGGCACCATTGCGACCGATGAAGGCGACCTTCTCCCCTTTGCAGATGGTCAGGTTCACATCACGGATGGCCCAGTGTTCCTGGTAGGCATCGACGCGGCGCAAGAGGCCCAGCATGTCGAGGAACCGGTAGTGAGGCTTGGCGTAGAGCTTGTACAGCTTGGACAGCCCTTCGGCGCGGATGATCACGTCACTCATAGTCCACCAGCATGTTCTTGAAGCGCCGGAAGAAGGCACAGCCCAGGGCGAAGGTCACCACGCAGATCAATGCGAACCAGCCCAGCGCCTCCAGGTCGATCGGGTGATTCCCCAGAAGGACGGTACGGAAAGCCTCCGTCATGTAGTACACCGGGTTGAGGTAGATCATCGCCTGGAAGCCGCCCGGCACCATCTCGGGCTTGAAGCCGATGGGCGATATGAACATCAGCAGCAGCAACGACAGGTTCACGAAGTTGGCGACATCGGGCAACGCCACCACCACTGCCGAAAGCACGAACACGCAACCCAGCAAGAAAAGCACCTGCAGCACGATGACCAAAGGCAGGAGCAGAAAGCGCCAACTGATATTGCCGTCACCTGTAACCAGTAACGCCACGATCAGGATGCTGACCACCTGCCCGGCCAGGGCAACCAGTACGGTGCGAACGGGGATCAGGTCCACCGGCAGCATCACGTTCTTCACCAGATGCATGTTCTGTCGCAGGGACACCGCACCACTGTTGAGCGCTTCGCTCATGCCGATGTAGGGCACCAGGCCGGCGAACACGTAGAGCGTGTAGTCGAACTCGCTGTACCCCGGGAAGCGCATCTTGAACACCACCAGGTAGACGAACAGGTAGATGCCCAGCAGCAACAAGGGGTTGATCAGCAGCCAGGCCTTGCCCAGCGCCGAACCCGAATAGCGCTTGGCCAGCTCCACGCGGGTAATCGACGTCAGCACTCCGCGGTAGGACCAGATCATCGACAGCACGCGACCGGCCGAGCGGGCGATCCGCAGGATCATCGCTTGAAGCCCCGGAAAAGTATCGCCACCACGGGTTTCCTGAGCCTGTCCACCAGCCGGGCGGCAATGCGCCGCACAACGTGTCGACCAGCCTGCCGGTTAGTGATGGCGTACTGGGCGATGCTGGCATCCGCCAGTGTGCGATCGAAGAATGGACCCTGGTAGCCGTAGGCCATGGGACAACGCTGGCAGGGCGGCAAGGGCGTATCGGAGTTCACCGTGCGTCGGAACTCGCGCATACGCTCGCCGTTCCAGATCTGCTGGAAGTCCTGTTCGAAGATGTTGCCCAGGGCGTAGTGTTCCTGGCTTGGCCCAGTGGTGATGCAGCAGACGTCCATCCGTCCATCCACCGTGAAGTTGTTGATGTCTGTCCAGGGCTTCTGGCAGTAGTAACGCACCTTTTGCTTCGGCGCAGGCTCAGTCTTCGGCTTGGCGACCACGGCGGCTGCCTCTGGCTCGCCAGCGATGGCCTCCATCTCGATGCTCTCCACGCCCTCGCGCTCCCTGTCGGGGGCGGCTTCCAGGGTGTCGCCCCAGTCGATGCGCGCCTTCAGGGCTGCCTCACCGCGCGCGAACAGCACCACCTGCAGGCGGTGGTTGTCCGCCGTATCGATGATCAGCTCCTGTTCGTGGTGGCCAGCCTCGAAGGCGAACTGGTGCGTCCATTTCTGGAAGTCCTCGCTCAATACGCCGATGACCAGCCTACCCGCCAGGACCTCGACCTTGATGGGGAGCGCCAGGCGCGTGTTCGGTGCACAGGGATTGGAATAGGACTTGATCAGGTAGCGTCCGGACAGGTTCTCCTGGGCGTCGATATCCAGCAGGTTGCCTTCCCAGCGCGCTCGCACGCCGGGGCTGTCGATCTGCCAGCGTCGTGGTAACGGTAGCTTGAACTCGCTGCGGATACCGGCCCCGGGTCGCATGACCCGGATGAAATCGATGTCGGCGACGCAGGCCTCGGTGCAACTGAACTCCAGGGACACACGGGATGAACTTCCGGTCTCGAAAGCCAGCTCCACGTCCTGATCGCCCGGGACCGGCTGGATCACCAGGCTGGCCAATACCTCGCCGGCTTCACCCCGCACCGACAGCGTAAGGGAGGAGCCATCCTGCATCACCCGGGCCTTGAACAGCAGCTTCCTGCCAGGCTCGACCGGCGTCGCTGCGCTGCGCCAGGTACCCTGCCGCGGGCAACGCAGTACTGCTCGGTTCAGCGTCCAGGAAACGCTCATGGCCGCGTCGGAGCAGTGCCAGTCATTGCGGCGTGGAGCGAGGAGGCGTCCCTCATAGCCGGGCGGCATGATGACCCGGTCCACCGGGTCGGGGCGGACGGAGCGGAAAGTGGATGGATCGAGACGGATATCGCAGTCGTTGTTGGTGTAGGGAATCCTGCGTCGAGGTACGTCCTCCAGGTATTCCCGCGCTGCGTCCAGGGCATCGTTGACCTGCGATTCATAAGGCACGATCTCACGCAGGTCCTCCACCGCACCGAGGTCGGCGCCCAACTCCGAAAGCGGGCGGATCATGATGACGTTGACACGCAGGTCGTACTCGGCGAACTGCAGGAATTCCTGCAGTTCGTGGACGTTGGTCGCATGCACCACGAACGACACGAACACGCAGGGCGTATCGCTCCAGGCTCGCTGGTCGACGATGGTGCGGATGGTACGGGTGACGCGGTCGAACTCCTTGAGCTTCATCACCTCGCGATGCGTCTCGGCGGTAGCCGCGTTGAGCGAGAAGGTAATCGATTGAAGGCTGAGCAGATGCGGGATCTGCTCAGGCTCGATCAATGCCCCATTGGTGATCAGGTAGGAGGAGGCGCCCTTCTTCTGCAGCGTGACCAGCAGCGAATTGAATTCCTTGTAGATGGTCGGCTCACCATTGCCTTCCACACCGTACATGTAGGCGGTGTTCAGGGTCGGTGCGATGAAACGCTGGACCTTGTCGAACGGGAGCTGTTTCTTGATGATCCCGGTGCGTTTGATGGTCACCGAGCAGAAGTCGCACAACGCGTTGCACTGCCCGGTCGGGCACAGCGCAAGGTACATCGGAAGGCTCAGGCTCTCTTCGCGCCCCAGGCGCATCTCCATCCCGGCCACGAATGCGTTGAACAGGCGTGAACGTTTGCAGCGTCGGTGGATATAGCGCTTGAGCGGCCCCCAGGTAGGCAGGTAGGTATCGACGTCGAGAATGCTGTCATCGGCCACATAGGGGGCGCTCAACATCTCGAGCCCGCCCAGCCTGAACTCGCTGCCTCGGGAGTAGCTACCGAAGTAGTTGATCAACGCCAGTCGGAAACGCCCGGTCTCGCCGGGAGCGTAGGAGAACGCCAACCTGTGATGGCCCGTTTGCTCCACGGCCCGTTGGCGTTGCCAGTTTTCGGGGGCTCCCGCGCTGCCCTGGTCCTGGGACCTGATCAGTACCAATGCCAGCGGAGCGGCATGCAATACCTCGACTTCGAGATCGAAGGTATAGAGCCATCCCTTCTCCAGCTGGAACTCCGAGGACAGTACCTGCGAGTTGAGCGGGCCGTGGTCGCACAGCCAATGGCCCAGCACCTTTTCTCCATTCGCACAGACGCCTTGCCAGGACACGCCTGCGGCGATTCCCGGTTCGACGAAACCGGTGCGCTTCCTGCGCCCCGTGTCACGCTCGGCCTTGTCGGTCACTTCGACGAGTGGAATGGTCTTCATGCATGCAGTCCTTCAGTTTCCGCCTTCCATAAGGCATTGGCGCGTTCGCATCCTTGCGCGTATGACGGGCCATTCAGGGGCGCACCAACGAATGTCGCACCGGTCAAGGTAGTCGACTCCGCCACGATGGCCGCGGTGCGTATACGCACGCCGTAGCCACTTGAATACCAGGCCTCTTCGATTGACCAGTGCAGCGTCGAGGGCGCCTCGAACATCGCCTCACCTCCCGCGAAATGGAGACGGGCCCGATTCGCTTGCACCGTGACCTTGACGCTGGGGTGGAGCAGAAAGTGCCATCGCAAGGTGTGACCGGGCCTGCGGCCAATTCGATCCTCGACAACCAGCGCACCATCACTGCTCAAGCAGAGGCGACGCTCGTGCAGCAGTTCAGGTGCCAGGCGCTGATAAGACGAGTTGCGTCCGATTACACCTACACAGTGGTCCATGCAGACCGGGAACTCCCACTCCGGGTCGCCCTGCTGTACCAGTCGGAACAAGGCCTTGGGGTCCATTCCGTGCTGCTCCTCGCCATCCACCTGGACAGTGTTATGGGTTGCGGTGGAACGGAATTCATTACGTGCATCGGGATCCTGTGTGTAGGTGTAGCTGCCTGCATCCACGAAGAGCGGCTGGGCGCCAATGGCCCACTCGATAGCCAACTGATCGTTGTGCTTGTGGTTGCCGATACCGAAGGTGCCACAAACCGAATTACTCATCGCTACGTAATTCTCCCCCTGCCGAAGCACGGCGACGCCGGCACGCTCGAACAACATCGCAGGTAGAGGTGGAGGCAGTTCCGTGCAGGTTGGGACAGGGTCCCATGGGTCGCGCCAGAACAAGGCTTCGACTCGACCGGAGGTATCCACTGAACCGCGCAGAGCCTCGCAACCCAGCACTGCAGCTCCTGCTGCCAGCAAGTGATCCATGTGCTCCTGCTCGATCTCCCAGCGGTCGTAGGCTGCGAAAATATGCGCGCGTCCGTTATCGGCATCACCGATCTGCGGCAAGCGCCCGCCATCCTGGCGCAAGGCACGAACGAACTGGAGTGCCTTCACCAACCGATCACGGTACTCGGCCGAAAACGGTTGCTTGTGATGCAGTGACAGCGCATAGGCGGAGAGGAACATCTCCGTCACCAGGCGGTGGTACGGAACGCTGGACTCGAAGCCGCCTCCGTCATCCAGCAATTGCAGGCGCACCTGTTGTTCCAGTCCGGATTCGGCTATCCCTCTCCACACACAACCGGCATCCAGCCCTGGGAAGTTCATGGCCAGCCAGTACAGGCCGAACAGGTTCGCCAGACCATGGTTGGAAACGATGATGCGCCCGTCCAGGGTGCCGAACTCCAGGTTGGCGGTGATGTGCCGCCCGTGTTGCACCAGACTCTTGAGGAAGCGACGCCACCAACGCCTGTCGAGTTCGCCGGAGCCCTGGAAGAACGACAGCCCTGCCTGCCAACTGACCAGGCGCAACGCCACGTCCATCGGGCAGGCCCAGTGCACGCCGATACCTGGCCGGGTATGAGCGATGAAGTCTGCAATGGTACGGGCATAGCAACGCGCGTACTTCTCGTCGCCGGTCAGCCAGTAGGCCTGCCCCAGCGCTGGGAAGTGCTGGCAGCGCGTCAGTTCCCAGGGGCCCTTCACATCGGCGTTACCACGGCGCATGGCAAATGGCGACCAGCGCCATTGGCTGAACACCGAGGCATAACGCTCGCCGGATATCGGGTCACGGTTCCAGTCGATACGGTGCCCGGCACCACGCTTGCCGCGGCGCATATCCACCGGGCCGCTGCCAAGCAGATCGAATTCGCCGCTTACCAATCGGTCGGCCTTCTCGATGATGCGCTCCGCTTCGCCGGGTACCGCCCGCAACTGGCGGACCACCTCATCGCGGTCGGATGGCAGGAAGTTGCGCCGGCCGAAGTCTCCTCGCCGCTGACGGATCAGATAGGCGTAGAAGCCGGGCCAGCCGTTGCGACGCAATATCGCGGTCATTTCGCCATCGGGCGGCTGGCGTGCGAGCAGGTACTGGCGCCACTCCCAATAGCGCTCCTGGCGAGTCTCCAGACCATGCAGCCAGGACTTCAGCCGCTCGCGGTGGGGCGCCGCGACCCTGTGCAGGCCAGCGCCGATCGACCGGCGCAGAAAACGAATGCCGCGGCTGATCATGACTGGCCCTTGATTGCAGCCGAGCGCTGCACCACGTGTCGGATGATCTTGTGCACGTGCTGCTCCCAGGTGAAGTTGTCCAGCAAAGCCTGGCGCGCATTGGCGCCGAGCGCAGCCCAGAGGTCGGCTCGCGCGGCCAGCCCCGCAACGGCATCGACGAAGTCGTCCGTATCGCCAGGCCTGCACAGCACCGCGCGCTGGCCATCGATCTGTTCGGGATGTACCTGTGCCAGGTCCTCGGTGGTGAGCGATGGCGTGAGCACATCGCCAATCTGCTCCAGGCGGCTGGCCACGATGGCACCGCCAAGCGCCATGTACTCGAACAGTTTGGTCGGCGAGCCGAAGAACTTGCTATCGACCATGTGCCGGTTGTGCGGCGAAACCAGGATATCGGCGCACGCCAGCAGGTTCGCGGCCTCGGTCTGGGGAACCGTTCCGGGCAGGTGAACCCGATCCTGCAGCTTGTGACGCTTGACGGCGTCGTCCACGAGATGCCGGAAATTACCATCGCCGATGAGGAGAAAGCGCAGGTTCGGGTCGCGTTCGCACAAGCGCGGCAGTGCTTCAGCGAGTACATCGATGCCGTGCCAACCGCCAAAGGTGCCAACGAAACCGATCACGCTATTGTCGGCCTCCCACCCCAGTGCCATGCGCATGGCACGCTTCTGCTGCGTATCGATCGGCGCATAGTGCTCGGGCGAGCAGCCATTGGGGTTGAACAGGATCTTCTCTGGCGCAATGCCCTGCTGGATCAGGCCATCCTCGATCACCCGGGAGATCGCTACGATGGTCGTGGCCTGGGCGAAAGCCGCCCGCTCGGCTGCGGCGAAGGCCGCCTCCAGTTCATAGCCGCGCTCGTCGAAGCTGCGTTTCATGGAAATTTCCGAGCCGTTGTACTCGAGGATGTAGGGAATCCCCAGCTCGCGGCTCAGTTGCGCGCCGACATAGCTGCCCAGGATGGCCCGCTCGTAGATATAGGCCGGCTTCAGTTCGACCAGGCGGTCGCGCAGCCACCGATAGTAGAAGCGCGAGGCCTTCAGCACGTCGATCTCATTACAGGTCGACGACGGCGAATCCATGATTACCTGCTCGATCCCCATTGCATCGAGCAGATCGAAACGGTTGGCCATGAAACACACCAGCCTTTCGGTGCGCGCGGCCAGTTCCTGCGCCACGTAGCAGGTGTGCCCGTAGCTACCGCCGGCGGCGATCTTCACCCAGTAGTCGGTACGCAGGTAAACGCCGGTGCCGGGGATTTTGTTTTCGGGGCTGGGCACGCTGCCGATGGCGAGCGGATAAGGCGAGGCCTCGGCGATATGCCGCTCGATCTCGGCGACGATGGACGACTCCGAATCGCCGAGCATGCGGGCCAGGTCGGCGGGCATCCACTCGACCACCAGGTCGGTCACGTCCAGCGACGAAGGGCCACCCAGCGCGTTGCTGAACACCAGCGTCAGTCTCTCGGAGGTCCCCGGATCGATGACGAAACGCTCGGAGAAACGGCTTCTGGGCAGCGGATAGTTGCCAAGCCAGCTGGACTCGTCGGCATTCAGGCAACCAATGGCCATGGCGCCGCTGGCCAGTTCACCGGAAACCGACAGTACCGCCATCTGCCCGGGACGCGCCGCGATCGGCAGCGAGCGCAGCTGGTAGCCCCAGTCGGAGTCGTCGCTGGCCAGATGAAAACCTTGCTCTCGGGCCATGAAAGTACGAGCCGCAACGGGGCTCCAGCCGAACTGCTGCACACGTTCGATGCGTGCCACGCGCATTGCGTGCCAGGCGCCTGCGGCACGGCGTCGGAGGAAGCGAGCTACACGCAGCGGGAGCTGAAGAATCGACAGATGGCGCACGGCTAGACTCTCTCCGAGTACGCGACGTTATGGGTGGTGAGAACCTTGATCAGCGCTTCGCGGGTAGCGGGTTCGGCGCCGGTGATCGAGATCACGCCTTTTTTCAGCAGGCCCAGCCAGATATCCGGGCCCTCGATGCCCGCCTTGCGGAGCCGGGCACGCACGGGATCGAGCATCAGGTTCACCTGATTGACGTTACGGCACAGTTGACGGCTGCCTTCGACGCTGCAGCTACCGCCCGCCTGGACCACGTCTGCCACTGAGGAGTCCAGCGGCAACAGCAGATCACGCACCGCCTCTTCGGCGGAGTGCAAGCGCACGTCGGAAGCCGGCAGCGCCAGCGCTTCGTCCAGATCGAGTTGCATGTTGTCTGCAACCTTTACAAGCCCGGCATTGAAGGTGGGGTCGAAGATGTAGAAGCGCTTGGCATCGGCGGGGCCGACGGCTACTACCGTAGTGACATGGGTGAAGGTGCCTGGTATGCCGAAGTCCATGGTGAAGGCTTCATAGCCGAACATCTTCAACAGCCGCGCCTGGAACACAGCGAAGCCGCCGCAGGAGGCGCCATTGCGCTTGGCCTCGAACGACTCGGTCAGAATCTGCCCGAGCGGCAATCCGCTCATTACCGCATGCAGGGCCTCCTCACTTTCGATCACCAGCCGCGGCGACAGCCAGTGCATCAACTGTGTGGCGCCGCCCAACCCATCCGCCTGCCGCGCCATTTCCGGAGCCAGATTCAGAGCCGGAATCTCCTGCCTGATCCGCGTCATCATCTGCGCATCGGTGGTGCAATCCGCGCAAGCCGCCAGGCTGAACGCTTCCAGCT
Source organism: Pseudomonas sp. No.21 (assembly GCF_054558415.1). NCBI lineage: Bacteria > Pseudomonadati > Pseudomonadota > Gammaproteobacteria > Pseudomonadales > Pseudomonadaceae > Pseudomonas > Pseudomonas sp. No.21. The sequence continues at coordinate 213,341 of NZ_BAAJNO010000008.1, forward strand.
GGTAGGCGAACTGCTGGTCGGCGTAGATCAACAGTTCTAGCCGTGTGCCTGGCGCAACGGTGACGGACAAGGGGCCATCGGGCATGCGGAAGTAAGTGCTGGGCTGATCGTCCATGGTCAGGCGCCCGCTGACTGCCTGATCCCCCAACTGGCGCCCTAGAAGCTCCAGCCTGCGAACTCCTGGCTGGCTGGCTTCGACCACCAACCCCAGGCCCGCCGGGGGAGTTTCGCTGCTGATTCTCAGATTTCCGCGTGCCAGAGCGAGAGTGGGGGTCCGATAAGGCTGCACGGCCAGGCCGCTGTCCTCGCCGAAGAAATGCCAGGCTGCCGCCAGTCCACTCGTCTGCTGCCCATCGACGACGCAGTCCGAGCAGGCCGTCAGGCTGGTCTTTTCGATCACATAGGCATAAGGCACATCGGCATAGATCAGCAGCTCGACCTGGGCGCCGGGGGCCACCGTGAGGGACAAGGGGCCATCAGGCATGCGGAAGTAGGTGCTCGGCTGGCCGTCGATGGTCAGGCGTCCGCTCACGGGCTGAGCCCCCAACTGACGCCCTATCAGCTCCAGCTTGCGCGTCCCTTGCTGGCGGGGCTCGACCACCAGGCCCAGCCCCGCCGGGCCCATGTCGCTGCTGATCTGCAGATCGCCGCGATGCAGTACCAGATCGGGGTTCTGATAAGGCTGCACGCGCAGGCCACTGTCATGGCCGAAGAAATGTTCGAGCGCAGACGGTCCATGCAGGTCCAGCAGTGTCGAGCGCGATACTGCGAGTGCGGTCAGGCTGGCAACCATCAGGGCGGCAACGCCCAGCAACCGGGGGCGCCACAGGCGCAGATCGGCGACGGAGATACGCGGCAGCTGCCAGCCGAGGTGCGCCTGGCTCAAGTGCGGACGCAGCCTCAAGGCCGGCGCCTCGACCAGAGTCCAGGACAGTGCGGCCAGCACGAAGGCCACCAGCAGCGATGCCCAGGCCAGCCAGGCCTGCCCGGTCATGCCGGCGTAGTAGAGCCCTAGCGGTAATGGCATGTGGAACAGATAGAGCCCGTAGGACAGGTCGCGGCCGCGCATCCAGCCTGACAGCTGCGGCCAGGAGTGGGCGAGCGAGAGCACTACACCCGCCAGCAGCAAGGCGCGCAGGGCGATATCCAGGTCAGGTATGCGGTACCTCACGGCCGTTGAGCCGGTTTTCAGGAAATAAAGGCCGGTGATCACCCCCCATGCCAGCAGCCACCAGGCCGCTCGCCCGACGAAAATGACCTTCAGACGTTGCCAATAGATGGCCACCGTCGCCCCGGTGAGAAACAGCCAGAAGTAAGGGAGCGGACTGGAGTGGATCAAACCGGTGGAGCTCGTGGTCGGCTCGTTTAGCAGCATGGGGCCTACGTGCATGGCGTAGGCCAGCGAACCGCCGAAACACAGGAGGATCAGCCAGGGCGTCAGCTTCAGACGTGCCAGGGTTCTGGAGAGCACCAGCGGCACCAGCAGGTAGAACCCCAGCTCGACCGGGATAGTCCACAGCACATCGGCGGGATAGCTCTGGTACAGGCCCGTCCAGGTGAAAGGCCCCCAGTTGGCGACCAGGTTGCCGTAGAAGTTGGAGCCGATGAGCATCGCCGACAACAACCACTTCCAGAACATCGGCTCCAGCAGCATCGACACGGCGAACCCGCCGGTACAGGCCAGCAGCACGATGACCAGCAGGTACTGCAGCCACAGCGCCGGATAAATGCGCAAGGCCCTGCTGCCCAGGTACGCCCAGAGGCCACGCTGGCGGCTGACATAAGAGCGTGTGATCAGGAACCCGCTGACCACGAAGAATACGGGAACCCCGGGGAAGCACTTCAACAGCAGGTCGACTTCGCGTGGTAGCGGCACCTGCAGCCACCAGAAGGTGTGCGAAAACGCCACCTGCAGAGCAGCCAGCAGGCGGATCAGGTCGAAATTGTTGTCGTGCTCGTCGGCAAGCATATCGCTCAGTCGTCCACCTCAAGGGCTCCGGTTCCCATGAGCAGCTCCTCGACCCGCAGCGCCACCGCCGTGGTCTCGATGATTTCGTCGAAAGAGATCGGAGCCGCGCCCCCGCTGGCCAGTGCTTCGGCCAGCATCTTCATCTGCGTGGCCTGCCCCTTGTCAGCCTCGGTAGCTGACCAGAGCACCTCCCCGGTGCTGGCCTTGATCAGCTGCTTGAAGTCGTCGACGACATAGGCTTCGCCGTCGCAGAACACTTCGATGCGCTCTTTCGGCAGCCCCTGCTTGGGGCCGAGGGCGGTGTAGAACAGGTTGCCGATACTGCCGTCGGCATAACCGACCGTAGCGGAAAAATTGTCGGTAACGAGATAAGGCCGTGCGCCCGGATTGATGCCCGTGGCGGAAACGGATATGACGGCCGCCCCAGCCAGGCAACGGAACACGTCGTACATGTGGCAGGCTTCGCCGATGTTGCGTCCGCCGCCCTGCTCGGTCTGGATCCAGTGGTCCAGCGGGATGTAGCCACCGTTGAGCCGGTAGTTGATCGCCAGCGGCGCTGTGCGGTTGGAGAGGACCTCGCGCAGCGCCTGGATGGCTGGGGAGAAGCGACGGTTGAAGCCCACCATCAGCAACGGTGGGTTCGCCAGGGAATCGTGGCACTCCACCAATGCATCGAGCTGTTCCCAGGTGATAGCGAGCGGTTTTTCGACGAATACGTGCTTGCCGGCCTTGAGCCCGGCCATCGCCTGGAAAGCGTGCTCGCAATGGCGGGTCGCTATGACCAGCATGTGCACATCAGGGTCATCGATGGCGGAGTCCAGGTTGGAGGCGAATACGCCAAGCCGCCGCTCACGCACGAAATTGCCGCCACGTACGGCGTCGCGACTGACGACTCCCCGCAGGAAAATCCCGTCCTGACGATCGAGCATGGGCACCAGCATGGACTGGCCATAAGCCCCCGCCCCCACCAGCAGGTAGTTGATCTTGTCCGCCTGTGGGGTGCGCGCACCACGCAGGTGGATGCGCTCGGCCTCGGACGGTTCGACCACGGAGCGGCCAGATGTGTAGTCGAGCAGCACGCCAACAGGCGCCTCCGGGCTGCTGGCCAACATCTTGTATAGCGTTGGCGCCTCGTCCACAGGGGCCACGATGTCCACCAGGGACTCCACGTCCAGGCGCCCGGCTGCGATCAGCTCCATGTAGCTCTGCATATTGCGGTTGAGCGTCCAGCGCACGTAGGCGAATGGATAGTCGCGGCCCTTCTCCTCGTAGTTCGTGTCGTATCGGCCGGGACCGTAGGAGGTGCTCATGAGCAGGTCGATTTCCTTGCGATAGAAATGCGCACGCTGCACGTTCAGGCCTATATCGCCAACGATCACCACGACGCCACGGCGCCGCGTCACTTCCATGGCCGTATTGATCACCGCATCGGACTTGGTCGCGGCCGTGATCAGGGTACGATCACAGCCCTGTCCTTCGCTGATGTCACGCACCAGGCGGAGGAATTCCGCAGGATTGGCACTGCCATACTCCATGCCCAGCTTCCGTGCACGCTCCACGCGCCTGGCGTCGAGATCGAATCCGATCACCTGGCAGCCTGCAGCTCGCAGCAGTTGCACGGTCAGCAGGCCCAGCAGCCCCAGACCGATGACGGCGATCCGCTCTCCCAGATCGGGCTGGGCACGACGCACGCCTTGCATGGCGATGGTACCGATGGTGGTGGACGCGGCCCAACGCATGTCACAGCCATCCGGGACGCGACACACCAGATTGCGCGGCACCAGCACATAATCGGCATGGTTGGCGCGGCCGGCACCGCCGCAGGCCACTCGGTCACCGACCTTCAGCCCCTGCACCCCGGCGCCCAGGGCAATGACGACACCGGCGGCCGAATAACCGAGGTTCCACCCCGTCTCGTCCATCTCGTTATGGGGATCGCCGTCGGGATTGGGAGCTACCAGCACCACGCCGAGGCGCTCGAAGTCGGCGCGTGTCACGCCGCCCTGGGCATTGGAGATGACCAGCTTGGCCGCGCCCTCCCCTTGCGGATCGAAGATCAACCGGTCGTCTAGCGTGCCTGGCGTCAAGGTACGGTTCCCCAGCCACTTGGTACCCGCGTCATCGAGGATTCCGATGGCCAACCTGCCACTGTCGATGGTGCCGCGTATTTCGACTGCAACCTGGTAGCCCACGGGAATCTGGAAACTGGCGGTATGTGCCTGATATTGCCAGTCCGAGTCGTCGCTCAGCAGTGTCAGGCGCCCCCCGTGATAGCTGAACTCCGTGGCCGCATCGCGCTCCCAGGAAATGGAGTCCAGATTGTGGTCGGGCTGCCGCGGTTGCGGGCGATCGGGAATGAGGCGAGCGATTCGGCTCTTGGCGATGCCTTTGAGTCGCGAAGCCGCCAGCCGCGGGTCAGCGATGGCCTTGGCCAGATAACGCCCGGCACGACTGGTGATCTCCCTGGCCTGGTCCAGCCCGGTGGGAGCCTCGCCTGAGGAGACGGGGCGCAAACCGGCAACCTCGGTCCCCACGCTGATCATCGAATAGTGGACCTTAACCAGTACGGCGCCGGGCTCTACGCCAGGTGCGGGCATGCGTGCGACACGTACGCGATCGTTGGCCAACAGGACTTGCCTCATCAACACGCTCTCTCGTCATGAGCCGATGCATCGGGACGGCCAGCGGCATCGCCTTGGCCATCCCGATGTCAGGACTGCAGTTGCTTCTCTATCGCCAGGGCCAGGCGGGTCGTCGCCAACTGGCTCCTGATGTTCCTTTCATCTATCACGCCCGAACCGATGGCATCTGCCAGTGCCACGAGCTCCTCGTACTGGCCCTTCTGGGGCACAGGCGACGTCCAGGATCTGGCGCTGTCGCCCGACACCGATATCGTCCGGTAGTCATCAAGGCTCAGCACCTTGCCGTCGGTGTAGATGTCCATTCGCTCCTTGGGATGGCTGGCAGCTCCCAGAGAGGTGTACAACAAGGACGCCACCGAACCATCGCTGTAGCGGATGGTTGCGGTGAAATTCTCGTTGGCGCGAATGCCACCTGCGCTGACGCCGATGGCGGTCGCTTCCACCGATACCGGTTCGGCGTCGGTGAGGAAGGCGAACAGATCATAGATATGGCAGGCCTCGCCGATATTGCGGCCTCCGCCCTCCGGCCCGTGTACCCAATGATCCGGAGACAGGTAGCCTGCATTCATGCGGTAGGAAATCATCATCGGCGCGCTGCGCTGGCCCAGCATCGCCTTGAGCTGGACGATGCCTGGCGAGTGGCGCCGGTTGAAGCCGGTCATCAACAAGGGCCTGGGGCAGGCATCGGCATTGGCATAGAACGCTTCGATGGCCGCCACTTCATCCTCGAGCAGGGCCAGCGGCTTTTCGATCAGGACGTGCTTGCCGGCTTCCAGAGCCTCCCTGGCCATCGCTCCATGCAGGTGATGACGCGTGGCGATAAGCACCAGGTCGACATCGGGATCGGCCAGCGCCTCCTGGTAGTCGGTACCAGCGAAACTCGCTCCGAATTGAGTGGCCACAGCCTTCGCTGTACTGCCCGTGCGGCTGACGATCCAGCGGACTTCATAGCGTTCACGCAACCTGACCAGGTTGGGCAGATGCATCCCCTGGGCGAAACCACCCGCTCCGATGACGGCGACCCGAATTCTGCCGTCGGCCCGCACGGGCTGGCGCAGCATCAAGCTGTGTTCCCGCTTCGGAGGGGCGTCCACGGGATAGCGCAACAGAGCGAGCAACGGACGCGCCTGGCCCTTGGCCAGGCGCGCGTACAGGGCTTCCGCCTCAGCAAGATCGACTATCTCGGGCGAAAGCGCCTGCAGGTCCACCTTGCCTTGCTCCAGCAGATCCAGATAAGCCGCCATATTGCGATTCTCGGTCCAGCGCACGTAGGCAAGCGGATAGTCCTGCCCCTCCTCCTCGTAGTTCGGGTCGTAACGCCCCGGGCCGTAGGAAGTGGAGATAAGGAAGTCCAGCTCCTTGCGATAGAAGTCTTCACGCTTGAGGTCCAGTCCCACATCACCCACCAGGACCACGCGCCCCTTCTTGCGGCAGGCACGCATGGCCAGGCTTATGAGGTCGCTACTGGCGGATGCCGCAGTCACGACCACGGCGTCCGCGCCCAATCCGTCGGTCATCCAGGCCACCCGGGAAACCTGATCGTCCTGGGTCGGATCGATTCCAAGGTGCATGCCGCAGCGTCGCGCAACTTCAAGCCGTCGCGGGTCCGGATCGACACCGATGACTCGGCAACCATTGGCCTTGAACAGCTGCACAGCAAGCTGCCCGAGAACACCGAGACCAACGACCATGATGGTTTCACCCAGCGTCGGAGCCGTCCTGCGTACCCCTTGCAGGGCAATGGCGCCCAGGGTCACCGTAGCGGCATGCTGAGAAGGGAGTTCCGCTGGAACCGCCACCACCAGATTGACGGGAACGTTGATGAACTCTGCGTGGTTGGCGATACCTGCGCCGGCGCAAGCGACCCGATCACCAACCTTGAATCCTTCGACCCGATCACCCACCGCGACTACCGTGCCTGCGGCCGAGTAACCGGTAGGCTGGCCAGCCGCCAAGGTGCCACGAACCCGCTCGACGGTTCGGGCAAGGCCTTGCTCGCGCACCATGTCGAGCGCCCGGCGGATTTTTTCAGGGTGCTTCAGGGCCCGCTTGTAAAGCGGTTCCGCCGCTGACGCGACGCTCGCGGCCTCGGTGCCGACGCTCACGCAGGAATACTGCACGTGCACGAGAACGTGCTTGCTTCCCACCAGGGGGGCGGGGACATCTTCCAATCGCGCGGCACCCTGCTTCAACAGCAGTTGCTTCAACGCCACGCTCCCCGGGTATCGATCACGACCTTGTCTTCCAGCAACGAACGGTCGATGGTCAGGAACATCTTGTGGTTGACCAGCAGCAGGACGATGTCGGCATCGGCGATGGCCTCTTCGGCCTGCATGAACTCAACGTTGCGATACTTGGCCAGGGCCGGCGGCAATGTGTCGACGTGAGGTTCCACCGCATAGATGAGGCCATCTATCTCATGAGCCAGATGGGCCGCGATCTCCAGTGACGGGCTTTCACGGAGGTCGTCGATGTCCGGCTTGAAGGAGAGCCCCAGGCACGCGACCTTGGGATTGCGCAACCCCTTGACGGCGTCCTTGACCCGCTCGATCACCCAACGCGGCTTGCCATCGTTGACCAGGCGCGCGGTGTGGATCAAACGCGCCAGATCAGGGGTTTGCTCGACGATGAACCAGGGGTCGACCGCTATGCAGTGGCCACCGACCCCCGGCCCAGGCTGCAGGATATTGACGCGGGGGTGACAATTGGCGAGTTCTATCAGCTCCCACACATCGATGCCTTGCCGGTCGCAGATCAGCGAGAGCTCATTGGCGAAAGCGATGTTGACGTCACGGAAGGCGTTCTCGGTCAGTTTGACCATCTCGGCGGTACGAGCGCTGGTGGTCAGGCACTGGCCTTCGACGAATACCTGATAGAAGGCCGCGGCACACTCAGCACACCTGGGGGTCAGGCCACCGATGATGCGATCATTGCTCACCAGCTCGTGGATGATCCGCCCCGGGAGCACACGCTCGGGACAATATGCCAGGCGGATATCGGAGTCCTCGCCAGCCTGGCTCGGGAAACTGAGGTCGGGACGAGTCGCATGCAGCCACTGCTCCAACTTCTCGGTGGTGCCCACCGGCGAGGTGGACTCGAGTATCACCAGGTCGCCCTTCTTGAGCACGGGGGCAATGTTGGCAGCCGCTGCCCTGATGCAACTGAGGTCAGCCTGATGGTCATCCTTGAACGGCGTAGGTACCGCGACCATGAAGACATCCGCCGCTTCAGGCTGCAGCGAGGCACGAAATCGCCCGGAGGCTATAGCGCCGGACAGCAGCACATCGAGCTCTGCCTCGACGATGTGGATCCTGCCCGAGTTGAGCGTCGCTACAACGGATGGATTGACATCGACGCCCAGGACTTCGCAGCCGCGGCTGGCGATCAAGGCGGCAGTCGGCAGACCGATGTAGCCCAGCCCGATCATCGAAACACGCTTGAATTGAATCATCCGAGTATTCTCTGCACGATTCTCTGCGCGGCCATGCCATCCCCATAGGGATTGCCGGCCCTGGCCATCATTTCGTACTCAACCTGGCTGGTGAGTAGCCGTATCGTCTCCGAGACGATCTTTCCGCAGTCCGTACCGACCAATCGCACGGCCCCGACCTGCATTCCTTCCGGGCGTTCGGTTGTGTCGCGCATCAGCAGCACGGGCTTGCCCAGCGACGGAGCCTCCTCCTGGATGCCGCCTGAATCGGTGAGGATCAGGTGGCAACGCTTCATGAGGTAGACAAATGGCAGGTAGTCGAGCGGCTCGACCAGGTGCACCTGCGGGCAATCACCAAGAATGCGGCGGACAGGCTCCTGGACGTTCGGATTGAGATGCACGGGATAAACGATTTCCACATCCTCACGAGCAGCCAGTTCACGCAGGGCGAGACAGATGTTCTCGAAGCCCTGGCCGAAGCTCTCTCGCCGATGGCCGGTTACCAGAATCATCCGGCGATGGGGATCGAGAAAGTCGAACTCCTGCTCGAAGCGCTGTGTCAGTGCATTGTCGCTTTCGATGCGCTGGACGACGGCGAGCAAGGCGTCGACCACTGTGTTCCCAGTCACGCAGACGGCCGAGTCGGCAATGCCTTCCCGTAGCAGATTGGTCCTAGCTGCTTCTGTGGGAGCAAAGTGATGGGCAGCGATCGCACCGGTCAGGCGCCGGTTGATTTCTTCGGGCCACGGGGAATAGATGTTCCCCGTACGCAAACCCGCCTCAACGTGCCCTACAGGGATGCGCCGGTAGTAAGCGGCAAGGCTGGCAGCGAAAGTGGTCGAGGTATCACCGTGCACCAAAACAAGGTCAGGCTTCTCGCTTTCCAGAATGCTTTCCATGCCTTGCATGACACGGGTTGTGATGTCGGTCAGGCTCTGCCCGGGGCGCATGATGTCGAGATCGTGGTCGGGAACGATGTCGAAGACTTCCAGCACCTGGTCCAACATCTGGCGTTGCTGAGCTGAAACGCACACGCGACTGTCGATCAGGGATTCCGACTCCAGACGCTTGACCACCGGAGCCATCTTGATGGCTTCGGGGCGTGTACCAAAAACGCTAAGTACCTTCATTCCCCCAGAATCCTTCTGAAGTCCCAAAGCAGTGAATTTCCCCGCCTAGATAAGTAGTTCCCCGTCCTTAGGCGCCTTGAAAAAGTCCTACCGGCTGAAGGGACAATATTGCGTGCCTATTTCTAGTCGCTTATCAGTGACTTAACAAGTTTGCGTCAACTTTTTTACAGGCTGATGACCCAATTGCCAGTAGCCGACTTCCGCTCCCGAGTTTAGGCACGGCTTTGAACATGACTATCAGATCAGGTGATATGGCACTTACAACGAGTAAAGCCTCAGACGACTACAACGGGCTGACGAGTGGATCGGACAAGCACCCAATCCGAGCCAATGTCCAAGTGCACGCCGCTGCATACAGAGTGGAAGATTAGTGGCCCTTAGCCATCGGGCAAACATGATCAATGTTATAGGCTTGAAACACTCCCCCCCAATTTCTCCTTGGCTGATTCGAGCGTTCATAGCTGACATTTCCATATTCTCGTTACGTTATTAGAATGATGCGAACTCGCCAGGAACGTCCCATGAACCAGCAGGAACCATCTTCTCCTCGCAAGCGCGGCCGACCAGCGAGCGGTAACGCGATGAGCAATGCCGAACGTCAGCGGGCGTATCGGCAGCGCCAGGCGGAAATCCGCCGCGCTTTGGACGAGGCTATCGATGGCGCTGCCCAGCAGGCCCTCGAAAGCACCGGCGCACTGCGATCACAGCGCGACCAGGCCCTCGAGGCGCAGGCCCGGGCCGAGCACAAGGCACGGGAATGGGAGGCCAAGGCCAAGTCGTTGCTCAAGCAGTTGCGCGAACTGGAACAGCGCAGGGATACCCCGCCCGCCTGGTACCAGGACCCGGGCATCGAATCCGTCTACGTGCTGGAGTCGCGCCTGCGCGAGGAGAAGCACTGGAAGCGCGTCGCCTCGATGGGGGCATTCACCCGCAAGGAAGTGGCGGATGAATGGCTGAAGTCCATGCTGGCCCACTCCAGCATGATCGAGTACCGGGTGAGCCGGATCAGGTTCAAGACCGAGTGAGTCGCACCGCCCGCTTGAGCCGCCAGCAGTAGACCAGGCAGCCGGTGAGGCAGCCCAGCGAAAGGAGGCAAAGCAACAGCGTGCCGCGCTCCTGGGCAGTTACCAGCCAGTGGAGCTGGTACGGCAGGTAGGCCAGCAGCAGCCACAAAGCCGATTGGCGGGAGAAGAACAGCAACACCCCGGCAAGCATCAGCGCCAACGCGAAGAGGAAACTCGCAGCACCGGCGAGTACGGAGACTTCCCCGGCCCTCATGGCCTCCCAGATTGCCCCGCGGTTCCACAGCAGCGCCAGGAACTGGGCCGAGCAGAACGCCAGGATCGCCACGCGCAGCACGGTGGAGGTGATGCTCGGTCTGGTGCTGGTCTTCTCCGCCAGCGAGTCGCTCATCGGGGGTTGAAACGGGTTATCCATGCCATGTGCTCCGTTGTGGGAGCGGGAAATCTAGCGTTCTTCGGCGACCCTCACCACCGCAAAATGCGGGCGTTCAGGTGCCGCTTCGATAAACCGAACCGGAACGCCGCCTCGCAGTCGAAAACCGGGTAGTCCCCATTTTCGTGCCAACCGTGACCGAGGCATTGGGTGCGGTGCGGCCGTACAAAGGAGACCCACCGATGGTCACTCACTACAAGGTCGCCGGGCACCTCGCCTGCGGTCGTCACGGCAACAACCTGGTTTCCACCACTGAACTGGCACGCGTCAAGTGCCGCACCTGCCGCAACACCGAAGTCTTCAAGGAAGCCCGCCGCACTGCGCGCAACGCCGCACGACGCGCCGCCCGCAAGGCCAAGGCCGAGAACGTCGCCATCGATTGGCGCAGCAGCTGGGAGCAGCACCTCACCGCCCTGCCCGGCCGCCAGCGCCTGCCGCGTGGTTTTGGCGAACAGGGCTTCGTCTGACCCGCACGCGGGGTTGCCGTCCTGGCGGCCCCGCCCTGGCTCCGCCCTTCCCTACAGGCTTTTGCCGCAACGCCGATGGCGTCCCTGTTCCCCCTGGCCGACAATCCCCGCCAGCCCTGAGCCCATGCTTTCCTGGAAATGGAATCCGCGATGCAGAACGCTCATATCGGCCTGGTCATCATCGGTCTCATCATCGCTTTTGGCCTGGCGCTGTTCTATTTCGACCACCTGCGCGAGCCCCGCAAGCCGTCACCTGCGGAGGATGAAGCCACCTGAAACGCCAACGGCCCGGTTTATCCGGGCCGTTGCGTTATGGGGATGATGGGTTTCGCTTCGCTCTACGCCATCCTACGAAATACGAAAGCCGCAGGCGTGCAGCACCGATCAACTGACCAGCACCACCCCGCCCGGCAACTCGGTGACCGTGGCGCCGTAGGCGTCGCGGATCAGGGAGGCGACCTCGGCCAACTGGTCGAGGCGGAAGCGGGCCTGGACCTTGCGCCGGCCGAGTTCGTCGTTGACCAGCAGGATCATCCCCGGGCGGTAGCGGTTGATCTCGTCGATCACCGTGGCCAGGGGCGCGTCGTCGAACACCAGCAGTTGTTGGCGCCAGGCCATGACCATCGCCGGGTCGAAGGCGATCGGTTCGCTGCGGCCGCCTTCGTCATAGGTCAGCTGGCGGCCGGGCGGCAGCAGCAGGCTGCGCCCGCGCACCTCCACGGCGAGGCTGCCTTCCAGGCAGGTGACGCAGATGGCATCGCCCACTGCACGCACGTTGAAGCGTGCACCGGCGGCATCCAGGGTGCCGGCTCCGGCCACCACGCGGATCGGCACCCTGGCCAGCACCTCCACCTCGCCTTCGAGCAGCTCGATGCCCGCCACACCGCCGCCCAGCGGGCGCCGGTTGATGCGGGTACGGGTGTTGAGCTCCAGGGTCAGCCCCTCGGCGAAATCCACGCGGCGCTGCTCACCCACCTCGGTGCTGTAGTCGGCGCCCAGGCCGGACAGCGCCCCCGGCAACGTGGGCCGTACCAGCACCACGGCAAGGGAGGCCGCGATGGCGCCACCGAGAAACGCGCGCCGGCCGAAGCGCCGGGACGGCAGGCTGGCCGCCGGGGCAGCCGGTTGCTGCAGCGCCACGGCGGCGGGCGCCAGGGCCTGCCACAGCTGCCGGGCACGGGTGAAGGCCGCGGAGTGCTGCTCGCTTTGCGCGCACCACAGGCGGAAGGCTTCGGCGTCACGGGTGGTGGCATGGCCGGAGGTGAGGCGGAGCAACCAGGCCCGGGCTTCGTCCTCCAGCCGGGTCTGCCCGGCGGTGCCGGAATCGGGTCCTGTCATGGCGTCGTCGTTCAAGCGCAGCTGTTCTCGGGAGTGATCGGCGGGGCGCTCGTGCCGCCCCTCGACCCTATGACTGTTTTCCGGCGCCGGGACCGAACCGTTGCACCACTTTTCTTTCCAGGCGGGCGGCGCAATGGCCCAGCGCGGCCTTCAGCTCCTTCTCCACCATGCGCGTGGAGATGCCGAAGCGCCGGGAAATCTCCAGGTGCGGCACCTCTTCCATGCGCGCAGCGATGAGGATCTGCCGGCGCCGGGGCGTCAGCTCCGCCAGCGCGGTGACCAGCGCGCGGATCTCGATCTGCCCGCCGACGATCACCGCCGGGTCGAGGTGCTCTTCGCCCAGGTGCAAGAGCTCCTCGACCTCCTCGCCGGTGAGCAGGCGCGCGTCCTGGGCACGGCGGTCGGCGGCGACGTTGAGGGCCATGCGATAGAGGTAGGCGCCGGGCTTCTGCACATCCTCCGGCTCGTCCATGCGATCCAGGCGCAGGTAGGTTTCGTGGAGCACATCGTTGGCCAGGTCATCGGACCCCAGGCGCCGCCTCAGGCGTGTCCGGAACTCCTCGTAGGAGGCCAGAAACAGCCTGAGCATGGTGCCACGCTCCTTGTCATTCATGCCCCCGCAGCTCCTTCCCACTTGTTGCATTCCATGCTGGCGGCCGCCTCCGGCACCACCAGCACGGTGACCGGCTGGGGCAGGGAGGACGGTGGCGCCCTGTCGATCGTCAGGCCCCGCAGGCTTTCCACCAGCGCCGCATCGCGCTGCAGATCACCGGTCGGCCCCAGCAGGCGGCTGTGTTCCACCATGCCAACCGGGCCGATCCACAGCTGCAGCGCGGCGCGATAAGCGCCGGGCCGGGTCAGTGGGGAACGGCACAAGGCCTTGCCCAATGCACCTTGCAGGGCCGCCGCGAAGCTGCCCTGTTCCCAGCGCGTCGTGGCGCCGTGGTTGCGCCCCGCAGGCGCGTTCGAAACCCTTGCCGGCAGCACGGTGAACGCACGGCCCTCGCTGTGCTGGGCCATGAGCCCGGTGCCCGTCAGCAGCCTCGCCAGCGCCTCGCGTGGGGCCAGCCGGCCGATGACCGAAGCCGAGCGCCGCCCGCGAGTGAGTTCGCGGTCCACCAGGATGGCCATGCCGCTGGTTTCGCTGAAGCGCTCCAGTGCCTTGGAAAGGTCCTGCGCCGGCAACTGGAACTCCAGCGGACCCTCTTCGGCCCGCCCCTCGCCCGCTTGCGCCGTGCATGGCCAAGCGGCCAGGCAGCAGGCTGCGATGAGGAGAACGATCAGCACCGCTGGCGCGAGGCAGTCCCTCGCCACGGCTTCCATTGACATAGGCGGATTCCGACCCGTACTGCGTGTCGATGTATCGCTGGCTTGACTCAGGAAGGCCATCCTGAGGTCTGATCATGTCGATTGTGTGACGGGCGTTGCAAAAAAGACTTCGCAGCGATGACGGTGCTTTTACCGTAGATTTCCCGGCAATGATCCAGCACATGGAGGCAATCATGTCCGCTCGCATCACCCTCGCCGGCCTCGCTCTCGCCCTCGCGCCCCTCCTGGCCATCGCCGATGAGGGCACCGCGCAAGGCAGTTGCATCAGCGCCGAGGTGAACGGTTACAAGGCCCTGTCCTATGACTGCCTCACCCAGCGCCTGGCCAACCCGCAAGGCGCCGAGGCGGCCCGGCGCAACCGGGCCGCGATGCAGGTGCCGATCGAGCGCCGCCCGGCCAACCAGCTGGGCCTCGCCACCCCTGCCGCGACCGGCATGCGCATGGGCGCCAACTTCGGCCATTCGCTTCAACCGCAGCGTCCCGCCCCCTGACGCGGCGCCAGGAACCGCTCTAGCACGCCACATCCAGCACAAGCCACGGCGGCTCCGCTTATTCCTGTATCGAATTTAAAAAGACAAATTAATTCTTTTTTGTCTGCTCCAGCCCCCTGCCAGAATCGCCTCGCCAGCGGGCAACCCCCACCGGCGAACGGCGACGCTTCCCACCCGGAAGCGATCGCCCCCCCGACAGATGAGCGGAGCCCGGCCATGCGCGCCAGGGCCCGCCGAAGGAGCTGGATATTCATGAAGAAGCTGACTGCCCTCACCGCCCTCGCACTCGCCCTTTCCACCCTCTCCGGCCTTGCCCAGGCCGACCGCCTCGACGATATCCGCAAGGCCGGCGTCCTGCGTGTCGCGGCCTTCGACAGCAACCCGCCGTTCGGCTTCGTCGACGGGAAGACCCAGCAGCTCGCCGGCCTGGACGTGGACTACGCCCGCGCCATCGCCGACAAGCTCGGGGTCAAGCTGCAGCTGCAACCCACCAACCCGGCCAACCGCGTGCCGCTGCTGGTGGCCAACAAGGTCGACCTGGTGCTGGCCAACTTCACCATCACCCCGGAGCGCGCCGAGCAGGTCAACTTCAGCATCCCGTACTTCTCCTCGGGGCAGCAGTTCATCGTCAAGAAAGGCACCCTGAAGAACACCGACGACCTGAACAGATGGCGCGTGGGCGTCGACAAGGGCACGGTCAACGAAGGCGTGCTGCGGGAGAAATTCCCCGGCGCCAAGGTGGTCGCCTATGACGACACGCCCTTCGCCTTCACCGCCCTGCGCAACGGCCAGGTCCAGGCCATCACCCAGGACGGTCCCAAGCTGATCGGCCTGCTGGCCAACGTGCCGGACAAGGACAAGTACGAAGTGCCGCCCTTCACCATCTCCAGCGACCTGATCGGCGTCGGCATCCCCAAGGGTGAAACCGCGCTGACCGAATACGTCAACCAGACCCTGCAGGAGCTGGAAGACCAGGGCCGCGCCCAGGCCATCTACGACACCTGGTTCGGCCCGGACACCAAGACCCCGCTGGCGCGCCTGTACAAGATCGGCACGGTGCACTGACCGCACTGTTCACCATCCCCCGCCTTCGCGGGGGACGGTGATGGGAGGGTCGTGCAGGCCCCGTCATCCCCGCGAACGCGGGGACCTACCTACGTCCCCGCGCTTGCGGGGATCGCGCATTGAAAGACCTCGACCATGTTCGGCGACCCCCTCGCTCCCCGTTACCTGCACTGGCTGCTGGACGGCTTCCTGCTGACCCTCGGCACCTCGCTGGTGGTCTGTGTCATCGGCACCCTGCTCGGCGCGCTGGTCGCCGTGGGTCGCCAGTTGCCCGGCCGCCTGTCCTGGCCCGCGCGCGGCTACCTTTCGCTGCTGCGCAACACCCCGCTGCTGGTGCAGCTGTTCTTCTGGTACTTCGGCGTGCCCGCGCTGCTGCCCGAGGGCCTGGTGTTCTGGCTCAACCTGCCCCATGAGCTGGCGCTGGGCCCGTTCACGCTGGCCTGGCCGTCCTTCGAGTTCCTCGCCGCCGTGCTGGGCCTGTCGCTCTACACCAGCGCCTTCATCGCCGAGGAGCTGCGCGCCGGCATCGCCTCGGTGCGCCCGCAACAGCGCGAAGCGGGCATGGCCCTGGGCCTGCGACCGGCCCAGGTGTGGCGCTGCATCATCCTGCCCCAGGCACTGCACACGGCCTTGCCGCCGCTGTTCGGCCAGTACATGAACGCCCTGAAGAACAGCTCCCTGGCCATGGCCATCGGCCTCGCCGAGCTGTCCTATGCCTCGCGCCAGGTGGAGACGGAAACCTTCAAGACCTTCCAGGCGTTCGGCATCGCCACCCTGCTCTACCTGGGCGCGGCGATCGCCATCGAAGTGGCGGGCACGCTGCTCCACCAGCACCGCCGGCACAAGCGCGGGGAGGCCTGAGATGGATTTCTCGGTGATCCTCGACAACCTCGATTACTTCCTGCTCGGCGCCTGGCCCGATGGCCCGCTGGGCGGCGCGGCGCTGACCCTGCTGCTGTCGGCGCTCTCGGGCATCGCCTCGGCGCTGCTGGGCCTGGTCCTGGGCATCGCCCTGGCGGTGCTCGAAGGCCGGCCACGCCTGGTGCTGCTGGCGGTGCTGGGGTTCTTCCGCGCCATCCCGGTGCTGATGCTGATCTTCTGGAGCTACTTTCTGCTGCCGGTGCTGTTCCGCATCGAGGTGCCGGCACTGGCGACCGTGGTCTGCGCGCTGTCGCTGATCGGCGGCGCCTACCTCGCCCACTCGGTGTGCGCCGGCATCCAGAGCCTGCCGCCGGGCCAATGGGACGCCGGCCGCGCCCTGGGCCTGCGGCCCTGGCAGGTGCTGCGGCTGATCATCCTGCCGCAGGCGCTGCCGATCATGCTGCCGTCGTTCCTCAACCAGTGGGTCTCGCTGATCAAGGACAGCTCCCTGGGCTACGTCATCGGCGTCGGCGAACTGTCCTTCGTCGCCACCCAGGTGAGCAACCGGGTGATGGTGCACCCGACGGAGGTCTTCCTCTTCGTGGCGCTGCTGTACTTCCTGATGTGCGCGGGGCTCGACCTGCTTGCGCAGTGGGTGATGCGATTCAATGCAGCGCCTCGCTCGCGGGGGTGATGGGTTAACGTGCCGACGAGTCGATATTTCCCTTACATGAAAGATAAAAAAATCTTTCATGTAAGGAATTGCGCGCCAGCGAAAATCGCAGTAATTTGCACGCCACACCCTTGAGGAGGAATGCAGATGCCTCGCAAGACCACTCCGGACAAAGCAGGCAGGAAGGCGGCCGGAAGCACCGGTAAGTCTTCGGCCGACTACGTCCGAGACATGCGCAACCGGCTCCGCGAAGCGGGACTGGTGAAACGTGAGTTCTGGATCCTTCCCGAGAACGTGAACGCCCTGAAGGGTATCGAGAGAGCTTTACGGCAGCCCTTCCTGGGCGACCGAGTCAAACTGGAGGACTACATGACCGAGAACAGCAACTGGACCCTCAGCTCGCTTCACAACGCCCTGGCCGAACTGGCCCTGGTGGCGTCTGGCGAGATTCTGCTGAGCGTCGTCGACGGCGAGCAGGCCGGGATCAGGCTGACCATGACCGAGTACGGCGACCTGCCGATCTACATGGCGGTCGAAGGGGACCACATCATGGTCGACGCCACCCTGGTGCCGCTCGACCTGGTGAAGGATGCAAACGAATTCAACGCGCTGGTGCTGCGTACCCGCGACCTGTTCCCGCTGTCCTCGGTCGGCGTCGAGGTCATCGACGGCCAGGAGGTGTACTCCATGTTCGGCGCCCTCAGCGCCGCCTCGTCGCTCACCGTGATCATCCAGGAGGTCTACACCCTGGCTGAAAACGTGATCCGCGCCGTCGAAGCCTTCGAAGACCACTTCAAGGCCTGACCGAATCCATTCAAGGAGAAGTTTTCATGAGTATCTGGAAGAAAATCATCACCGCCGTGCGTGGCGGCGCCTCCGAAGTCGGCGAAGCCATCGTCGACGCCAACGCCATCCGCATCCTCGAGCAGGAAATGCGTGACGCCGACCGCGCCGTGCTGCAAGCCAAGAACGGCCTGGTGGATATCAAGGCCAAGCAGAAGCTGTCGCAGCAACGCCTGGAGAGCCTCAACGCCGATGTCGCCAACTGGGAGTCCAAGGCCACCGCCGCGCTCAACAAGGGCGAGGAAAGCCTGGCCCTGGAATGCGCCAACCGCATCGCCGAGATCGAGGCCCAGCGTGACCAGGAGCGCAACCAGTCCGAGCAGTTCGGCAAGCAGGCCGACCTCCTCCACGCCCAGGTCAACAAGGCCGAAGGCCAGCTCAAGAGCCTGAAGCAGCAGATCGAGATGGCCAAGGCTCGCGAGGTGGTGCAGAAGGCACGCGTCGCGACCGCCGAAGCCACCGGTGGCGCCAACGGCAAGGTCGAGTCCGCCCTGGACAGCCTCAGCCGCCTGCGCCAGCGCCAGGACGAGCAGGACGCGCGCCTGGCCGCCGCCGAAGAGCTGCAGACCGCCGCCAACGGCGGCGACCTGGAGCGTCGCCTGCAGGAAGCCGGCATCGGCGCCCAAAGCGGCAGCGGAGCCGATGTACTGGCCCGTTTGAAAGCCAAGCAAAGCCAGGACGGATCGCAGTAGAATCCGCCCCCGGCAGGCGACCCTGGTCGCCTGCCCATCACCTCTACCCGCAAATGGAGTTCGGGAAACGCAGATGGATACCGGCAAGCGACTCAGGGTCATCCTGGCACTGGCGGCGATCATGGCCGTGGTCCAGGTGATCAACACCCTCACCGCCAACAGCCTGGTCCATCACGGCATCCTTCCGCGCACCCTGGGCGGGCTGCAGGGGCTGATCTTCGCGCCCTTCCTGCACGGCTCCTTCGCTCACCTGCTGAGCAACCTGCCCCCCTTCATCATCCTCAGCTGGCTGGTGTCAACCGAGGGGCTCGGCCGTTACATCCGCGTCGCGCTGCTGATCAGCCTCCTCGGCGGTGGCATGGTCTGGCTGCTTGCCCGCTACAGCATGCACATCGGCGCCAGCGGCCTGATCTTCGGGCTCTGGACCTACCTGCTGGCGCGTGCCTGGTACCAGCGCAGCTTCGCCAGCCTGGTGGTCGCCCTGGTGGCCCTCGCCGGCTACAGCGGCCTGGTCTTCGGCTTCATCCCCACCCCGGGGATATCCGTGGAATCGCATATCGCCGGTGCCGTCGCCGGTTGCATCATCGCCTGGTTGATGCACTCGAAGTCGCTGCTCGAAAGCGCTCACTGACCCCACCCCGAACCACTCTCGAAGGATCAATGGAGTTGATTCCATGTCGCTGATCTTGCTGTTGCGGCACCAAACCTCGGTCTTCTTCCAACGCTTCGGCTGGGCCGGCATCGGCTCGCTCCTGGCCGTCCACTATCTGGTCTCCTACCTGCTGCTGTCGCTGGCCGGGGAGCAGCACCTGCTGCAAGGGCAGGACTTCACCTATTTCTACTTCACCACCGCGACGACCGTGGGCTACGGCGACCTCTCCCCCAAGAGCGACTTCGGCAAACTCGTCACGGCGCTGTGGATCATGCTGGGCGGCATCGCCCTGCTGACCGCGGTCATCGGCAAGGCATCGACTTCGGTCGGCGAACTCTGGAGAAAGAACATGAAAGGCCTGGGCGACTACTCCAACCTCAAGGGCCACACCATCCTCATCGGCTGGGAAGGCGAAGCCAGCGAGCGCATCGTCGAACTGCTCTATCAGGACGAGGCCACGCAGGACGACAGCCTGGTGATCTGCGACGCACTGCTGGAAGAGAACCCCCTGCCCGGGCGCGCCTCCTTCGTACGCGGTGACTCGCTGGACAACCCCGTGCTGCTGCGCCGCGCCGGCATCGAGCGCGCCGAGCGCATCCTCGTGCACACCCGCTCCGACAGCCTCACCCTGGCCATCGTGCTCACCATCAAGGCGATCGGCACCCAGGCCCATGTGGTCGCGCACTTCAACGATTCCGAGCGCGCCGCACTCGCCCGCCGCTATGCGCCCGAACTGGAGTGCACCTCCAACATGGCCATCGAGATGCTGGTGCGTGCCTCGCAGGACCCGGGCTCCAGCACCGTGGTCACCGAACTGCTGTGCGTCGGTGATGGCGCCACCCAGTTCCGCCATGTACTGCCCGAGGGCTTCAGCGGCACCTGCGGCGAGCTGTACATCCGCCTGCGCCAGGACCACGATGCCACCCTCATCGGCTACCGCGCCTCGGGTTCCAGCCGCTTCGAGATCAACCCGGCCAACACGCTGGAAATCCGTGGCGGGGAAATCTTCTACATCGCCAACGAGCGCCTGAAGGAGAACGCACTATGAGCAAGCTCAAGCGCTGGCTGGGCCTGGAGCCACCGCTGCCCTCCAGTGAGGCGCGCCGCCACCCCAGCGACAGCCGCCCCCTGGGGCTGGCCTCGGGGCGGATGCTCTGCCTGGACCGCTCGCTGGCGACACTGCTCGAAGGCCAGTCCCACGTCACCCTCCTCGGCGACGAGAAGATCTGGGCCGTGGGCACCCTGGAGCTCGGCGAGGGCAAGCGGATCAAGCGCTACTACCTGGACGACGAGAACTACTTCCTCCAGGTGATCATGAACGGCCCGCAGGACAGCGACATCGAGGCCGTGATCCTGTTCGGCTACCACCAGGTCACCCCCATCGCCAGCCGCGAGGAGCTGCTGCGCCTGGCCGGGCCCAACGCCCGCATCGGCATGCAGGTCTATGAGCTGGAGGGCGAGGAGTACGGCCGCCAGTGGGGGAGCGAGGACGGCCAGACCGAGCTGGTGCCCTTGCACGAATACGTCGTCAGCCCCGACGCCAGTTACGGTGTCGAGCATCAGAGCATGCTCTACGCCCGCGAGATCGGCTTGCTCAACCGGAGGGAGTTCCTGCTCTTCTCGGTCGAGGAAGACGAAGAAGGTGCCATCGCCCTGACCACCGCTGTGGGCGTGACACTGCAGATCACCGACATCCAAGTTCTCTGACCAAGGAAGATCCACCATGCTCGACGCGCTCCGCATGTCGCTCAACTCCACCGCCGTCATCGGCTTCGTCATCTACATCCTGGTTGCGGCGGCGCTGTTCGCCCTGTTCCAGTTCATCTACACCCGCGTGACCCCGCACCGCGAGTTCGCCCTGATCCGCGAAGGCAACAGCGCCGCCGCCATCGCCCTGGCCGGTTCGCTGATCGGCTTCGCCCTGCCGGCCAGCAACATCATCACCTACAGCGTCAGCGTCCTCGATTTCGTCGTCTGGGTCGTGATCGCCGCGGTCGTCCAGCTGTTGGCGTTCTTCGTCACCAGCCTGGTGCTCAAGGACCTGCCCGGCCGCATTTCCAGGGGCGAGCACGCCGCTGCCATCTACTCCGGCGCCGTGGCCATCAGCATTGGCCTGCTCAACTCCGCCTGCATGACCCCATCGACCTGATCACCGGCAGCGCAAGGAGACCCAGATGAGAAAGCGCAATTCCATCCAGTTGGTGCTTGCCGGCACCCTGCCGCTGACCCTGGCCGGGTGCAACGACCCGCAGGACACGGTGCAGATCACCGCGACCAAGACCTTCGAGAACGTGCAGGCCTGCGTGGACGACAAGTTCCCGGTCGACGTCTGCTCGGACGCGTACATGACGGCCATGGCCGATCACAAGCAGATCGCCCCGACCTATGACAGCCAGGCCGCGTGCGACGCCGACTTCGTGGCCAACTACTGCCTGCCCACCTCCAACGGCCAGTTCATGCCGCGCCTGGGGGGCTTCGAGCTGTCGATGACCAACGAGGTGTCCCGCACTGCCTACGAGCAGGCCGAGCAGCAGGTGGTGCAGAGCACCGGCCACAGCGACAACGGCCTGCTCACCGGCATCCTCATCGGCCAGATGATGGGCAGCGGCGGCAACCACTACTACTCCCAGCCGATCTACCGCTACCGCGACGCCCGGGGCACCTACAGCACCTCCACGCTGTCCCGCCAGATCGAACAGGGCAAGACGTTCAGCCGCTCCAGCCAGGCGCGCAACAGCCCGACATCGACCTACACCCAGCAGACCCTGGGCAAGAGCCTGAGCAGCAAGGCCGGCACCAGTGGCTCGGCGGTGGCGTCCACCATCTCCCGCGGCGGTTTCGGCTCCCAGGCAAACGCCCGCGGTGGCTGGGGTGGCAAGACCGGCGGTTCCGGATTCGGGGGCTGACACCGCTCATGAAGAAGATCAGCATCGAAGAACGTCCGGGCTGGCAGGCACAGGTCGAGCGCGAAGGCTTCCTGTTCCACACCATCGACGGCGAACGCTACTGGGATGAGCGCGGCTACTACCTCTTCACCCGCGAGCAGGTGACCCGTGATATCGAGCAACCCACCCGCGAGTTGCACGAGATGTGCCTCGACGTGGTGCAGCGCGTGGTGGAGAGCGAGGAGCTGCTCACCGGCCTGGCGATACCGCCGGCGTTCTTCGATCTGGTCCGCACGTCCTGGCGCGAGGGGCACCCGCACCTCTACGGCCGCATGGATTTCAGCTACGACGGCAGCGGTCCGGCCAAGCTGCTGGAGATCAACGCCGACACGCCCACCTCGTTGCTCGAATGCGCCTCGGTGCAACTGCTCTGGCTGGAAGACCAGATACGCCGTGGCGTGCTGCCCGGCGACGCCGACCAGTTCAACACCCTGGCCGAGGACCTGATCCGCGCGTTCGGCACCTTCAGCAAGGAAATCCCCTTCCATTTCTCCGCCATCGCAGGCTCGGTGGAAGACCGGGGCACCACCGACTTCCTCGCACAGATGGCGCGCCTGGCCGGCATCGATGCGCGGCACATCGACATCGAGGACATCGGCCTCACCGGCGACGGCCGCTTCGTCGACCTGCAGGGGCAGTGGATTCCCCGGCTGTTCAAGCTGCACGCCTGGGAACACATCTTCAGCGAAGACTTCGGCAAGGCCGTACCGGGGTGCGACACCCAGTTCGTGGAGCCGGCCTGGAAGTCGATCATCAGCAACAAGGGCATCCTGCCATTGTTGTGGAAATTCAACGAAGGCCACCCCAACCTCCTGCCCGCCCGGGTTGACGCCGACCCGCGCACGCCGGTGCCAAGGGGCTGGGTGCGCAAGCCGTTCTTCTCCCGCGAGGGCGCCAACATCGAGATCCGCACCCTGGAGGACCACGTGGTGGTGCAGGACGGCCCGTACACCGATGCGCCCTACATCCTCCAGCAGTTCTCCCCCCTGCCCCGCTTCGGCGACAGCTACACCCTGATCGGCTCCTGGGTGGTTGGCGACACCGCCTCCGGCATGGGCATTCGCGAGGACGACAGCCTGATCACCAAGGACACCAGCCGCTTCCTGCCCCATGTGGTGATGGATTGAGCCGTGCGCGTTTGCGCAGTGCAATGCGCCAGGCGCCCATGGCCTTCCCTCGCAGGATGGCGTTGAGCCAGGCGAGCCCCATCGGCAACGACGGCGGCCGAGCTCGACCCATCCTTCAGGGCCGTGCATAGGGCGGGCTGATACACGGCCCGCCACCCTCGGCGCCAACCCTGGGAGCCGAGCCGGTGGCTTAGGCGGCAGTCATCACCAGGCAGGTGACGCGGCAACTGCAGCCGTGCAGCGCGGGATCATGGCTCGTGCCGCAGTTTCATCTGCGCCAGCATCGCAAGCAGAAGGTCCTGGTGCTGCTTCGCATCGGGCGGTAGTCCGTCGGCTGCGTACCAGGCGCTGTCCGCTTCGTAATGCGGGCCGATGAGACCGACCGTGCCGTTGCCGTAGGGCGAGATTCGCGCGGCGATGCGCCGGGATTTCGTGTAGTACGCCATCGCCTCGGCACCCGCCGGGAGCCGGCTGCCGAAATGCGGCCCGGCCTGGTAGTAGACGTCGCGCTGCTCGTGACCTGCGGGCAGCTGGATGGAGATGAACTGCGCCGCGTTGTCCTTCGGGATTTCCTGGTCGACCTCCGCCAGCTCGACCAGGCCAAAGGCCGGCACGCCTTCCTTCTCGTCGGCATAGCCCCCTGCCAGGTAGCCGCCGGCACAGATGCCCAGGTACTGGCCACCCTGGGCGACGAAGTCGCGGATGGCCTGCACCTGGCTGGCGGACAGCTCCGACAAGGTGTCCATGATGTCGTCCGAACCGCCCGGTTGTACGTAGAGATCGGCGTCCTCGAGCACATCGGCGCTCAGGTGGTCTTCATCCACCAGGCGGACGGTGTAGCGCTCCTTCTTCAACAGCTCGGCGACCGTCTGCGCGCAGCCGTCGCAGGTGCCGGCACCGTCGAATATCACCGCCACTTCGGCCTTGGCCAGCAGCGGAAACACCAGAGCCAGGGCGGCCAGTACAGTCTTGTTCATCACGCACAGTTCCTTTGTGTCAGAGGACGTTCAGGCCCTTTCAGCAGGCCTGCATGGCAATCCGTTGATGGTGGAAAAGGTTCGCCCCCTCCCCCGTCGTCGCCGGCTTCACAGGTGAGCGTCGACCTCGCTGGCAATGCGCCCCAATGCCAGCCACACCGTGTGCTCCCGCTGGAACGGCAGCGCGGGCTCGACGGTGATGTCCAGGGGCGTCAGCCCGCTGAGGATGTCCTTTCGTTCATCCCGGGGCAGGATCGCCACGTGCTGGAATGGCTGCCGAAGGCCCTTCGAGAGCACCAGTATCGGGGCATCGCCAGCGATTCGAATGGGCAGGGATTCAGCTGAGGCGACGGGCTGCGCCAGGACCGAGAACACCGGGTCGATGCTCTTCTCCAGCTCGACGAAGCCCACCAGGACCAGCAGTGCCTGGCGTTGGCTGGGCAATGCCAGCGAAAAGACCGAGCCCACAGGCGCCGTGGTACGGATCTTCCTGGGCTTGGGCGGCGACACCTTCACAGGCTTTTCCGCCGGCTGAGGGGTCGCCAGCCTGGCTTCGAGTGCTTTGAGAGTCTTGCGACGGGCCGGCACATCCCGCGGCGCATCGCGCTCCCACACGAACAGGTCCCCGCCCGCGCGCAGCAGCGACAGCGCCTTGTCCTTGAGCGTCTCGTCCAGCCGGCCGTACTTCCAGGCCGTGTCGGCCAGGGCGACGTACACCAGGCAGGCCACCTCAGGCTCGCCCAGCCGTGCGGCATGGCGGCCCAGGACCTTCTCACAGGCCTCGCCGTGGGAAAACCCGTGCTTCAGGTGCTGGATGTAGTCATCCCGCACATCACAGGTCGTATCATCGGAATACAGCCCCGCACCCCAGGCGCCCATGTCCGGTCACGCCTTCTCGATGCGGAACGCCAGGATCGCCAGGCGCAGCGCGAGGGATGCCGGGCTCGACGTGCTGCCGCCCTTCTCCGTGGGGACATCGGTGGTCGGGGATTGGAAAGGGTTGTCCATGTGCTGCCGCTCCGTGATGAAAGCGGGAAATCTACCGCTCTTCGGCCTCGATCACCACGCCGGAGCGGAACGCCCGGATTGCAGTCCGGGCATTCCGACAGCCTGGCCGCGCTAGGCGAAATGCCGGTTGGCGACGCGCTGCAGGCCGAGGTTCTCGCGCAGGGTGCGACCTTCGTATTCGCGGCGGAACAGCCCCACACGCTGCAGCTCCGGGATCACCAGGTCGACGAAGTCCTCCAGACCGCCCGGCAGGTGGGTGAACAGCAGGTTGAAGCCATCCGCCGCGCGCTCTTCGTACCAGCAGGCCATCTCCTCGACTATCTGGCTCGGCGTGCCCACCAGCAGGCGATGGCCGCCGGCACCGAGCGTGCGCAGCAGCTGTGCGGCGGTGGGTTTCTCGCGGCGGATCAGGTCGATCACCAGTTGCTGGCGGCTCTTGTGGCGTTCGGTGACTGGCAAGGGATCGGGCAATACCACGGGCGCGTCCGGCGGCAGGCGTTCCAGGTCGATGCCGATGTCCACCAGAAAGGACAGCGCCTTGAGCGCCGCCTCCGGGTCCACCAGCGCCTGCAGTTGCTCGTGCTTTTCCTCGGCTTCGCTGGCGGTGCGCCCCACCACCGGGGCCAGGCCGGGGAACACCTTGAGTTCGCCCTCCTCGCGCCCGGCCAACGCCAGGCGCTGGTGGATATCGGCGTGGAAGGCCTTGCCCTCCTCCAGGGTCTGCTGGGCGGTGAACACCAGCTCGGCGGTGCGCGCTGCCAGGGCGCGGCCAGCCTCGGAGGAGCCGGCCTGGGCGATCACCGGCCAGCCTTGCAGCGGCCGGGGCGCATTCAACGGGCCGCGCACGCGGAAGTGCTTGCCTTCGTGGTCGAGCACGCGCATGCGCGCCGGTTCCAGCCAGGTGCCGGAGGCCTTGTCCAGGGGGAAGGCGTCGTCGGCCCAACTGTCCCAGAGCCCGGTGACCACCTCGAAGAACTCCCCGGCGCGCGCGTAGCGGTCGGCATGCTGCAGGTGCTCGGCGCGGTTGTAGTTCTCCCCGCCGATCAGCGCCGTCACCAGGTTCCAGCCGGCACGGCCGCCGGACAGGTGATCCAGCGAGGCGAACTTGCGGGCGATGGTGTAGGGCTCGTTGTAGCTGGTGTTGGCGGTGGCGATCAGGCCGATGTGCCGGGTCGTCACCGCCAGCGCCGGCAGCAGGGTCAAGGGGTCCCAGCGCAGGCTGTAGGCGCTGCTGCGCAGCACGCGCGGGTCCAGCTCGCCCACCGCCACGTTGTCGTTGAGGAACAGCGCATCGAAGCGCCCACGTTCCAGGGTCTGGGCGTAGTGCCGGTAGCGCTCGAAGTTGATCGAGGCGTCGGCGTCCGCCCGGGGGTGGCGCCAGCTGCCGGCATGGGCGCCGGAGCCGGAGAGAAAGGCCCCCAGGCGCAGGCGACCGTCACGCCTTGCCATGGCTGGGCTCCTGCTCGGCAGCCGCCTCGGCAGGCGCGGTTGCCTTGGCCCGCAGCAGCACGGCAACGCTGGCCCAGACCAGCAGCACGCTGGCGGCGAGGAACAGCATCACCGCCTGGTAGCCCTGGAGGAAGGCGCCGTGCACCCAGCCCTGCAGCACCTCGGGGGCCTGCACCAGGTGCTCGCCCAGCAGTGCCACGCCCTGCTCCGGCGCGGCGGCCGCACGGGCCAGCCAGTCGGTATCGGCCGCCACGCCCGTGGAGCCGGCCAGGGCGTGGGCAGCGAATGCGCGGTAGAGGCCCACGCCGACCGCCAGCCCGAGGCCGCCGCCGACGTTGTGCAGGGTCATCAGCGAACCCATGGCCACCGAGCCCACCTGCTGCGGCACCGAGGAGATGCCCAGCACCGTGGACGGCCCGAGGATGCAGGCCCAGCCCAGCCCCATCACCGCGAAGGCGCCCAGCAGGTACGGCAGCGAGGTGCCCTCGGCGAAGCCGGCCTGCAGCAAGGCCGACAGGGCAAAGAACAGCAGCCCGGCCTGGATCAGCAACGCCGGGCCCTTGCGGTCCACCAGCCGCCCCACCACTGGCGACAGCAGCGCCACGCCCAGGGTGGTGGGCAGCAGCAGCAGGCCGCTGGCCTGCACGCTCTCGCCACGGATCAGCGACAGGTACAGCGGCATCACGAAGAAGGCCACGCAGTAGAACAACGCCAGGCCGAAGCTGGCAGTCACCGCAGCGACGAAGCGGCGGTTGGCGAACAGGCGCAGGTCGACGATGGGCGCGCGCACCCGCAGCTCCACCGCGACGAAGGCGACGAAGGCCAGCGCGGCCAGGCCGATCAGGCCCAGGGTGGTGGCCGAGGCCCAACCCCAGGCACCGCCCTGGACGATCACCAGCACCAGGCTCGGCAGGCCCACCAGCAGCAGCGCTGCACCGGCCCAGTCGAGCCGCGCGCCGTCCTGCTCGGCACGGGATTCGTCCGCCGCCAGGGCGATGATCGCCAGGCTGAGCAGCACGAAGGGCACGTTGACCAGGAAGATCCACTGCCAGCCGAAGGCGCTGGTGATCACCCCGCCGAGCACCGGCCCCACGGCGAGGCCGACGCCGTTGACGCCGAACAGCACGCCGAAGGCCTTGCCCTGCTCCTCGCTGGCGAAGGTGGCCGAGACGATGGCGCCGGAGGCCGTGTACAGCACCGCACAGGCCAGCCCCTGGGCCACCCGCGCCGCCACCAGCGCATCGATGCTGGTGGCCAGCCCGGCACCGAGGGAGGCCAGGCCGAATACGGTGAGGCCGATATTCAGCACCCGCCGGCGGCCATGCAGGTCGGCCAGCCGGCCCACCAGCACCATGGTGCTGGAGAGCGCGAGGATGAAGCCGTTGATCACCCATTGCAGGCTTTCCACCGAAGCACCGAGGTCGGCCTGCAGGGCCGGCAGCGCGGTGTTGACGATGGTGAAATCCACGCAGCCGAGAAAACTGGCGATGCTCACACCGAGCAAGGCCCACCATTTGCGTTGCTGTTGCGCAAAAACGCTCATGGGAACTCCTTCCGTCATGACAGGGGGTGGAGGCCGTCGTCCGTGTGGCGTGGGGCCCTCTGGTTGGGGCGAATTCATTCGCCCAGGCAGCCCTTGGGGCTGCTTTTTTCGCGGATGAATCCGCTCCCACAGGTGGTTCATCAACCCTCCGGCTGTGTGCTGGGTGGGTTGGCGATGCGGCGCATCGCTGGGCGAATGAATTCGCCCCTACAGGGAGCGATCGTGCCGTGTGGGAGCGAATTCATTCGCGATGGCGGCGCAAGCCGCCCTTCCTGAAACAGTCAGATCGCAATCGCACTCCCCGCCCAGGCCGGGTGCACGGCGCCCGGCAGGGTGAAGGGGATCGGGATGCCGCGCTTCTTGAACTTCAGCGGCAGCCAGTGCACCCGGTCCGGCGCGTGGGGCTCGATCAGCAGGCGCCGGGCGGTGGCCATGGCATTGGTCATCTGCTGCGGGTAGATCACGTAGTCGTAGCCCTCCTCCGCCCACAGCGGGAGGATGATCGGCACCTCCTCCAGGATGTACTCGCGGCACTGGGCGGCCGCGCGCTCGACGTCGGCGTCCGGGTCGCGCAATCGCAGGCGCTCGATGAACACGCCGATGGTGGCCTCGATGGCGCCGCGCAGGTCCTCGCTCTCGCGGTAGAGCTGGTCCACCTGCTGGCGCAGCTCCGCGTAGCGGTCGGAGGCCAGCTCCTGGTTCCAGCGGCTGATGGTCACCGGCGCCTCCAGGCCGGCCAGGTACTTGCGGTTGCGCGCCAGCCAGGCGTCGCCGTCGCGGATCGAGGCGGAGAGCGCCTCGCCCGGGGATTTGCCGTGCTTGTTGTGGCGCTGCAGGGTGTCGGCCACCACCACCTTCACCCGGCTGAAGCCGGACTTGTTGATCAGGTGCACGGTGGAACTGAGCTTCTGCTCCTCGTGGTACTCCTGGCCCACGCTCACGGCCAGCACGCAGCGCTTGCCGGTGAAGTCCAGTTCTTCGCCACCCTTGTTGAAATAGGCCTTGAGGTTGATCGCTTCCACATCGCTCATGTCTTTAGCTCCAGTAGGCAAGGGGCTGGTCGTCGCCGAAATAGCCGATGAATACGCCGAGGGTGACCCGGGTGGCGGTGGCCGAGGGGCGCACCGCGTGGATCAGCCGGGGGTTGAGGAAGATCAGGTCGCCGGGCTCGGGCTTGACCACCAGGTCCGGCGGCGGCAGCAGGTGGCGCTCGATGCCATAGGCGCGCTCGCCGCGCAGGCGGTCGTACTCGATCTCGTCGGGGTGGATGCCCCAGATCTCCAGCTCGCCGCCGTCCTCGGGTATCTGCAGGTAGATGTTGGTGGAGAGCTGGGTCAGCAGCTTCGGCTCGTGGTCCTGGGGCGCGTTGCGTTCCAGGTTGTCGGTGTGCGGGGTGAGGTCGACGCCGTTGCCCTGGAAGCGGGCGATGCCGACGAAGCACTTCTCGCCGTTCACATCCAGCAGCCGCGCGCCCTTGGGCCAGACCTCGTCGAGCAGCAGGCGCAGCTCGTCGATGGGCGATGCCAACGGGCTGAACACGCTGCGGATCTTGCGGATATTGGTGATGGCCTGGGCGTGGTAGTCGACCCGGCTGGCCTCGTCGCCGATCTCGATATAGGCCTTGCCCAGGCGCACGAATTCGGTCTGCTCGCTGAAGGCGCCGCGCAGCTCGTGGCGGCTCAGGCGGTCGAGCGCCAGGGCCACGGTATCGGCCGAAGCGAAGCCTTTTATGAGAATCCCGTAAGTGCGGGCGTGGATAACATCGTGTATATGCGCTGCGGTCAGTTCTTCGACCGTGGTAATGGTCAGCATGAAGACTCCTTGCGTATCCATAGAAGTTGTCATTCGGATTAACGGCAGGCGTCCCTGCCTGTTATGTGCGCGTGATCGGACGATCACCTGACTTGCATATTCAACAAGTGCCAAGGGCTTGTGAAATATCGATTTTTTCTAGCATCCAAACTTTGTTTCCAATTAATACGGGGTTATTTCAATTCAACTCGAACAACTATTAACGCCTCGCATGAAGATCATGAAAGTTACAGTTAAAAGTTGCGGGAAACAGCAACTTGAAATGCGCTCAAGGCCAACTTACGGGGCACTGTTGAACTGTTGATCCACCTGGGTTTCGGCTTCGAATCCCGGGCCGATCACACCCTCGTCCTGGTACAGCCGGGCGGTGTCGGCGAGGTCCTTGACCAGGGCCTCGTCCACGTCCACGCGCCTGGGTTGCGAATATCGGTTGGAGCGCAGGTGCACCTCCAGCGGCAGGCCGCTCTGGCGCGCCTGGATCGCCGAGAAGGCCTCGACATGGGCATTGGCCCAGTCCCAGGCGCGGCCGACGCGCTGGAGGAAGTCTCGCAGTTGCTCCGGCTTGTCGCGGATCGCCGCCGGGTTGGCCACCAGCAGCATGTTGCCGGCGAACAGCCCTTCCCCGCTGACCACAACCCGCGTGCCGCCTTCCAGCTGCACCATGCTGGTGTACGGGTCCCAGGTGGCCCAGGCATCCGCCCCGCCGTTGGCCAGCAGGCTGCGGGACTCCCCCGGCTGCAGGAACACGAACGTCGCATCGCGCCCGCTGCGGCCCACCGAGCGCAGCGCCGCCAGCGCCAGGTAATGGCCGATGGAGCCGCGCGTGGTGGTGATGCGCGTGCCCACCAGGGACGCGGCATCGGTGAGCGGCGAGCCTTCGGGCACGACGATGGCCACCGCCGTGGGCGTGACCTTCAGGCGCACCACGCCCACCGTCTTCAACCCGGCACCGGCCGAGGCGGCGAAGACGAAGGGCGCGACGCCCAGGGTGCCGACATCCACCGCGCCGGCGCTCAGGGCCTCGGCCGTGGGCGCCGCCGCGCCGAAGGCGGCGAACTCGATGGGGTACGGCACCGACTCCAGCTCGCCGGCGGCCTGCAGCAGCACCTGCAGCGAGTTCTTCTGGCTCGACACGCGCAGCGCCTCGGCGCCCAGCGCGGGGGCAGCCCCCAGCGCCAGGCACAGGAGGCCCGCCAGCAAATGGCCCTTGCCCATCATCAGAACGCCAGGCTCACGCGGCCGTAGTAGTAGCCGCCACCCAGCCCGTACGGGGAGAACATCCCGTACTCGTAGGTGCCGGCCCAGGGCACGATGCCGATGCTGTCCGGGTATTCGTCGAACAGGTTGTTGGCGCCCAGGGCCACGGTGAGGTTCTGGGTGACGTCGTAGGCGACGTCGATGTCGGTGATCCACTTGGCGCTGTAGGTGCGGTCGTTGGCCGGGATGTTCGAGCCCTCGGTGTACTCGCCGTAGCGGGTCAGCGTCAGGTTCAGGGTCCAGTCGTCCACCTTGTAGTTGGTGTTGAGGATCCACTTGTCCTTGGGCGTGGCCTTGGTCAGGTCGGTCTGCTGCTGGCGGTCGAACAGCACGTAGCCGGAACCCAGGCTGGACAGCTCGGACGGCGTCTCGGCCAGGTCGCGGATGGTGGTCTTGTTGCGGTTGTAGGCCAGGCTCCAGCGCACGGTGCCGTATTCGTCCAGCGGCTGGCGGTACTCGGCCACCAGGTCGACGCCCTTGGTGCGGGTGTCGGCGGCGTTGGCGAAGTACTGGCCGGAGAGGTTCGGCGACAGGCCGTTGGCCACCAGGATCGCCGACACCGCCGGGCCGGTGAGCACGCCGGTCTGCAGGATGCGGTCGTCGATGTCGATCAGGTAGAAGTCGGCGGTCAGGCGCAGGCGGTCGGTGGGCTCGGCGGTGAAGCCCAGGCTGTAGTTGCGCGAGGTTTCCGGTTCCAGGGCCTTGGCACCGAGGGCGATGGCTTCCGGCGAGCCGGGGCGCATCTGCTTGGTGCGCGCGGTGGTGGTGGAGCCGCCGGCACCGAAGATAGTGACCGAGCTGGTGGAGGAGAACACGTTCTGCGCCAGGGACGGCGCGCGGAAGCCGTTGCTCACCGCCGCCCGCACCGCGTAGCCCGGGGCGAACTCGTAGCGGGTGGTGAACTTGCCGCTGAGGGTCTCGCCGATGTCCTGGTTGTAGCGCTCGTAGCGCAGGGCGAAGGCGTTGTACCACTGCGGGGTGACGTTGAGGCCGAAGTCCACATAGGCGGCGCCGCTGTGGCGGATCATGTCGCCGGCGTCCTCGGGGGTGGTGCCGTTGACCGAGAACAGGCCCGGGTCGGGTCGGCGCCCGGCCAGGCTGCCGCTGGGAATCACGTAGTTGCCGTAGTTGTAGGAGTTGGGCTCGCCCTCGGTGAGTTCGTACTTCTCCCAGCGGTATTCGATGCCGGCGGAGGTTTCCAGGGGGCTGTCCAGGCCGATGTCCAGCGCGCGGGTCAGGTCCAGGTTGGTGGTCCACTGGTCGAAGATCTCGTCAGTCAGGTGGAAACGCCGCTGGCTGAAATCCGGCCCGTTGGAGAGGTTGAGGTTGTTGTCGGTGTAGAGCTTGGCCTTGTCGCGGCCGTAGCTGGTGGAGAGGTCCCAGTCCCAGTCGGCGGCCAGGCCCTTGAGCCCGGCGAGGAACTGGTAGTCCGTCTCGTTCACCTCGCGGGTGGCCTGGCCGCCCTTGGGGTACGGCTGGTTGGCCAGCCAGTTGGTGGCGGTGATGTCGGTGGGCGCGCGGTGGCCGAGCACCTTCTTGCCGTCGCGGTAGCTGAGGGTGGAGAAGGAGTAGAGCTTGAGGTCCTCGCCCAGGGGCAGCTCCAGGTTGTAGGCGCTGCTGTAGGTGCGGTCACGGCCCAGGCCGTACTCCTCGCCCCAGCCGTGGCGCTGGGTGATGCGCGGGTCCGGCTGGCCGTTCTCCAGGGTGCCGAAGTTGCCGCGCACGGCGCCGGCGCGGTCGTAGGGCTCCTGCACCTTGGCGTCGAAGGAAAGGTTGAAGAAGCCGCCCTCCCCCAGGCCGAAACCGAAGTTGGCGGCCTCGTGGCCGGTGGTGCCGTCGCCGCTGTAGTACTGGCCGAGGGAGCTGTCCGAAGTGATCCCCTCGGCGTCCTTCTTGAG
This sequence comes from Pseudomonas sp. No.21, assembly GCF_054558415.1. NCBI lineage: Bacteria > Pseudomonadati > Pseudomonadota > Gammaproteobacteria > Pseudomonadales > Pseudomonadaceae > Pseudomonas > Pseudomonas sp. No.21. The sequence goes on from NZ_BAAJNO010000008.1 coordinate 246,394, forward strand.
GATGATGTTGATCACCCCGGCGATGGCGTCGGAGCCGTACTGGGCGGCGGCGCCGTCGCGCAGCACCTCGATGCGCTCGATGGCGGCGGTGGGGATCAGGTCCAGGTCCACCGGCACGGCGGCGGTGCCGACCCGGGCGTTGTTGTTGATCATCGCGGTGTTGTGGCGGCGCTTGCCGTTCACCAGGATCAGCACCTGGTCACCGCCCAGGCCGCGCATGCTGATGCCGCGCACCAGGAAGGCGGTGCCGCCGCCGTTGATGGTGGGTGCGTTGAAGGACGGCAGCAGGCGCGTGAGCATGTCCTTGAGGCCGTTCTGGCCGCTGGTCTTCAACTGCTCGCCGGAGATCACGTCCACCGGCGCGGGGCTGTCGGTCACGGTGCGCTGCTGGCTGCCGCGCACGCCGGTCACCACCACGGTGGACAGGGTCGGGTCGCTGGCGGCCAGCGCCTCGCCGCCCAGGGCGAGGAGCAGCGCGGCGCTGAGGGGGGAAAGCGAGAAGGTCTTGCTGAAGGCGTTACGCATCACGGGACTTCCTGTAGGCGACCGCAACCCGGCCGCATCTGGCTCGATCTGTGGGGGATTGGGTCAGCGGGCCTTGGCGGCCATCGCCTCGACTTCGATCAGCGCGCCGGGCAGCACCAGGCCGGCCACCTGCACCGTGGTGCGGGTCGGCTTCAGCGGCTGCTTCTCGCTGCCGAAGAACTGCCGGAAGCCGCGCTGCAGGCCCTCGAAGTCCATGCGCCCGTCCAGTTTCGGGTCGCCCACCAGGTACACCCGCAGTTGCACCACATCGCCCAGGCCGAGGCCGCGCGGGGCCAGGGCGGCCTCCACCTTGCGCAGCACGGCGACGGTCTGCGCCTCGGTGTCGCCGGCGGCGCGCAGGTCATCCTTGGCGGCCTTGGGGTCGGCCGGGTCCGGGAGGATGCCGGAGACGAAGGTCAGCGCCGTGCCCGGCGGCAGGGTCGCCGACTGCAGGATCGGCGAGTTGGGATAGGTCGAGGGCACCCGCTCGATCTCCGCGGCCTGGCCGACGGTGGCGAAAAGGACCCCCAACCCCAGAAGGGCATGTTTGAAAGGCATCGCGAAAGCTCCAAGGTCTGTGTTGGCGCCAGCCTCGGAGGTCCGCTACCTGGCAGGTGGATCTGGTTATGGATGCGGCGCGGCGTGGTTCAGGCCGTTTGCCGGTGTTGCGACGTGCCTTGCGCACGCTCGAAGATGTTCCGCACCACGCGCCGGGCAGCGCCGGCGGCGGCCTCCTGCCAGATGCCCACGCCGCTGTGGGCGAGGCCGTCGCTGGTCAGGTGCACGCGGCCCTGGGCCTGGTTGAGCAGGCCGTAGTCCGGCTCCGCCACCTCGTGGCTGATCCAGGGGCCGAGGCTGTGGGGAATGCGGTTCCAGGCGATAGCCAGTGGCTTGCGCAGGTCTTGCCCGTGGCCGGGGTGCAGCAGCTCCACGGCCTGGCGCGACAGGGCGATCTGCTCGTCGATGGTCTTGTCGCCGAATTTGCGCGCCACCTCGCCGTTGTTGTACGCGGCAATGAGGATGCCCTCGGCCTGGTTGAAGCCACCGCTGGGGTACCAGAGCCCGGAGGCTTCCTGGTTGATGAAGGAAAGCCCGCCGTAGATCTGGTAGTCGGTCTCCCAGAAGCGCCGCGACTGCCAGGCCACCTTGTTGGCGTAGCCGAACTGCACCGCCGAGATCGCCTGGCGCACCGGCGCGGTGAAGTTGCTGTCGACCTTCGCCAGCAGCGGCAGCGGCAGCGCGATCACCGCGTAGTCGCTGGTCACCTGCTGCTCGCGGCCGCTGCGGCGGTCGCGGTAGCCGATCTCCACGCGGTCCTCGTGGTTGCGGATGGAGCGCACCTCCGCACCCAGGCGCAGGGACGGCTGCAGGTGGCGCTGGAAGGCCGCCGGGATGCGGTCCATGCCGCCCACCGGCTGGAACATGGTGGGCGAGAACTCCGGGTATTCGTCGATCATCAGCGCCGTGCCCAGGGCCGGGTTGAGCAGCGTGCGCAGCGGCAGCGGCTCGTTCTTCTGCGCCACCTGGTCGCCGGCACCAGGCCAGACCTTGTAGCCGGAGCGCGCCGAGCCGAGGTAGTCGAGCTTCTCCGACAGGTCACCCCAGGTCTTGAGGAAACCCAGCAGGTTCTGCCGGTCGGCTGCGTTCAGCTCCTGGTCCAGGGCCTGGCGGTTGACCGCCTTGGCCAGCAGCTCGGCGATGTGGCCACGGCTGTCGTTCACCGCCTGGCGGATCTGCATCGGCGGCGCGGACAAGTCCGGGCGCACCAGGGCGTTGCGGCTGGTGTTGACCAGCACCTCCAGCTCCACGCCCAGCTCGCGGCAGTAGCCGAGCATCAGCTGGTGGTGGCTGGGCAGGCGCGCGGGGCCGGCGTTGAAGTAGAAGCCTTCGTCGAACTCGGCGACCTGGGTGGTGCCGTCGGTGTACTCGACGCGATCGCCACGGCGCAGCGTCCAGTTGCGCCCGCCGACCCGCTCGCGGGCCTCCAGCAGGGTCACGGTGAACCCCGCCTTGCGCAGCTCGTAGGCCGCCACCAGCCCGCCGATACCGGCGCCGACCACGGTGACGCTGGCACCCTGCCCCAGGCTGCTGGCCGGTTGCAGCGCCGCGTAGGTCTCCTGGCTGGCACCCGTGGCCGGGCTCATCACCCCGAGCACACCCATGGCCGCCATGGCGGCGCGGTAGCCCCCAACGGCACCGATGCGGGCGATGAGCTGTCGTCTGGTCAAAGGCATTGCAGGCACTCTCCTTGATTCCCTTCCACCAGGCACGGCTCGCCCGATGGCGCCCTTCCCTGGCTGCACCCGGATATCGCATCCGGTTATAGATTCACATCCAAGAGCTTCGAAATCGCTCTATGTGGAGCCATCCTATGGGGCGGAATTTGATAAGAGAAATACATTTTGAGCATATGCAAATATTAAAATGTTTCATTTTTATCAATCTGCATATTGCGCGAAACGCATAATCATCTTGAAACATCATGCCCACGTACCCCAAGGCACGGGCGACGCGGTGTTGGCGCGAGCGAAGGGGGAAATGGGATGGCGATCGTAGGAGCGAGCTCTGCTCGCGAAGGGCATGGCACCACCGTAGGTTGGGCTGAGGCACGAAGCCCAACGTTGCGGTGTCGGCGATCACTGCGTTGGGCCTCGCTACGCTCGGCGCCAACCTACGGTCCGTAGCCCGGACTTCAGTCCGGGGATGCCACAGGCTTCGTTCCCGAGCTGAAGCCCGGGCTACCGTCCACTCCAACCTTGCAGACGCACTGGGCGCACTCCAACCGCAGTGGTTACGATCGCCGTTTCAGCCAATCACCAAAGCTTATGACCAGGACCATGCATATCTATCTGCTCATGCACATCTGTGAATCATCAGACGGGATTCGAGACCATCGAATCATTGGCGCGTATGCCTCTCGAGAGGACGCGGAGCGCTCGGCAGAAACGCTCAAGAAACAACCCGGATTCGTGGAGCATCCCGATGGTTTCACCACCCTCAGCTATGAACTGGGAAAGGATCACTGGGCAGAGGGCATAGTCAGCTGGAGTTCGGAGGAAGCTCTCGAATTCGAGATGGCCTGCTCCGAGTTGGTTACGCACACCGCGCACATGAACACCCTGTCCTATCTGTTTGCCAGGGAAAGCGGTAGATGGTTCCGGCTAAGTGAACTGATTGCCAAGGACGACTGGAGAGGTACGGACGATGGCTACCGGGAGGCTTCGATAATTTGGCTGCCGGCGCCCGAGGGTGATGCGGGCTACGCCCTGGTTCTGATCCGCAGGAATGACACGGGGCATAGTTTTACCGCGACCTACAACATGAACGTGCTGCCAAGGTACGAGGTTCATTGACCCTGCGCCTCACCAGTCTTCCGACGAGCACCCATCTTTTTTAGCCCCGACTTCAATCCGGGGATATCGGGGACATGGAGAACAGATGAAAAGGAAAGTCTCGCTGCGCATAGCAGCCTATGTGACTACTGCGGCCGCAGTGCTGCTACCCGCAATACCTTTCGCAGTCTTCCCAATGGCCCTTCTTGATTACAAGACCCCATCCTTCTGGGTCGGTGCTCTGCACAACCATGTTCTTCCGGCAATGGGCAGCATGAGTCCAGAGAATCCATACAGACGGCTCTGGGCGCAATACATCACCTGGGTATGCGATCAGCATGGCGATCGCTGCAGCACCCAAGACGGACCGCCCTGACAAATAGCGGTGTCGGCGATCACTGCGTTGGGCCTCGCTGCGCTCGGCGCCGTAGCCCGGACTTCAGTCCGGGGATGCCACAGGCTTCGTTCCCAGGTTGAAGCCCGGGCTACTTCGAGGCGGCGTTTGCTTCCGCTGCCGCCAACACCCGCAGCAGGTTGCCGCCCCAGATCGCGGCGAGGTCCTGCTCGCTGTAGCCGGCGGCGAGCAGGCGTTGGCTGATGCGTGGCAGGTCGCTGACGTCGCGCAGGCCTTCCACGCCGCCGCCACCGTCCCAGTCGGCGCCGATGCCGACGTGTTGCGGGCCGACCACGTCGAGGATGTGCAGCAGGTGCGCCATGAAGTCGTCCAGGCGCGTGGGCGGCAACGGGTAGCGGGCATCGGCCTCGCGGATGCGTCGGGCGAGGTCGGCCACCTGTTCCGGGGAGAGGCTGGCGGCCAGGCGGAACTCGCGGTAGAGCGGGCCGAGGACCTTGTCCCGCTCGGGGTTTGGCGGCCGGGGGACCAGGTCGCTGGGGAAGCTGTTGACCTGTATCACGCCGCCCTTTTCCGCGAGCCTGCGCAGCCGCGCGTCGTCGAGGTTGCGCGGGTGCGGGCCGATGGCGCGGGCGCCGGAGTGCGAGGCGATGACCGGGGCGCGGGACAGCGCCAGCACCTGGTCGAACACCGCGTCGGAGGCATGGGACACATCGATGAGAATCCCCAGCCGGTTGGCCTCCCCCACCAGTTCGCGCCCGGCCGGGCTGAGGCCGTGCCATTCCGGCAGCGCGGTGGCCGAGTCGGCGAATGAATTGTTCTGCGCGTGCACCAGGCCGAGCATGCGCAGCCCCAGGCGCCGGTAGGTGGCCAGACGGCCCGGGTCGGCGGCCAGGGGCTCGGCGTTCTCCATGCTGATCAGCACCACGCGGCGGCCGGAGGCGACGATGCCGGGCACCTCCTCCGCCCGCGTGGCCAGGGCGAGCTCATCGGGCCGCGCGGCGACCATGTCGCGGATGCGGGTGATCACCGCCAATCCGTGCTCGCTGGCCAGGGTGTGCCCTTCCGCCGTGCGCGGGCCCTGGGGCGTGAACACGGCGAAGAAGCCGCCATCCAGCCCGCCCTCGCGCATGCGCGGCAGGTCGACCTGGGACAGGTCGTCGGCGTAGCGGTGGCGCTGGCTGATGTCCCAGCCGGGCCGCGCCAGTTGCATGGGGGTGTCGAGGTGGCTGTCGAGCACCAGCAGCCGCTCGTGGAGGGCGCGGATAGCGGGCGGGACGTCGGCAGCCTGGGCGCTGCCGGTGAGCAGTGCCAGGGCGATCAGGGTTGGCTTGAGGTGCATGGGGCCGTGTCCTTGCGGGCAATCGTAGGTCGGGTGAAACCCGGCTTGGTCCAGTAGGCCCCCGCGTTCGCGAGGGTGACGGTTGTGGGGAAGGCCGTACGCACCCCACGCCATCCCCGCACATGCGGATACCCATTGAAAAACAGCGAGCCCATCAGCCCCAGCGGAAGCTCCGATCCCACAACGGCGCCACATCCAGCCGCTGTGGCAGCACACCGGCCTCGAAGAAGGTGTCGGCCACGGCCTGCTGGGAGCGCACGGCGGCGTCGTCCACCGCCTGCAGCACGCGGGGCCCGCTCTGGGCCTTGTACTGGGCGAGGAAGACCTCGCGGGGGATGCCGAGGATCTTCTCGCTCTTGGCCGCCCAGGCCTCCGGGTTGTGCTGCACCCATTGCCAGCTACGGTACTCGCGCTGGACGTAGTCCTCGATGGCGGCGCGCTTGCCCGGGTCGTCGATGGCGCGCTGGTTGGCGGCGATCACGTAGTTGCCGGAGAGATACCCCTGCCCCGTGCGCAGCACCCGCGCGCCGCTGCGCAGTTCGGCGAGCTGGATGAAGTAGCCGAAGGTCACCCAGACATCCAGGTTGCCGTTCTGGAAGGCGGCGAAACCGTCCTGGGGCGTCAGCGCGAAGGGCTGGATGTCGGCCAGGGTCAGACCCTGCTCCTTGAGCGCGCGCAGCAGCATGTAGTGCGAGGAGGTGGAGCGGATGTAGCCCACGCGCTTGCCCGGCAGCTCCGCCAGGGACTGCATGGCCGAGCCCTTGGGCACCACGAAGGCCTGGTTGTTGACGTCGCCGGTGAGCACGGCGATGAGCTTCACCGGCGCCTGGTTCCTGATGCCGAAGATGGGCGGGATCTCGCTCATGGGCGCCAGGTCCAGGGTGCCGCTGATCAGCGCCTCGAAGCCGAGGTTGCCGCCGTTGAACTCGGCGTACTTCACCGTGTAGGGCGGGCGCTCGATGCCCGCCTCGTCGAAGAAGGTGGGCGCCGCGCCCTTGTAGGTGGCCACGTTCAGGCCGATGCCGTTCCAGTCCCGGGCGAAGGCCGTGGGCAACGCGCAGGCGAGCCCGGCCAGGGCGGAATACTGGAGGAAGTGACGGCGGTTCATGGGGGCTCCTTGCAATCAGTCGAGGAAGTCGGGCTCGTCGCGCAACAGGCGGTCCCAGTAGGGCTGGAAGCTGAACCAGCCGCCGAATTCGGTGCCCACCTGGCGCGCGGTGTGTTCGGCCACGGCCGGGGGAATGGGCCGGGGCGTGCCGGCGGCCTCGGCCAGCAGCTGGGCGTGGGCGGCGTTGTCCAGGGCGATGAAGCGCCAGACGGCTGCCTCCACGGTGCGGCCGACGGTGAGCAGGCCGTGGTTCTGCAGGATCAGCGCGACGTTGCTCGGCCCCAGGGTGGCGGCGATGCGTGCGCCCTCGCTGGCTTCCAGCACCACGCCGGTGAAGTTGTCGAACAGCGCGTGCTTGCCGTGGAAGGCGCAGGCGTCCTGGGTCAGCGGGTCGAGCAGGCGCCCGAGGCTGGACCAGGCCTTGCCATAGAGCGAATGGGCGTGGGCGGCGGCGACCACGTCCGGGCGCGCCTCATGCAATGCGGCGTGGATGGCGAAGGCGGCGAGGTTGAGTGCGCCCTGCCCTTCGACGATCTCGCCGTGGGGATTGACCAGCAGCAGGTCGGAGACGCGGATATGGCCGAAGTACACGCCCACCGGGTTGACCCAGAAGTGGTCGGGAAACTCCGGGTCGCGCACGGTGATGTGCCCGGCGCCGCCCATGTCGAAGCCGTGGCGGGCGAACAGGCGGAAGGAGCCGGCCAGGCGCTGCTTGCGCAGCAGGCGCTCGGCCTCGACCGTGGGCTGCTGCGGCGGCTCCTGCCAGCGGAATACGGTGTGGCCGTCGCGGGGCAGCGAGTAGGCCGTGGGTTGCGGGGTGCCGGTGAGGCCGGTCAGCCTGGCGGTCATGCGGTTTCTCCTTGAAGGGCCGGCGGGCTCAGTAGCCACGCGTGGCCTGCACCAGGTTCTCCAGCGGTTGCCCGCTGTGGAAACGTTCGAGGTTGCGCGCCAGCAGCGCGGCGAGGTTGCGGTACACCTGCGGCGTGTTGGCCGAGGTGTGGGGGCTCAGCCGTACACGGGGATGGCTGTAGAACGGGTGCCCGGCCGGCAGCGGCTCGGGGTCGGTGACATCGAGGCTGGCCAGGGCCAGGCGCCCGTCGTCCAGGGCTTGCAGCAGTGCAGCCTGGTCCACCAGGGCGCCGCGCGCGACGTTGATCAGGTGCAGGCCGGGACGCGCCGAGGCCAGGGTCTGGCGGTTCACCACATGGCGCGTCTCGTGGGTGGCCGGCGCGGCCAGCACCAGGTGGTCGGCACGGGCGAAGAGTTCATGGATGTCGCCGGCGCGCTGCACGCCGTCCAGGCCGAAGGGCTGGGGTGAACGGCGCAGGGCGAGCACCTGCATGTCCAGCGCCAGGGCCTTGCGCGCCAGGTCCCGGGCGATGCTGCCGAAACCGTAGAGGCCGAGGGTGCTGCCGGCCAAGGACGCCAGCGGGCGTTGCCGCCAGGCGTCGGCGCTGTCGATCCACAGCCCGGGCAACTGCTTGGCGGCGGCGAAGATGGCCGCCAGGGCGAACTCGGCGATGCTGCTGGCGGTGGCGCCCCGGGCGCTGGCCACCGGCGGGCCGTCGAACAGCCAGGACGGGAAGACATCCAGCCCCGAACTCGCCAGTTGCACGAACCTCAGGCCGAAGGGCCAGCCTGGGGGCGGCTCGGCGGCGTTGCGCCAATCGGCGTAGGGCGCGGCGAGCAGCACCTGTATGTCCGTCGGCAGCGTGCTGGGCACCCCACGAGGCAGGTCCAGCACCTCCACGCCCGGCAGGCGCGCGCGCAGCAGGTCGTTGAAGGTGCCGTCCAGTTGGCTGGCGATGCGCGCCCGGCTCATGCCTGCCCGCCCCGACTGGGCAAGGCGAAGGCGGTGCGGCCGGCGGCGCCGAGGATGGCGTCGTTCTGCGGGGTGTGGATGCGGCTGCAGAGCACATCGCGGTAGTGCCGCTCCAGGGGGTTGCCCCGGGCAAGGGCCGGGTTGCCGATGGCTTCCACGCCCAGCTCCACGGCGGCGATGGCCTGGGTGGTGACCAGGTACTTGACCTGGGTCGCCTCGCTGGCGGGAATGCGGCCTTCGGCGGCGGCGTCGAGCAGCACGCGGTTGGACAGCAGCAGCGCGTCGATGCGCCCCACCAGTTCCTGGAAGCGCGGCAGGCTGGAGAGCGGCGCGCCGAGGTTGGCCGGCGTGCGCTCGGCCAGCCAGCCCACCAGCCAGTCCCGGGCGGCGCGGGCGACGCCGTCGTAGATGCTGGAGAGCAGCACGGCGAGCCAGAGCACGCCGCTGGAGTCCAACTCCGAGGGGCGCGGCTGGCTGGCGGGGAGGATGTCCACGGCGTATTCGTCGGGCACCAGGACGTCGTCGAAGACCACGTCGTGGCTGCAGGTGGCGCGCATGCCCAGGTGGTCCCAGGTTTCCTCGATGCGGATGCCCGGCGTGTCGCGGTGCACCAGCCAGGTGCCGACGCGGGGCTCGGCTTCGTCGCTGCGCGCCCACACAGAAAGCCAGGTGAGCCCGGGAATGCCGGTGGAGTAGATCTTCCGCCCGCTGATGCGCCAGCCCTCGGGCACGCGCCGGGCGATGGTGCCCGGCAGGCCGCCACGGGCGGGGGTGCCCAGGTCCGGCTCCACGCGCAGGGCGTTGATCAGCGCGCCCTCTTCCACCGCCTCGCGGGCCAGGCGCAGGCGCAGGTGCTCGGGCCAGGCCTGGTTGGCCTGCAGGCGCGCGTGCTGCAAGTACTGCATCACCAGCACCAGGGCGGTGGACGGCTCGCCCCGCGCCACGGCGGCGATCACCCGGCGCGCCTGGGCCAGGCTGGCCTCGCTGCCGCCGAGGCGACGCGGCACGGTGAGGGCGATGAGGCCGTGCTCGTGCAGGCGATGCAGGTTGGCATGGGGGAATTCGCCGTGGCGGTCGTAATGGGCGGCGCTGGCGGCGAACTCGTCGCTGAGCTGGGCCAGCAGGTCGGCGAAGGCCGGGGAATCGAGGTCGGGCACGCGGGCCGTCTCCTTGGCGGTTTTCAGGTCGAGGCTCATCGTTGGGCGGTCCGTGCGAGGGTGTGGACGAAGGGGCTGGCCGGCGCTTCGACGCCGAGCAGGGTGAGCAGGTGCTGGCGCAGCTCCTGGAAGCCACGGCTGGCCACCTCCCGTGGACGCGGCAGGCGCACGGGGATCTGCTCGGCGATGCGCCCGGCCTCCAGCACCACCACGCGATCGGCCAGCAGCACGGCCTCGTCGACGTCGTGGGTGACCAGCAGCACCGAGGGCTGGTGGGTGCGCCACAGTTCGATGATCAGCTGGTGCATGCGGATGCGGGTCAGGGCGTCCAGGGCGGCGAAGGGTTCGTCCAGCAGCAGCAACTCCGGCTCGCGCACCAGGGCGCGGGCCAGGGCCACCCGCTGCGCCTCACCACCGGACAGGGTGCCGGGCCAGGCGTCGAGGCGATGGCCCAGCCCCACTTCCTGCAAGGCGGCCAGGGCGCGGGTCTGCGGGTTGGCGCCGCGCAGGCCGAGGGCGACGTTGCGCCAGGCGCGCTTCCAGGGCATCAGCCGGGGCTCCTGGAACACCGCCGCGTGGGCTTCGGGTACTTCCAGCATGCCGCCGTCCACCGCATCCAGCCCGGCCAGGGCGCGCAGCAGCGTGGTCTTGCCCGAGCCGCTGCGCCCCAGCAGGGCGACGAATTCGCCGGCACCCAGCTCCAGGTCGAGGCCGTCGAGCACGGCCTGGCCGACGAAGCGACGGGTCAGCCCGCGCACGCGCACCGGCGGGCGCAGGCGTTGCAGCACAACATCCATGGTCAGTTCCTTATGAAGGTGGGGCGCCAGGCCAGGGCCAGGCGTTCGAGCAGGCGCACCAGAGCGTCGATGGACAGGCCCAGCACGCTGTAGACGATGAGGCAGATGACGATCACGTCGGTGCGCATGAAGTCTCGGGCGTCGTTGACCAGGTAGCCGAGGCCGGCGCTGGCGTTGATCTGCTCCACCACCACCAGGCCCAGCCAACTGATGCCGAAGGCGTAGCGCAGGCCGACGAAGAAGGACGGCAAGGCGCCGGGGAGGATGACGTGGGCCACCAGCTCCAGGCGGCTGAGGCCAAACAGGCGCCCCGCCTCCACCAGCTTGGGGTCGACGCCACGGATGCCGGAGAACAGCGTGAGGTAGACCGGGAAGGTGGTGCCGAGGGCGATCAGGGCGATCTTCGGCGTCTCACCGACGCCGAACCAGAGGATGAACAGCGGCACGATGGCCAGGAACGGCAGCGTGCGCAGCATCTGCACCGGGGAATCGATGATCAGCTCGCCCCGCCGCGACAGGCCGGCCAGCAGGGCCAGCACGGCGCCGAGGGACACACCTATGGCCAGGCCGCTGAGGGCGCGCTTGAGGGACACCCAGAGGTGCCCGGCTAGCTCGCCGCTGGCGATCATCTGCCAGAGGGTGTCGCCGATGGCGCTGGGCGCGGCGATGATGCGCGCCGGCAGCAGGCCCGTGCGGGAGGCCAGCTCCCAGAGCAGGAGCAGCACCAGCGGGCTGACCAGGCGCAGGCCGAGGTTGCTCCAGCCCTTCCAGCGCAGGGGCGCCAGCAGGGCCGTCAGTGCGGTGCCCGGGGGCACCAGGGCGTTGCTTCGCCGGGACATTCCTTCTCCTCGCTCGGGGCCTTTCCAATGGTCGGGGCCGCAGGCGGGAGGTTGGATCGAGCCCGCTGCAGCCTGGCTTGACCCACATGCTATCCATCTAAAAAACCGCAGTGAAATTCGATCTGGTTCTAATCTAATATACAAATTGCGCATCTAACCAATGCAGTTACATGCAAGATGCTTTGGTTATGAGCCTGCCGCGGCCCCCTCCTCCGCCTGGTGCGCCACGCGCTGGGCCACGGTTTCACCGAACAGCGCCACCGGCGCCTGCAGGTTGCCGAGGAAGCGCGGGTGGATCAGCCACAGGTCGATCACCGGCTTGAAGTCGCTCACCGGCACCACCTCCAGGCGCTCGCGGTGACGGCTGTTCTCCAGCAGCGGGCGCGGCACCAGGCCGAAACCCAGGCCATTGGCGATCAGCCCCAGCTGCAGCTCGGTGCCGAAGGTCTCCAGGTTGATGCGCAGCGACAGCCCCTCGTCGCTCAGGGCGCGTTGCAGGCCGGCGCGGAAGCCGCAGCCATCGGGGTTCAGCACCCAGCCGCGCTGGTAGCAGTCGGCGAGCTTGCAGGAGCGCTTGCGCACCTCGCCCTTGGCCGCGACCACCACCAGGTCCATGCGCGCCAGGGAGCGCCCGACGATGCCTTCGGGGAACACCTTGCCCGCCGGGAACAGTGCCGCCACGGCGTCCAGCTCGCCGTTCTCCATCTTGCCCAGCAGGTGGCTGCCCCAGCCGGTGGAGACCTGGGTCTGCAGGTCCGGGTAGAGGGTCTTGAGCTGACTGAGGGCGTCCAGCAGCACCACGTCGCCCACCGTCTGCGGCACGCCCAGGCGCAGCACGCCGCTGGGGGAGGAATCGCTCAGCACCAGTTCGCGCAGGGCGTCCATCTCGCGCAGCACCGAGCGGCATTGCTCGTACACGCGCATGCCCATGGGCGTGGGCTTCAGCGGCTTGGTGTTGCGGTCCAGCAGGCTGACGCCGAGGGCCTCCTCGAAGTTCTGCACGCGCCGGGTGATGGCCGGCTGGGTGAGCTGCAGGGACTCCGCCGCCTGGCTGATCGACTGGCTGCGGATGACGGCCACGAATGCATCGATATCATCTATCTTCATTCTTTATTCGCATAATAAATGGCTGGAAGAATACGCAGGAAGAATAATATCTTTTGCCCCGGCACGGTAGCGGTTACCGCTGCGCACTCACGGACATCGAGGGAACCATGTCTCAAACGCCCAACCTCGGACGGCTACGCGGCTTCATCGTCGACCTCGCCGACCTCCTCGCCCAGGCACCGGACGAGCCACGGATACTCGACCAGGGCGCCGCGCTGCTGCGCGACCTGGTGAGCACCGACGACTGGCTGCCGGACGCCTACGCCCAGCCCAGCCCGGAGCGCTACCAGCAGTACCTGCTGCACGCCGACTCGCGCCAGGCCTTCTCCATCGTCAGCTTCGTCTGGGGGCCCGGCCAATCGACCCCGGTGCACGACCACCGCACCTGGGGGCTGATCGGCATGCTGCGCGGCGCCGAACTCAGCCAGGGCTTCGCCCGCAACGCCGACGGCAGCCTGCGACCCGACGGCGCGGCCGAATCCCTGCAGCCGGGCGACGTGGTCGCCGTGTCGCCCCGGGTGGGCGACATCCACCAGGTGCGCAACGCCTTCGAGAACCGCACCTCCATCAGCATTCACGTGTACGGCGCCAACATCGGCGCGGTGCGTCGCGCCGTCTATGCCGAGGGCGGCGTCGAGAAGCCCTTCATCTCCGGTTATTCCAACCTCCACCTGCCCAATATCTGGGACCTGTCGAAAGAGAGCCTGGCGCCATGAGCCGTATCCCCCTTCGCCGTTTTGCCGACATCCGCTCCGCCCTCCTCGCCCATGAGGAAGTCGCCCTCATCGACCTGCGCGAGGAGGCGCCCTTCGCCGAGGCGCACCCGCTGTTCGCCGCCAATATCCCGCTGTCCAAGCTCGAACTGGAAGTGCTCGACCGCGTGCCCCGCCGCGACACCGCCGTGACCCTCTACGATGACGGCGAAGGCCTGGCCGAGCGCGCCGCCGAGCGTCTGCTGCAACTGGGCTACAGCGACGTGGCCCTGCTGGAGGGCGGCCTCGCCGGCTGGCGCGAGGCCGGCGGCGAGCTGTTCCGCGACGTCAACGTGCCCAGCAAGGCCTTCGGCGAACTGGTGGAAAGCCAGCGCCACACGCCCTCCCTCGCCGCCGAGGAAGTGAAGGCGCTGCTGGACGCCAAGGCCGACGTGGTGGTGCTCGACGCCCGCCGCTTCGACGAGTACCAGACCATGAACATCCCCGGCTCCATCAGCGTGCCTGGCGCCGAACTGGTGCTGCGCGTACGCGAACTGGCGCCGGACCCGAGCACCCGGGTGATCGTCAACTGTGCCGGGCGCACCCGCAGCATCATCGGCACCCAATCCCTGGTGAACGCCGGCATCCCCAACCCGGTGGCCGCCCTGCGCAACGGCACCATCGGCTGGACCCTCGCCGGGCAGACGCTGGAGCACGGCCAGCAGCGCCGCTTCACCGAGGTCAGCATTGAAACCCGCGAGCAGGCCGCGCAGGCAGCCCGCGCCGTAGCCGACAAGGCCGGCGTACAACGCGCCAGCCTCACGCAGCTAAGCGAATGGCGCACCGAGGCCGGCCGCACCACCTACCTGTTCGACGTGCGCACCGAAGAGGAATACCGCACCGGCCACCTGCCCGGCGCCCGCTGGGTCGCCGGCGGCCAACTGGTGCAGGAGACCGACCACTACGCCAGCGTGCGCGGCGCGCGCATCGTCCTGGCCGACGCCGACGGCACCCGCGCCAACATGACCGGCTCCTGGCTGGCGCAACTGGGTTGGGAGGTGCATGTGCTCGATGGGCTCACGGCAGCGGACTTCAGCGAGAGCGGCGCCTGGCGCCCCGCCCTGCCCCCCCTGCCCCAGGTCGAAGCCATCGCCCCACAGACCCTGGCCACCTGGCTGGAGCATGGCGACACGGCGGTGCTGGACTTCACCGCCAGCGCCAACCACGTCAAACGCCACATCCCCGGCGCCCGCTGGGTACTCCGCGCCCAACTGCGCGAAGCCCTCGCCGCTGCCCCCAAGGCCGAGCGCTACGTGCTCACCTGCGGCAGCGGCCTGCTGGCCCGCTTCGCCGTGGACGAAGTGGCCGCCATCACCGGCAAACCCGCCTTCCTGCTCGACGGCGGCAACACCGCCTGGGCCGACGCCGGCCTGCCGGTGGAAGACGGCGAAAACGGCCTGCTGTCACCCCGCATCGACCGCTACCGCCGCCCGTACGAAGGCACCGATAACCCGCGTGAGGCCATGCAGTCCTACCTTGATTGGGAGTTTGGGTTGGTGGCGCAGTTGGGGCGGGATGGGACGCACGGGTTCTTTGTGGTTTGAGGGAGGACGCTGAGTGCCTGCTCTCTGCCAAGAGCAGGCACTCACGTCAGATCGATCTGACGCTAACGATTCAGCTAAGTAGCCGGTAATTGGACTGAGCGCTTTGAACGCGATCAGACAGTGCGCTTTGCTTGCTCGAACGTAACTTCGGGGAGACCAAGCCTCTCCCCACTGGGAAGCTGAATATCCAGAACATATTGCTCCCAGCGGATAACTACCCCGCCAAGAGACATGAACTCAACAAGACACGTATAAGGATTTTTCTTGTCACTGTGCAGCTGCGCCCAAGCATCCTCAGAGAGCTGCGCCCGCTGCAAGGGTGTTTCCATTTCTTTTAGTGGGTCATCTCCAACCCAAAATCCGAACAATCCGATACGTGCTCTTCTCCAAACAATATTCGCGTCAGCAAAACGTGCCGCGGCCTCTCGGATTAGCTTGGATGCATCATCGGTTGTCATGTAGACCCCATCCTTGTGGGCGGCTGCAGCATAGAGTCATTCCCCATTACCCTGACGCGCCCCTTGCCTGCCTATAGCCATCCAGCAACTCTCTCTTGCCTTCCCGAGCAGACTTATCGCTCTGACACCTCGTATGTGTAGTTCTCGGCGATGATTCGGGTTGCAAACCCTACGAGACCTGCAGCACTGAACATCAGGACGAAGATCCAGGGCCATAGGAATCTGTACCAATTGTCATGCTTCAGATTCAACAGAGCCATGACCAGCGAGACTAGAGCAATGAGCCCGTACCCATTGATTGAAATGAAGAAAATGATAATGAAAAGAAAAGATGACTTGTGCCACGGGGTCTCCAGCACAGGATTCTTTGGTTCTTCTTTCATGAGGGCACTTGTATGTGGCGGAATTTGTTCCGCTCTCCTGTTGATTGAATTCTAGTTTTTGTACAGACCTGCCGCCGATCATCTAATCATTGCGGCACATAACCTCCTCCGCCCCCACCTTCAACGCCGTGATCCCCTCCCGAGGCGGCAGGTTGCTGGGCACATTCACATCCCAGGCAAGACCAAGGCGCTGGAGCAACTGGATGAAGTGCCAACCCAGGTCGATCTGGCCGGGGTAAAGCCCATGGCGAGCTGAAGCCGGGAATGCGTGGTGGTTGTTGTGCCAGCTCTCGCCAAAGGTGGGGATGGCGGCGATGGGCACGTCATGGGCCTGCACGCCGGCGCCATCCACCTCCCAGGTCTGGGGGCCCCGGGTGTGGGCGAAGTAGGAGATGAACCAGTGCATGGTGGTGCAGGCCGCCACCCGGACCGACACGCCCCACACCAGCCACGGCATGCCACCGATGAGGTAAAGGGCGATGCCGATGGGGAGCTGCTGGAGCATCCAGGTCTTTTCCAGGAACTGGTAGAAGCGATCGTTGGCGATCTCCGGCCCCGGATTGAAGCCCGGCGGATGATCGAGCACGAACTTGCAGTGCAGGTTGTACCAGGCGTCCTTGAGCAGGCCCTGGCGGTGAGCGAGGTAGTCGTGGCAAGCCGGCTGCCGCTGCGACCAGTCGCGGGTGTCATGGGTGCGGATGGTCCAGAACGGGCCTCCGATACCGACGATGGTGCCCATCCACACGAGGAAACGCTCCGTGGATTTCGAGCATTTGAAGCTGCGGTGAATCAACCGCCGGTGGAACCCCACCGAGTGCCCCGCACACAGGGTTGCGGCGCTGAGCGTGAGGAAGACCAGAAACGCGCCCCAGTTGAAATAGAGCGGTGCCAGCACCAAGGCGCCGGTGAAGATGAAGCTGTTCCAGAGCGACCGCCATGTGTCCCAGACGATGGTGCCCGTCAGCGGGCTGGCCCCATTGTCCAGCACCAGGGAGTTGACCTTGAACGCGCCGGAGGCAGCGCCTGCGTGAGTGGACATCAGAAGATCTCCGATAGGACAAAGGCGATACCCAGCAGCGGCAGCGCAATCACGCTTGCCGAGCAGGCGACCAGGGCCAGGTATTCGAGGTAATGCCGGGGCGTCGCGGCTACGGGAGCGGAAGGCAGTATCTCGGCGCGGACGTCCGCCACCCTCCTCTCGAGCAGCTCCGGATAGGCGTACCCCTGATACAGCGTACGGCTGTGCTTGCCACGCACGAACGCCGAGAAGCTACGCCTGGGCACGATGCAGGTGCCCAGGCTCACCAGTGGCAGGCAAAACAGTGTGCTCAGCGGATTGGGGTAGCGACCTGCGGCGAATTCCCAGGCGGCCATCTCGAATTCACCCGTCGGGCGGAACGGGTAGCCGGTAAGGACGTGGTGAATGTCATGGAGCGGCAGCGCCCGACGGCGCCACTCGAAATTCGGCAGGTAGACCTTGAGGTCGCGGCAACCCACGGGTGACCAGCGCTCGGCGCTGACACCGCCATCGATTGGGAAGCCATGGCGGGTATAGAACTGGGCGACGGCTTCTTTCAGCGAAGCATTCGGATCGACTTCCATATAACCCGACTCCTTTCAGGTTCGCCGTGTCTTGCGGGCTTCGTGGACACGAAGCTTGTGCCGTCGGCTGCGCCATTCTTTACGCGGCGGGCGTATGGATCAACTAGGTAACTGAAGAAATTTCAGCATCGATTTGGACAGCAAGCTGAAGCAAGCACCTGCCTGGTGCCTGCTTCATGGGCCGACTCGATCAATGAGCGCTCTGCGACATGAATCCTTGCCGTATCGCCTGCTCCGCCTGGAGCCTCAAGCCTCTTTCCCATACGGACTGGGCAGATCGTTGCGTTCGAGCAGGTATTCCATCGAGTTGTTGATCGCCCACACCATCAACGCATCCAGCGTCATGTCGAGGGGCTGGCCCTTCAGCAGCGGTTCGAGCCGCTGCACGGTGCCGGGGTAGTCTTCGGTGTGGAAGCGAAACCGCCCGTAGTTTCCATGGCGGTCCACCAGGAGATAGGTGCAGTAGTGGTCATCGTCCGACCAGCGCCCGAAGCAGAAGTAGTTGGCGCTCAGGTGCGCGATCTGTTCTTCCGTCAACTCCTCCCTGGCGAAGTACTCGCCGAAGTTCCAGGCGATCGCCGGGCAGAACGCGTGCAGGCAGGGGTAGGAGGTCGAGGTTGAACGCCCGTAGATCTCGAGAACGCGACGGTCACCCCAGCGGCCGCGATCCGCAATGACGTCGTAGACGGCGAAGCGCTTCCTGAACAGCGCTTTCAGCTCCTCCGGTATCGCGAACGCATGCTGCGTCTCGGCGCTCAGCAGATCCTCGTCGGATACAGCGCCCGACCACTCGAACAGCGTGCCGTCCTGGAAGTACTCGTCGAAGTACAGCTCATAGGTTTCCCCTTCCTCGTCGTAGAACGCATGCAGGCTCCGGCAGAACGACTCGAAACGGTTCAGGGCCTCAGGCCAGGTTTCATCCGCCCCGCCACGGAGATGCTCGCCGTAGCTGTTTTCACCAGCGGGTTTGGGCTGAATGCCGAGGATGCCTTTGAGTTTTTCGAACACGATGGGGCCTTGATGAGGAATCTGGGGGATGCAAGGACATTAGATGAAAAGGCTTTATCTGGATGGGCGTGGTTATCGAAACGCGTGTTGGGTGACAAGAACCTTGCCGTTCCAGGGCATTAGCCTTTCGAGTCAACTGCGATGGAAGAAGCGGCGCTTCGCTGATCGCGAAGACCCACTCCATGTCAATTTCTAGCGGCAGTCCTGCCTATCCATTTCAAACCTATTGAGCAACCGACCACTTTCTGCGGAATAAACATATCGAAGCGTTAACCCCCTGCTCAACGGTGAGTTCTCACCTTTCTGATCAGCACATTGTTGTTCAACCACGGAAGCACGCATTGCGCTGAAATCGATTTCCTTCTCGTAGGTCTCGAAATCAAGGAGTGTCATATCGAGTGCAATCACGTAGTCGTCAGTGAACGTGGCCTTAGTCAGCACGGTGATTTCATCGAGCTGTATTGGCGTCTTCGCGTTGATTTTCTCGACCTCTGCCCTTGCCTGCTCGGCCAGCGATGCTGGCTGATACGGCGCTGGCCCGATGCCCACTATCCATCTTCCTATTGCGCCAACCGCGATGGCGATCAGGATGACATACCGCCATTTGAGAGGCTTCTTTGTGTTCGCGCTGGGTGCTTCATGCTTTTGCTCGCCGACCAGGTCTTCGCTGAAGTCAGTCGCCAGTATGGTGCGGGCCTGTTCAACGCAGGCTTCTGGAACCTGCAGTCGCACGCCGCCCATGGCGTTGGAGTAGAGCCAGTCCGCGGTGATGGTGTGCTCATCGGCGACAAACGCGGGAATGCCTTCGGATTCCAGTTTGGCGCGGGCTACGTGCGCTTCGATGGCTAATGAATAACGAGCGATGGTGATCATTACGTCCCTGTCTTATCGAGGCCGAAAGGCGGTGTTTTCAGTGGGGCGCCCACGCCCCTTTTGCGCTCGGCGCACCGTTGAGGAGCACGTATGCCCCCTGCTTCGCCGCCGCTGCCAACGATGCGTTTTTTCTACCCTTGGACGCAAGTCGTCCGGCATTCGGCTCGGCATTGATCACGCGCGGCGCACAACCATCACCTGACAAAAAGAGGCTGCAATAGCAGCTGTTGCCTTAACTGCCAACGGTGAGGTCTGGAGCGAACCTCCATCTGCAACGCGTCGTCCGCAGGACACTGATCTGTCTTGCTCCGTATGATGGATAGCGACAGCGGAAGGTTGATACGTCCAATTTCCAGTGGGAGAACTGACCGAAAGAAAGTTTCATTCCGTCAAAGTGGCTATTAAGCGTATTGAGGTAAAAACAATCGTACCGCTAGGCGAATCATCCAATCAGCCCACCAATAACAGCCGCCAGCACCAAAGGGGTAATAAATATATTGGCGAAAGTTATTAGCAGGCAGTACATGTGAAAATCATCTATTTTTTCGACTGAAAGATGAAAAATTGCCAGCTGGAAAACAATTAAATGAGCAGACAGTATTAGCGCTACTATTCCACCCCCCAAATTCGCCGACCATGAATTTGAGAGAGCCATCACTGCAAAAATAAGCAGTATCGGGATCAAGGTGTATGGCAAATACCCTTTTTTAAATTTATAAGCAGCTGAAGATTCCATTGTTTTCCCTAACGATTGAACTAATGAGCCAGCCAAGGCGCAACTTTAGCCAGCTTGGCGAGGGGCTAGTTGACCATATCGTCATGTGAGTAACCACCTCAGTGCTTAGAGTTGCGCCATTATTAAGCCAATATAATTTTTCACGTCTCAAAAGCGAAATAAAATTTCTACTGAAAATTGATAACGGCATCACAGTCGACCGGAAAGCATTGTGGCGGTGGCAGTAGTTGCGTAATTGAGGGCAGGCCAGCGTAGAAATCCGCAGCCCTCCTCCTCTTGCCCTAAACCCTCTCCCTCCCTATCCTCCCCCGGCCACGGTCAATCCCGTGGCCGGGTTTAGCGACCCGAAAGACATTGGCGCGATTGCGCCAGCTGGTGCATGCGAGAAACGGCGGATGTTTCTTGCAGGCATTGGCGCGCATGCAGTTTTTCTGCACCGCTCTATGGCGGACCGCGTGGGGAGACCCTCGGGTCTGCCGGATTCCAATGTCTCCGGTTCGCTAACCCCGCGCGGTCTGCCACCCTTTCGTTTAGCGACGTAGGTGGCAGCTCCTTAACCGACATTGGAGCTACACCCATGCATGACGCATCCACCCCCATCACCTTTCAACGCCATTGCCACCAATTGCGCGCGGTGATGATCGACAACCGCCCCTGGTTCGTCGCCATCGATTTCGCGCTGATGATCGCCGCCGCCCGCCCCTATCGGCTGACCAAGCGCCTGTATCCCCACCAGCACCGTTTCGCGATGCTGCGTTTTGCCAGCGGTCGTTGCGAGGAGCTGGAGTTGATCAGCGAGGCCGGGCTTTACCGGGCGCTGTATCGCTTCGGGCATCCGGAGCATTGCGCGTTGAGCCAGTGGCTCAGCGACGAGGTGATCCCCGCGCTGTACGACTATCACCGCGAGGTCGATGCCAGCCCGCGACGCATCCTGATGACCTGGGCGAATCAGCGTGTCGGCGCTCTGCGTTGGCAGGGGGAGCTGTGGGTCGCGCGACGGGATCTGCCGCGTTTCATGGCTGCGCATGATGACCCGGCGCTGAGCGAAGGGCCGAGCTGGAAGCGGTTCTTCTAGGGCCAGGAGCGGGAATGCCGCATGGAGGTGCGGCGTTTTCTTTGTTGTCTGTGCCGGGCAGGAACGGTGGGCTGAACAGGACTGTCGTGATTCACCTTGGACGTAGGGGGTGTTGCGCGCACCTGGAGCTCGCCGGCAGCACCGAGCGGAGGTGCGCACGGCACACCCTACGGCACGCGTTCATCCTGCCGCCTCTTCCACTTGAGCTCGAATGAGAAACGCCGCATGGGAATGCGGCGTTTTTTGTTGGATGCACCCCGCCTCAGGCCGCTCTGCCCTGCCCCGTGCGGCGAAGTGACGAGAGCGGCAGCAGGTGGCGCAGTTCTTCTTCGACAATGCGGTTTTCGAGGCGCATGTCGAGCATGGGGCAGCTCAGTTCCAGGCAGTCGCCGTGCTGCAGGTGGGTGGCGACGATCTCGCTGTCGAGGCGGCTGAAGAGGTAATGGACCATGCCCGGCTGGAGGAATTGCGGGTGCTGTTCCAGCAAGGCTTCGCCGGCTTCTCGCGAGGCGCGCCAGGCCTGCGGGTCGAGGCGCAGGTGGGTTTCGCTGAAGCAGGTGCCGTTGCGTTCGATGCGTTGACGCAGCTGCAGCGGTTCGTCCAGTTCGCCCAGCAGCAGTTCCGAGGCCACGGCGCACTCGAGCAGGTGGGCGCGGGCGGATTGGCCCTGCAGCGGGTCGTGCAGGTCGTGGCCGAGGGTGACGCCGACGTGGAGCAACTGGCCCCGCGAGCCCACCAGGTAGATGGAGACCAGGCAGGCGTCCGCTGCGATGGCCTGGACGTGGTACGGCACTTCCAGGTCGTCGCGGTCGATGCGCAGGACGCGGCCATTGCCCTTGTAGAACCAGCCGGCATCGTCCTGCGCGCCCAGCGGCAGGCCGCTGACGTGGGTGAGCAGCGGGTTGTCGGGCATGGCGGGCGGGCGCAGGCGGGTTTCCTGGCGCAAGGCCGGCAGCGTGTGCGTCGGCCCCGGCAGGTGGCGCAGGTGCGCCAGGTGGTCCTGGTGGCGGAGCGCGCAGTCCTGCAGGGTCTGGTAGAGGCCGCTGCTTTCGCCGTGCACCCGCACCGTGTGCGCGGGGTCGTCGCCCAGCAGGCCGATGCGCGGCCCGCCGCTGTGTTCGATGTCGAGGACTTTCAGGTAGTCGCCCATTTCAATTACTCCCTAATAAGCAGTGCGGCGTTGGCCGGCGGTGTGGCTTCGCGGGGTGCCTGCGCGCGGCCTTCCTTGAGCCCGAGCGCCAGGCACAGGCCGGCGAGGCTGCCGGCCAGGGCCAGGTAGAGGATCGATGGCAACCCGTGGTGGGTGGCGAGGTAGCCGGCGAGGATCGGCGCGAGGCCGCCGCCGAGGATCTCGCCGAAGCCGATGACGATGCCGGTGGCCGCCGTGAGCAGGTGCGGCGCCACCGACTCGCCCGTGAGCGGGCCGACGGTGAGGCAGATGAGGCTGAAGTTGAAGAAGGTGATGAAGAACAGCACCCCGAACAGCAGCCAGGGCTCGGCGGGGGTGACGATCAGCGTGGCGACCAGCGCAGCGCTGGCGCAGAACGAGAGCAGCACCACCGGCTTGCGCCCGAAGCGGTCGGACAGGCCGGGGATGATCAGCTGGCCGACGAAGCCGCCGAAGCCGATCGCCGAGATCACCAGCGCCATCGCCTCCAGCGACAGCCCGAGGTGGTCGGTGAGGTAGCTGGGCAGCAGCGCGCAGAGCACGAACTGGCAGGTGAGGATGCAGAACATGATGCCGATGTTGCGCCGCACGTTGCCGCTGCCGAGGGCCGCGAGCCACAGGCGCCAGGGCCGCTCCTGCCCGGCCTGGCGGGGTGCGGGGACGGGGCGGTAGGTGCGCTGCAGCCACCAGGCGAGGATGAACCCGGGGATGGATACGCTGATGAACACCCAGCGCCAGGAGCCGAGCCAGGCCAGCAGGCCGGCGGCGATCAGCGGCCCGAGGCCGAGCCCGAGGATGGGGAACACGGCCTGCTGCACGCCGATGTTGAAGCCGGTGCGCCGGGGGTGCGAGACCTGGGTGGTGACGCTGATGCTGGTGGGCGTGAAGGCGCCCTCCGAGAAGCCCATGAGGCCGCGCAGGAGGATGAGCCCGAGCACCCCGCCGGCCAGGGCGGAGAGCCCCGAGAGCAGCGAGAAGGCGAGCACGGAGACGACCAGCACGCGCTTGGCGCCGAGCCGTTCCACCAGGCAGCCCATGCCCAGGGCGGAGACGCCCCAGGTGAGCGCCAGGGCCGCGGAGATGTTGCCGAGGTCCTGATAGTCCAGCTGCAGGTCGCGCATGATCAGCGGGAACAGCGGCAGGATGATGAAGCGATCCAGCCCCACCAGGCCGAAGCTCAGCGACAGCAGGATCACCATGCGTGTTTCGTAGCGGGCATCCCAGCCCGTGTCGCTTGCCTGCTCGCGCATGGCCAGCCCTCCTCTTCTAAGGAGCCGAAAAAGGTGGCGCGGGTTACCCCGCGCCACCGTGCCCGAGGGTACTCAGGCTGCCCATTCACCGAGTGCCATTTCGGCGGTGAAGCCCGGCCCAAAGGCGGCGAGCAGGCCTTTGCTGCCGGGTTTGGGGGAGCTGTCGAACTGCCGGCGCAGGACGTCGAAGACCACCACGCTGGCGATGTTGCCGGCCTCGGAGAGGCTGGTGCGCGAGAGCGAGACGCGCTCGGACGGCAGGTCCAGGTGGCGGACCAGTTCGTCGAGGATCTTGCGGCCGCCGGTGTGGAAGATGAAGAAGTCGTTCTGCGCGCAGTTCTGCTGGTAGCCGGCCTGGCTGAGGCGCTCGATCACCGGTGCGACGTCCTTGATGGAGTTCATCACGGCCTTGTCGAGGGTGAAGTGGAAGCCGGTGTCCTTCACGTCGTACTTGATGAAGTGCTCGCTCTTGGGCAGGAAGAACGAGTCGGTGGCCTTGATGCGGAAGCCCTTGGCCTCGTCGTCGGCGCGCAGCACGCAGGCGGAGACGGCATCACCGAACAGCGCCGCGGAGATGAAGGAGTGCAGCTTGGTGTCGTCCGGCTGGTAGCACAGCGAGGAGAACTCCAGGGAGACGATCAGCACGTGGTTGTCGGCCTTCAGGGTGGCGAAGTCGTGGGCGCGGTTGATGGCGGCGGCGCCGGCCACGCAGCCGAGCTGGGCGATGGGCAGCTGGATGGTGGAGTTCGGCAGGCCGAGGTCGTTGATCAGGTGGGCGGTGAGCGACGGCATCATGAAGCCGGTGCAGGAGGTGACGATGACCATGCGCACGTCCTCGGGCTTGAGGCCGGCGTTGTCCAGCGCCTGGCGGGCGGCGGCGGAGGACATCTCGCGGGCGGCACGCTCGTAGACGATGCTGCGGTGGGTGAAGCCGGTGTGGATCGCCAGCTCATCGATGGGCAGCACGAGGTGGCGCTCGTTGACCTCGGTGTTGAGGATCATGCGCTTGGCCAGGGCCATGCGCGGATGGTCACCGTGGAGGTTCTCCAGGTGCTCGATCATCTGCTGCTGGGTGATCTTGTGTTGCGGGAACAGTACGTGGGGTTGGCAAAGAGTCGACATGTTGAATCCTCGTTGATCGTTCAAAATTTGTTCATTCAGTGGGTAAGAACCCGTTCTTCAGGCACAGCCAAGCCCGTCAGCGCTGGCGTGGGCCAGCACTTCCCGGGGGGCAGCGGCAGGAGAAAAGGGCGTAAACCGCACGCCGGAAAATGACGTTCTTGTTTTAGCTGCCACGGAGCCCTTCCGGGCCCCGCGGCAAGAGCCTCAGTGGTCGAGTACGAACTTGTAGGCGTACTGCCAGGCCAGGTTGCTTTCACGCACCTGCTTGCGCACCACCATCCTCACGCGGGCGCCGACCTTGAGCTGGGCCGGGTCGACGACGTCGACGATCTCGGAGGCGATCACCAGGCCGTCGTCCAACCGCACCATGGCGATGTGCCGGGGCACCACTTCGCCGTAGCCCATGGCCGCGAGGATCGGGTTCTCGGCGTTGGCCATGACTTCGATATGGCCGGTGCGCTCGCAACGGTAGGCGCTGACCTTCAGCGAGTTGCAGGCGCCGCAGACGGTGCGCCGGGGGAAGAAGATCTCGTGGCATTCGTCGCAACGGCTGCCTTCGAGCCGGTATTTGCCGCCGTGCTCGCGCCATTCGCGGAGCATGCTGGCGGTGGTCATCCGGTGGATCTGTTCGGGGTAGAGAGACATGGTCGACACTCCTCAGTCGTTGGCCAGGACGATCACCGAGTTGTGGGCGGCGTAACCCCCCAGGTTCTGCGAGACGGCGATACGGGCGCCGGGAACCTGGTTGGTGGACTCGCCGCGCAACTGGCGGAACAGTTCGGTGATGTGCAGGATGCCGTCGGCGCCGGAGGCGTGGCCGCGTCCGATGTTGCCGCCGTCGGTGTTCAACGGCAGTTGGCCGTCCAGGGCGATGCCGCCCTCGCGGACGAAGTCGCCGGCCTGGCCGGGTTTGCACACACCCATGGATTCCATCTGGATGAGCCCGGCGCCGAGCAGGTCGTAGACCTGGGCGACGTCGATGTCCTTGGCGGTGATGCCGGCCTTCTTGTAGGCGATCTCGGCACAGGCGATGGAGTTGGCCGAGACGGCCATGCCGACGTCCTGGGGCAGGCCCGGGTACTTCAGCGTCGGGTTGTGGTAGCGGGTGCCGTAGTAGTGCGACACGCCGGTGTAGGCGCAGCCCCGCACGAACACCGGTTTGTCGGTGTACTTGTGGGCCAGGTGCTCGGCCACGAGGATGGCGCAGCCGCTGGCCTCGCCCCAGGCGAGCATGGAGCCGCAGGCCTCGGTGCGCTTGAGCTCTTCGAGGCTGGGGATGGGGTGGCCGTAGCGGGTGGAGCCGGGGGTGTTGTGGGCGTAGATGCGCATCTGCCGGCCGAAGCTGGCGAGCACGTCGGCCTCGCGACCGGCGTAGCCGTACTTGTGGAAGTACTCGGCGGTGGCCAGGGCGAAGGCGTCGGTGTGGGAGATGCCGAGGAAGTAGTCGTACTCGCACTCGGTGCTGGAGCCGATGTACTCGGCGTAGTTGAAGTGATCGGTCATCTTCTCGAAGCCGCCGCACAGGACGATGTCGTACTCACCGGAGGCCACCATCTGGTGGGCCATCTGGAACGACACCGAGCTGCTGGTGCAGTTGGCGGTGCTCATGAAGGTGGGCGCGGGGCTGATGCCGAGGGCGTCGGACAGGGTCGGGCCGAGGCCGCCGTATTCGGAGATGCCCTCGCCGTGGTAGCCGTAGGCGACGCCCTGGATTTCCCGCGGGTGCATCTTGGCGGCGTGGATGGCCTCGTAGGCGGACTCGACGATCATTTCCTTGAAGGTCTGCCGGACGCGGGAGTTGCCGGGTTTCGGCGTATGGGCGGCCGACACGATTGCAACGCGACGTGCAGTCATGGTTGTGCTCCTTGCAGTACGGGCGGTCAGAGGTAGGCGGTCAGGGCGTAGTCGGCGCGCAAATACTTGAATTCGTATTTGATCGACGTGCCGTAATCCACGTACACCTTGTTCTCCAGCACCTTGCGCAGCGGCTTGGCGCGCTGCTGGTAGGCGAGGATGGCGTCGGTGACCGTCAGCGCGATGGCATCGCTGCCGGCGCCGAACCCGTACGACGAGAGGAGGATCTTCTGCCCCGGGCGTGCCTGGTCGAGCACGTTGATCAGCCCCAGCAGCGGGCTGGCCGAGCCGGTGTCGCCGACGCTGCCAGCGTAGATGCCGGGCTCGATCTGGCCCGGCTCGAAGCCCAGGTGACGGCCCAGCGAGCGGGGGGTGGAGACGAGGTTCTGCTGGAACACCGCGTAGTCGTAGTCATGGCTGGAGGTGCCGAGCTTCCTGAACAGGCCGTGCACGGCGCGAGCGGTCTGCTCTTCCAGGCCGATGCTGTTCTTGTCGGAGCCCAGGCCCATGCCGGAACGGATGTAGCGCTCGCCTTGCGGGCGGATGTTGTCGGCGACGTCGGCGGCGCAGGAGAAGCTGCCGTCGAACTCGGCGATCAGGTTGTCGCGGCCCAGCAGCAGCGCGGCGGCACCGGCGCCGGCGTAGGCTTCGGTGAGGTCGCCCGGGGCGGTGTTGCGGTTGATGGTGTCGGCGCCGATGGCCAGGGCGTTGCGGGCCATGCCGGAGGCGACCAGGGCGTGGCCGATCTGCAGGGCCGAGGTGCCGGACTTGCCGGCGAACTGGACGTCGGCGCAGAACGCGTCGTAGCCGCTGCCGAGCATCTCCAGAATCACCGCCGCCGAGGCGCGGGATTCATAGGGGTTGGTGCAGGTTCCCAGGTACAGGGCGTCGAGCTCGGCGATACCGCCCTGCTCCACCGCTTGCTGGGCCGCGATGGCACCCAGGGTGATCACATCTTCGTCCGGCTGGAGCACGGCACGTTCGGTTATCCCTAACTGATCCCTGACCAGTCTCAGGTCGGCGTTACGCCAGACGCTGAGCACCTCTTCGACTTTCAGGCGGCACACGGGCAGCCCGTAGCCGTAACTGACAATTCCTGTCTTATGCACGGTCGTATTCCTCTTGAGCACATTTTCATTGAGACAAGCCATCCCTTGCCGTCCGGAATGGGCAGCACGCAAATCACATCGAAAAGGAGTTCCTGCTTGTTGTTGTTCTGCTAGGTGGGAACGAAGCGGTGTCCGCTCACCACAGGTATCCGCGACGTCCGCAGGTTGTCACGGGCACCGACCACCGCCACGCAGCGCTAACGCTTGGGCGTGCTGCATTTCTCAGCGCATTGACGCTGCAGATGGGCACTGCGTGAAAATCTATTCGTATTCGTTGCCTCTTATCAGAGATACGAAACGTGCCGTATCGTATTTAGGAAACAATTCAACAGCCGTCACCTAAAGAGAAAGGGAAACCGGTAGCCTTGGTTCTATCTGCCTGTGATATGTGACCGCCGACCCGATCCCCTCATCTCAAGAGGGATTTTGTTACAGAACAACTAACAGAAACGGTCCGTATCGTTTCGTAAAAACGAGCCTATACCTTAGAATTCGTTTGTCAATACATTTTCTATGGGGACTTTGCCTTGAATCGAACCCGCTCCAGGAGCTCCATCGGCTCGCTACGCAGCCCGCATGCGCACAAAGCCATCCTCAAATCGACGACAGAAATTCTGATGGAAAGTGGCTATGCGGGGTTGAGCATCGAATCCGTCGCGCGACGGGCCAGCGCCAGCAAACCGACGATCTATCGCTGGTGGCGGAACAAGGCAGCCCTCATTGCCGAGGTCTACGAGAAGGAAAGCGAGCAGGTCAGGGTTTTTCCGGAATTGGGCTCGTTCCGCGAAGATCTCTCCTTCCTGCTGCACAATCTGTGGAATATCTGGCGGGAGACCATTTGCGGCCTGGCCTTTCGCAGCGTCATCGCGGAAGCCCAGCTGGACCCGGAAACGCTCGAGGAGCTCAAGGACCAGTTCATGGAACGGCGCCGGGAAGTCCCCAAGCGCCTGGTGGAAAATGCGGTGATGCGGGGTGAGCTGCCGAAGGACATCAACCAGGACCTGCTGCTCGACATGATCTTCGGCTTCTGCTGGTACCGGCTGCTCACCGATCAGTTGCGTGCCGAGCAGGACATCGACGATTTCATCAACTTGCTGATCAACGGTGTCTGCGCCTCCCCCACCGCTTGAGACCAGAGCAGGACCCGCAGGGATCGCGGGTCGCTCGAGCGTCAGGCCGGCTGGCCTGAAAACTCGCGGTAGAGTTCCGGCAGGAAACTCGCCAGGTGATTGAACTCGCACAGGTCGTGCACCGCGAACTCGAATGCCAGCTCCTCCAGCCCGGCAGCATCCAGTCCCAGCCCAGCGAGCAAGGCCTCCGCCCGCTCAGCGCCGGGGAACCGCGCCATCGACGGGTGTGCACCGACCCAGTAACGGCTGGTCAGCCACATCCCCTCCTCCGTTTCCTTGAACAGATGGATCATCAGCGACACCGGCACGTCCGGCTTCTGGGCCAGGCTCATCAACGCGCTGACGCTGCCGTCGATCTTCGCCTCGCGGTAGAGCGCCGGGTCCAGCCCCAGCTGCACCGGCTCGTGGAAGTCGATCTTCAGGTCCAACAGCCGTGAGCCCACGTATTCCGTGGCACAGAAGCTGTTGCCGTACAGCCGGTGCCTGAAGCAGCGCTCGGTGTCGCAGAGCTTGTGGGCGTTCAGGCAAGGGTTCTTCACATGGGCATAGGGGAACCAGAGCATGTAGCGCTCAGCCTCCAGCGGGTGCCAGAGGAACCACCACTCGAACATGCGTGCGCTGCAGCCCGGAAAGAACTTGCGGCTCTGGACATAGGCCATCGGCCCGCTCAACAGTGCGTACCCGGCCTCCGCGCTGGGGTAGTCGGGGTCGAGCAGCCGATTGATATCCTCGACCGAGGGGCTCAGCGTCCGCTCCTGGGGTAAAGGCCCCTGCTGCAGCAAACGCATGGCCGATAGCGGGACGCGCATCTCGCCACTGAAAAAGCGCGCATAGGGCTTGCCGCGGATCGCTTCGCGATTGCGCAGGAACTGCTTCTGCATCGGCAGGGAAAAATAACTGAATGGCACCATCACGCGTGTTTGCATTGAAGTAACCTGCATCGTTGGCTCGATGGGATCAGGTGCGGACGGATCACATATCTCACCTTCCTGCGGGAAGGTGTCGGCCCCTGAGACGCTAGGACAGACTAAAAGCAAAGTCAAATTTGAATTTAAACTAAGACGGAAAGAGTCGGTTCCATGACAACTACCGAGCAGCAGGCCCCCAGCCGGGCGCCTCGCCAGGATGGGCGGGCCACACGCCAGCAGATTCTCGAGATCGCCGGGCAAGTTTTCGCCGAGCGCGGCTTCGCCAATGCCACCAGCAAGGAGATCTGTGCGCGCTCGCAGGCCAACGTCGCCGCCGTGAATTACCACTTCGAGGGCAAGGACGGCCTCTACACCGCCGTCCTGCTGGAAGCCCACCAGCGCATCATGACCCTGGAGACGCTGGAAGCGCTGACGGCCAGCGAGCTCACCGGCGAGGAAAAACTGCGCCGGCTGATCACGGAGCTGCTGGCGAGTCTCGGCAGCCCTCGCCTGGCCTGGCCCGCCAAGGTGCTGGCGCGGGAACTGCTGTCACCCTCCCCGCTGCTGCCGGCCGTGCTGAAGAAAGAGTCCTTCCCCAAGGCCCTCGCCACCCGCCGCATCATCGGCGAGCTCTTGGGCCTCCCGGAGGATGATCCGGCCGTGCTGCGCAGTGCCCTGAATATCTTTTCGCCCTGCCTGTTCCTGTTGATCGCCCACGACACCCTCAGCACGACCGTGCTCCCGGGCCTGGATACGGAACCTCAACCGCTGCTGGAGCACATGCTGACGTACGCCCTGGGCGGGCTTGCGGCGATTGGTGAACAGCGTCGCACCGTATAAGCCCGGGCTACGTCTCGTTGCCGGCACCGAATGGGTGTCGCGTGGCTCTACCCATCCTGCGTAGAGCCTTCCCGGAGGCTGCGGGCTACTGCGCCTCGCCATCCCAGGGCTTGCCGTGCAGCGGTCGGGTGCGTGCTTCCTCGGCCTCATCCAGGCCATCGCCAGCGGCGATCTCGTCGCGCCCCACCACGGACAGGTCCTTGTCCGCCGGCACTACGCCACCCGGGTCGCGACCGACACGGGTCTCGTTCTCGTCGATCAAGGTCTCGGGGCTGAGGTCATCGGCGGAGACGCCGTCCTCATGCAGGCTGCGCCCCAGCGTCTCGCCGCCCGACATGCCGGCCTCACGCACGCGACGGTCAGGGAACTCACGCTCCACCTCTTGCTCCGGACGCAGGTCGCCCACGCGCCCCTGGCGCTCGTCCTTGCGGTCACTGAAATCCAGCTGCTCCATGGAACCCATGCGGTCCTCGATGTCGTCGATCTCGCGAGGGGTATAGGGCTTTCGTTCACTGCTGCTCATGGCGGCTCTCCTGCTTGGCGTGTTCAAGGTGGACCGGCCAACACCTGCAAAGATTCAGGCTGATCGATGCCTGCATGCCCGCCACAAGCCCATGCCCAGGCAAAACCTAGAATTCACTTAAAGTTTTATAAATCCAACTATATCAACTGGTTATGAGTCATTCATAAAGTCGAAAGTTAGGAAACCTGTCGCCAGCCCCCCCCTCAGCACCAGGGCGACAGGCCCAATCAGCAAGGTGTGACGCGCATTGCCTAGCGAGCGCCCATGGTTAGCTTGAAATGAAAAATATTTTGAGATTTAAAGTCTATTTATCAACAGGTTATGAGCCATATCTAAAGATAGAATTAACATCTGCGCTCGTGCAGCGTGGCGGTGCGTGACCCTCTGCATCGAAGCGCCCCGACCCCGGAGCATGCAGCCGCCGCCCCACTCCGGACAGGCGAAAACCACACGAACTTTCCTGGAACCCAAGGCATCAGACCCTATGACCCCCAATGTCGGGATCTGCCGCCCTGCCTGCCGTTCGGGCATGCCATCACGCGCATCCAACAGTCCTGCCAACAGCACTGAGAGAGAGGCCGATGAACCGCACCACGCTGCTCGACCGATACCTGCAAGTCCGTAGCCATAGCGAATCCCTGGTGGCGCCCCTGAGCGAAGAGGACATGGTGGTGCAGTCCATGCCCGATACAAGCCCGGCCAAATGGCACCTCGCCCACACCACCTGGTTCTTCGAGACGTTCCTGCTGGCGCCCAACCTGGCGGACTACAAGGTCTTCGACGCAGGTTTCGCCTACCTCTTCAACTCCTACTACGAGGCCCTCGGCCCACGCCAGCCACGCCCCCAGCGCGGGCTGCTGACACGACCACCGGTGTCGCAGGTCATGGCCTACCGCCGCTACATCGATGAACACATGCACGCACTGCTGCAGGACGGCATCACCGACGAGTTGGGCGCCCTCGTGGAACTTGGCCTGGCCCATGAGCAGCAGCATCAGGAACTGCTGCTCATGGACCTGCTGCACCTGTTCAGCCGCTCGCCCCTGAACCCGGCCTATGACACCCGCTGGCGCGAGCCGGGTGGCGACCGGCCGGCGCGCTTCATCGCCCTCGCTGGCGGCCTGGTCGAGATCGGCCATGACGGCCAGGGCTTCGCCTTCGACAACGAGGGCCCGCGCCATCAGGTATTCCTGCCCCCGTTCCAGATCGCCGACCGCCTGGTGAGCAACGCCCAATGGCTGGCGTTCATCGAGGCAGGTGGCTACTCCCGCGCCGACCTCTGGCTCTCCGAAGGCTGGGCGAAGGTGCAGGAAGAGGACTGGCAAGCGCCCCTGTACTGGCGACAGGGTGATACGGGCTGGATGGAGATGGGCCTCGGCGGCCTGCGCCCGCTGCAGCCGACATCACCGGTGACCCACATCAGCTACTACGAAGCCTGCGCCTACGCGACCTGGGCGGACGCCCGCCTGCCCAGCGAAGCGGAATGGGAAGTCGCCGCGCGTGCCGGGCTGCTTGGCCAGGTGGAGGATTGCGCCTGGCAATGGACCGGCAGCGCATACCTGCCCTACCCCGGCTTCCACCCTTCCGCCGGCGCGGTAGGCGAGTACAACGGCAAGTTCATGGTCAGCCAGATGGTCCTGCGCGGCGGCGCCAGCGTCACCCCAGCCGGCCATGCACGGCCCAGCTACCGCAACTTCTTCTACCCGGGCCAGCGCTGGATGTTCTCCGGCCTGCGACTGGCCCGCGACGCCAGCAGCGGCGAGCAGGCCAGCGAGCATGAAGGCTTCGCCGAGGACGTGCGCAGCGGGCTCGGGGCGCCGAACAAGAGCCTGCCGCCCAAGTACTTCTACGACGCTGCCGGCTCCGAGCTGTTCGAAGCCATCTGCCGCACCCGCGAGTACTACCCCACGCGCATGGAAACGGCGCTGCTGGGCGATATCGCCAAGGAGCTTTCGGCGGTCATTCCCCGTGGCGCGGCGCTGGTGGAGTTCGGCAGCGGTGCCAGCCTGAAGACCCGCCTGCTGCTGGACGCGGCGCCCCAGATCGGGCTCTACCTGCCCATCGACATCAGCGAGTCGGCCCTGCGCAAGGCCACCGCCATGTTGCAGGGCGCCTATCCGGAACTGTGCGTACTGCCCCAGGTGGGTGACTTCACCCACTTGCCGCACCTGCCACAGGCGGCCGCCTCCCGGGCACGCGTGGCCTTCTTCCCCGGCTCGACCCTGGGCAACTTCAGCCCGGCGCAGGCGCTGCGCTTCCTGCGCTCGGTGCGCCGCTTCCTCGGTCGCGACTCACGCCTGATCCTCGGCCTGGACATGCAGAAGGATGTCGCCACCCTGGAAGCCGCCTACGACGACGCCGACGGCATCACCGCACAGTTCAACAAGAACCTGCTCGCCCGCATCAACCGCGAGCTGGGTGGCGACTTCGACCTCGACGCCTTCGCCCACCTGGCGCGCTGGAACGCGCAGGACCGCTGCATGGAGATGTTCCTGGTCAGCCTCCACGAACAGGAAGTCCGCGCCGCCGGCCGGCGCTTCCACTTCACCGCCGGGGAGCGCCTGCACACCGAGTGCTCGCACAAGTACAGCCTGGAAGGCATCGCCGAGATGGCCGCCGAATCCGGCTGGCGCCTCGCCCGCCACTGGCTGAGCCCGGAACCGCAGGTGGGGATATTCGTATTGGAGAGTGACTGAGGCTGCCGAAGGGCACCTGAAGCTCGGTACTGTCTCTAGGGCGAGCCCTTGCCGGCAGGCGCTCGGCTCAGCCTCATACATCCAACGCCGCCTTCGCACATGAGCGCCTGCTTGGGCGATCGCATCGCCACGACGCCTGCCATTGCCAGCCTGGCCGTGCCTACCGACAGCGGCATGACCACCCCCGTCATTGCGCCTATCACCCTGAAGGAACAGGCCTGAGCCCGATGCGCCTGCGGGGCAATCTGCCGGTCAGATTTCTTTACCCATTTCCCGCGCCCCCTTGCCATACAAGCACCTGCTCTAAAACTGCGGCAAAAACCACTGACGCCGCGCCGGATGGTGATCTACGGGGTCGCCCTAGCATCTGCGCTCGCCCTTCTACAGACACAAGGATGAAGCCGATGCCACCCCTCAAAACCACGCTCCACGCTCCCCAGCTAATGCTGCTGGCCATGCTTGGCGCCCATGCTTCCAACTCGCTGGCCGACACCCCCAAGCTGCCGCCGGGTAGCACCATTACTGCCGAATCCCATTTTGCGCCACCCGCCGTCCTGCGGCAGGTGCCATTACCCGGCAACCTCCCCACCACTCTCCCGGTCCCATCAGTACCGGAGCAGGAGGCGCCTGATCCAGCCGCTCCAGTGCCCAAGGCTCCCGTGAGCGGAAGCAACAGCCTGCAAGCACGCAGCAACGCCTACACCCCGCTTTGCACATCGCTTTCAATCAACCAGCTGTACACCCTTTCCGGCGTGCAACGAGGGGCAGCTACTGCTACCACTTCGAAATCGGCCAGCATTCCAAGACCGAAGCCGTTGTCACAGAGCAGAGCCCAGGCACTGACTTCGAACTATTCCTTTTGAGAGACGACGGTAATGGCAACCTTCAGTTGGTTGGGCATTCCAGCCAACCCGGCAATGCGGACGAATCGATCCTTGCCGTCACGCCACCCGGTCATTACTACTGGCTGATGAACGCCCTTGCCTCTGACGGCTCGCCCGTCGGCTTCGGCGCACTGGTCGCCGCCCCGATCGATGCCTATGAACCCAACGACAGCCCCGAGTCAGCCACCATCCTGCCCGACACCCTGAACGTCATCACGGGTAACTCGGACAGTGCCTGGGATTACGACTATTACGAGTTCACCAGTGTTCGTGGGCAGACCCTGCGGCTCATGCTGACGGGGGAGGATTCAGGGACGAGCAATCGCTGGTTG
This sequence comes from Pseudomonas sp. No.21, assembly GCF_054558415.1. Lineage (NCBI taxonomy): Bacteria > Pseudomonadati > Pseudomonadota > Gammaproteobacteria > Pseudomonadales > Pseudomonadaceae > Pseudomonas > Pseudomonas sp. No.21. The sequence goes on from NZ_BAAJNO010000008.1 coordinate 281,022, forward strand.
CTGGAGGTCTACAACAACGGTGTCTGGCAGCAGGAGACCAAGGACATGCGACTGAATATCAAAGGGCTGCCAGCTAATGAGCGCCTCCAAGTTCGGGTTCGCCCCAACCCGGCAGTGGCGTTGACTCCCCATCTGCGCTATCGCCTGACTATCGGCTCAACGCCCTTCATGCGTAATCACTACGTTGAGGGAGAGTCGAATGCCCTTCGCATTCCATACTCCGCTCCATTGGCATATGGGCAGCGATGCATGACGACACAGGCTTATAAACAGGTGAAGTGGTCGATGTTGCTGACAGACAGCACCAACACTCCGATAAAGGGGGTCACACCCGTACTCCATCTGTTACCGCGAACGCGTCTCGGGCAGGAGCCTTATAGTTCGCATCCTGCAAAAACTGATATCAATGGATGGGCTCGTGGCACCATAAATCTGGGGGCTTGCTATGGAGACTGGAGCACGACCTTTGTCGACTACTCGGGAACTTACAGGAATACGTGGAAAACTGACTACAACTACGGCTCATGGTACCTAAGGCTTAACGAAGACCCGAGTGTAGGAGTCGGCAGTCCAGAGAATTCCGTAGTTTTAGGGCATCTATGTCAACAGACTCTTATTAAGAGCGAGCGTTAATTCTTCAGCTTTGTGCGGGCTAAGAAGCCCGCACACTCCAACTAGGCTGGCGGATGAATCCGTCGCTCGGTCCAGTGTCCATAACGTACGACACCCCATGAGACCAGATGGGCCTGAAGGCTGTTGTACTCAAGGGCTCTGACAACGCTCGAGAAATTGCTTCTGTCCAAGTGGTAACGGCCGAACCCATCGAAGTCCACGTTCATATCCGACTCGATACGCTCGATGGCCAATTCCACATAACGATTGGCGTACTGCAGCAGTTCAGTGGAAGCGTTCATTCGCGCAGACAGCCGTTTCGCCACATCATCCCTGAGTAAGCCATTGTGATTACTGACGATGATGTTGCCTGCGCTATCGACCGATATACCGACCAATCCGTCACGCATAACCGGTTCCCGCCCCGACAACTCTCTCAACATGCTGCCGTAGATCGCCTGAAACCCCGCATGCGCCAAATTGAGCTCCGCATCGATGATTTCCAGCGGACGCGCATTGTCCTTGGGCGGGCGCATCACCTGTTCGATGGCCCATATCTCAAGATCGAAACTGACCTGCGGCCCCGTTGGCAATTGCGCCAACCGGTTGTAGGTATGGCTTTCGATGACTCGATCCAGACCTTCCTGCGGCAGTGCCTCCGGCAGCGCCAGTGCTCGAGCCGACTCGCCCGCCTTGGCCACTTCGGCGACCCAGGTATCCGAGCGCGTGGGCCATAACGACAGGTTGCTCGTGATCTCCATGACGACCTCTCCTTTCTGGGGTGTTCCCTCAAGGTCGGCCGGTGCGTTTTTTAGCTGAGTGCGGCGAGCGACTGGAAAGTCCTATTCCCATGTAGGAACAAGACGCTCCAGTCGGGGCAGCCCAGGGGGGTGGTGATGCAACTCACCGGGACACGATCGCCCCGGCGGAAACAGCATCAGCCCGCCTGGCGAATCCCCTGCTCCTGGGCGCTGGCGAGCTTGACGATACGCCGGCTGCCGCAGCCGGCCTGGAGCAGCACCATGTCTTCGAACACCTGCTTGCCCAGGCGCAACACGGCGCTGGGGTCCTGGTAATCGACGAGGTTGAGCCCGGCCACGGTGAAGTGTTCATGGGTCGCCGGGTTATGCACGAAGAGGCTGAAGGTGCCGTCCGTGAGCGTCCGGCTTTCCACCCTGCAACTGGGGATGGCGCGCGCGAGCATCAGGTCCAGTTCCTTGCCAGACAGTGCAGTTTTCATCAACAGCCTCCTTGTTACGGTCATGCCGGCCGCGTGAATTCGGGCCGCGCGCAATCGGGGTCAGAGCAGGCGTACCGGGAATACCGATGCGCCGTCCACGCCCCTGATGGATGGCCGCTCGGCCATCACCTCGAAAATCGCCTTGGCCTGCCCGGGGTCCAGCGGCTCCAGTTCGATCAGCCGCGTACGGTTCCAGTTCTCCGGCGCCGCCCCCGCGAAGCTGATGCGCCCGGCGAGCCCGTTCAGCGCCGCCCAGCCCTCGAACTGCTCCAGGCCGAAGTCGAGCGTCACCGCACGCGGCTCGAGCCGCACGACGCCGTCGGCCAGCGCGGGCGAGTACAGGGTCAGGTGTGCGAGAGACGTGATCATCCTGATGCCTCCGGAAGCCGGTCGGACAGGCTCGGAAAAAGTCTTCAACCCCCAGGGGAGCACAGGCAACTAGCGATAAACATGCCAATACAGGTTTTCAGCGGTCGACCTGCACGCCCGCGCCTCCCTGCACAGGAAAAACGCCACAACCTGATATCGACACGATGGCAAACCACCCAAGAGTCCGGGGAACCCGCGCCCTTGAACGGGGTCGTGCCCATGCATTCTGCACGGGCAATCTGCACGATTCGGGCAACTTGCAATGACGCGCACAGGTGCGATGCGATGATCGGGGGCGGGCTGCGCGCTAACGGTGCGCGTCGATCCCATTCGGGCAGGCGGTCGAGCAATCGCCTGATATCAGCGCGTCATCTCGATGATATTGAAACCATTGCAGCGGACGAACGGCCTCCGTCGCCAGTGCAATAAGGCTGAACTCACACCCGCTCCCGGACTTCTCAATAACAACTCACGCGTATCCCAACTTGAGGCCCGGTCGCTGCGGCATGCGTCGGGCTTCTTTTTTGGGTGGACCCACCCGTACCTGGACGTAGCCATGGCTTTTCAACCGTCAGCCGAAGAATTGCAGCAGAGGCTGGACGCCCGGCTGGACAACCACCTGTGCGTGGTCAAGTTCCGCGACGACGACGTGGTGCTGTCGCTGCGCGACCTGCGCACCGGCCGCCTGACCATCGTCTCCGGCCTCTTCCCCCGCCACTGGGCCAGCCACGAACAGTTCGAGGCCCTCAATGGCCAGTTGATCGACGAGCTGGAGCACATGCTCGAGCAGGACCCGGGTGGAGACGACGACGCCTTCCCGGAGGGCAACTGACCGTGCCCCAAGCCCCGCAAAGCGACGCCGAGCGCCTGGCAGCGCTCGCCAGGGAGGCGTCACGCGGGCGTATCCGCCGCAAGCCCTGAAAGAACACGCAACGGCACAAAGGCGGAACCTGTCCGGCACCACCGGTTCTATAAGTCCCTGAGAGGCGCCTGGGGGCGCAAACGGCATCAAGACCGTCGACGTTGAACGAACTGGAGATCCACATGGGCTGTTATCACATTTCCCCCACGGAAAAGGGGTGGGAGTTGCGCAAGGAAGGTGCAACGCGCCCGTCCAAGACCGCCAGCGAGAAAGCCGTACTGCTCGACAGCATCGAGAGCTTCATGCAGCACCGCGCAGGCACGGTGAAGGTGCACGGGGAGGACGGCAGCGTCGAGCAGGAGCTGCGCTATCCGCCCACCCGGCGTTACTACGAGCCGTCGGGCGACTAGCCCGAAAGGCAACCCACCGAAGAAGACCTCGGAACTCAGCCGCGTGCGATGCCGGTGAGGGTGATGCCGTAGCGCTTGAGAGCTGTATCGCCGGCTCGTGGCTGGGGTCCTCGCACTCGGCGAATTCCCCGGCGGGCAGGTTGCCCTCGGCCCACGCCAGCAACTGGCGGTTGGCGTCTTCCATATCCGGTTTGCTCGCCGCCTCGATGTCCAGCTTCGAGGTGTTGTTGTCCTTTTGATAGGTGATGATCCAGTGCGCCATATCGGTTACCTCGGCGTTGGCGGGTGTATCTGAGCTGACTGGCACCACCGCCGATGAGTTCACCGCCAAACGCCCTCCCCGACTTGAACTTTCCTCCGGCCGCCTCCCTCGAATTGCCATCGGCGCCACCGCTTCGCTGCGCGCTCGGCGCCATTCACGTCGCATTCGCCACCGGAGGCCTGGTCCAGGGATGAACCCGCTGCACACCCCCTCATCGAGGAACATTCGCATCGCCACCGGCCTCCTGGCCGCATTGCTGTTGGCCGCTTGCCAGGAACAGGAGACGCCCAAGCCCGTGCAACGGGTCCTGGTGCAGAACATCGAGGAGGCCGATTTCAGCGCCGAAGTGCGCCTCACCGGCGACATCCAGGCCCGCGTCGAGGCGCAGCAGGCCTTCCGCGTGGGCGGCAAGATCATCGAGCGCCTGGTGGACGTGGGTGACCCGGTCAAGGCCCAGCAGGTACTGGCGCGCCTCGACCCGCAGGAGCAGCGCAGCAACCTCGACACCGCCAATGCGGCCGTCACCGCCCAGCGCGCGCAGCTCAAGGAGGCCGAACTGGCCTTCGAGCGCCAGCGCAAGCTGCTGCCCAAGGGCTACACCAGCCAGAGCGAGTTCGACCAGGCGCAAGCCCAGCTGCGCGCCACCCGCAGCTCCCTGGACGCCGCCGAGGCCCAGGCCGCCAACGCCCGCGACATGCTCGCCTACACCGAACTCAAGGCCTCGACCGACGGCGTGATCACCAGCCGCCACGCCGAAGTCGGCCAGGTGGTGCAGGCCACGGTGCCGATCTTCACCCTCGCCCGCGAAGGCGAGCGCGACGCCGTGTTCAACGTCTACGAATCGCTGTTCGACCAGCAACTGGAGAGCCAGGAGGTGACCGTCGCCCTCCTCGGCCAGCCGCAGGTGACCGCCAGGGGCGAGGTGCGCGAGATCACCCCGACCATCGACCCGCAGAGCGGCACCCTCAAGGTCAAGGTGGCGCTGCAGGACGTGCCGCCACAGATGAACCTGGGTGCCGTGGTCACCACCCGCCTCCGCCCGCGCAGCGGCGACGGGGTCGTGCTGCCCTGGTCGGCGCTGACCAAGGCCGGCCGCGAGCCGGCGGTGTGGCGGGTGGGTGATGACCAGCGGGTGGCGCTGCAGAAGGTCGGCGCGGTGCGCTACGCCAGCGGCGAGGTACTGGTGGGCCAGGGCCTGCAAGCGGGCCAGAAGGTGGTGATCGCCGGCGGCCAGTTGCTGCACCCCGGCCAGCAGGTGGAAATCGCCCGCGCCGAACAGGCCGCCGAACCGGACAAGGCCGCAGCGGTGCGAGAGGACCGCGCCGAGCCGGCGCCACAGCCCCAGGTCGAAGGGAGCGTGCCCCATGAATGACGCCACCCGCATCGCCTGCCTCCTGCCGCTCGGCGCCCTGCTGCTGGCCGGCTGCGGCGAGAAGGAGCGGACACCGCCCCCGCCGCGCCCGGTGCTCAGCGTGGTGGTGGAGAGCCAGCACCAGGAGAGCGTCGGCCGCTTCGCCGGCACCATCCAGGCGCGCTACGAAACCACCCTGGGCTTCCGCACCAACGGCCGCATCGCCTCGCGTGCGGTGGATGTCGGCGACAAGGTGGCCAAGGGCGCCCTGCTCGCCACCCTCGACCCCACCGACCAGCAGAACCGCCTGCGTGCCAGCGAGGGCGACCGCGCCAGCGCCGAAGCGCAGTGGATCGACGCCCAGGCCGATGCCCGCCGCCAGGAGGAACTGTTCGCCCGGGGCGTCGGTGCCAAGGCCAACCTCGACGCTGCCCGCACCCGCCTGCAGACCAGCCGCGCCAGCCTCGACCAGGCCCGCGCTGCGGTGCAGCAGGCCAGCGACCAGCTCGACTACACACACCTCACCACCGACTTCGACGGCGTCGTCACCGCCTGGCGCGCCGAGGCCGGCCAAGTGGTCGCCGCCGGCCAGGACGTGGTGACCCTGGCACGCCCCGAAGTGCGCGAGGCGGTGTTCGACCTGCCCGACGACCTCGTCGCCGCCCTGCCCGAGGACGCCACCTTCCTCGTCAGCGCCCAGCTGCAGGAGAACGCCTCCACCACCGGGCGCATCCGCGAAATGGCGCCCCAGGCCGACGCCGCCACCCGCACCCGCCGCGTGCGCCTGAGCCTGGAGCAGACCCCGGACAGCTTCCGCCTCGGCACCACGGTGCGGGTGGAACTGAGCAGCCCGGTGACCCCGCGCGCCAGCCTGCCCGCCAGCGTGCTGATGCACGCGGAGCCCGGCGCGCCGCAGGACCGTGGGCAGGTCTGGGTGGTGGACGAACAGGCCGCCGTGGTGCACCGCCGCGAGGTGCAGGTGCTGAGCCGCGAAGAGGAGCGCGTGCTGATCGGCAAGGGGCTCGCCGACGGCGAGCGGGTGGTCAGCGCCGGGGTCAACAGCCTCAAGGAAGGCCAAGCAGTGAAACTGGATGAAGGGGATCGGCCATGAGTGATGCCAAGGGCGGCTTCAACCTCTCGGAATGGGCGTTGCGCCACCAGTCGTTCGCCTGGTACCTGATGGCGGTGGCGCTGGTGATGGGCATTTTCTCCTATTTCGAACTGGGCCGCGAGGAAGACCCCGCCTTCACCATCAAGACCATGGTCATCCAGACCCGCTGGCCCGGCGCCACGGTCAACGACACCCTGGAGCAGGTCACCGACCGCATCGAGAAGAAGCTCGAGGAACTGGACAGCCTCGACTACGTGAAGAGCTACACGCGGCCGGGCGAGTCCACCGTCTTCGTCTACCTCAAGGACACCACCGACGGCGCCGAGATACCCGACATCTGGTACCAGGTGCGCAAGAAGATCGACGACATCCGCGGCCAGTTCCCCCAGGGCCTGCAGGGCCCGGCGTTCAACGACGAGTTCGGTGACGTCTACGGCAGCCTCTACGCCTTCACCGGCGACGGCCTCAGCTACCGCCAGCTGCGCGACTACGTCGAGCGCGTGCGCCTGGACATCCGCAGCGTCAAGGACCTGGGCAAGGTGCAGCTGATCGGCGAACAGGACGAGGTGTTCTACCTCAACTTCTCCACCCGCAAGCTGGCCGCCCTGGGCCTCGACCAGCGCCAGGTGATGCAGAGCCTGCAGGCGCAGAACAGCGTGACGCCCTCGGGGGTGATCGAGGCCGGCGCCGAGCGCATCTCCGTGCGCACCTCCGGCGAGTTCCGCTCCCAGGCGGACCTGGAGGCGGTCAACCTGCGCATCAACGAGCGCTTCTACCGCCTCGCCGACCTGGCCAGCATCCAGCGCAGCTACCAGGACCCGCCCACCTCGCTGTTCCGCTTCAACGGCGAGCCCGCCATCGGCCTGGCGGTGGCCATGCGTGATGGCGGCAACATCCAGACCTTCGGCGCGGCGCTGCATGCACGCATGCAGGAGGTCACCAACGAGCTGCCCATCGGCGTCGGCGTGCACCAGGTATCGAACCAGGCCGAGGTGGTGGAGAAGGCCATCGGCGGCTTCACCAGCGCGCTGTTCGAGGCGGTGATCATCGTCCTGGTGGTGAGCTTCATCAGCCTCGGCGTGCGCGCCGGCCTGGTGGTGGCCTGCTCGATTCCCCTGGTGCTGGCCCTGGTCTTCGTGTTCATGGAATACAGCGGCATCACCATGCAGCGCATCTCCCTCGGCGCCCTCATCATCGCCCTCGGCCTGCTGGTGGACGACGCCATGATCACGGTGGAGATGATGGTCACCCGCCTGGAGCTGGGCGACTCGCGGCACGACGCCGCCACCTACGCCTACACCTCCACCGCCTTCCCCATGCTCACCGGCACCCTGGTGACGGTGGCCGGCTTCGTGCCCATCGGCCTCAACGCCAGCTCGGCGGGCGAATACACCTTCACCCTGTTCGCGGTGATCGCCGTCGCCCTGCTGCTGTCGTGGGTGGTCGCGGTGCTCTTCGCCCCGGTGATCGCCGTGCATGTGCTGCCCGCCACGCTCGAGCACAAGGAAGAGAAGAAGGGCCGCATGACCCGCTTCATGGACCGCGGCCTGCGCCTGGCCATGGGGCACCGCTGGGCCACCATCCTGCTCACCGTGGCGCTGTTCGGCGGCTCGCTGTTCCTCATGCAGTTCGTCCAGCAGCAGTTCTTCCCCTCCTCCGACCGCCCCGAGCTGCTGGTGGACCTGAACCTGCCGCAGAACAGCAGCATCGCCGAGACCCGCGCGGTGATGGACCGCTTCGAGGCCAAGCTCAAGGGCGATGACGACATCCAGCGCTGGCGCTCCTACATCGGCGAAGGCGCGGTGCGCTTCTACCTGCCTCTCGACCAGCAGCTGCAGAACCCCTACTACGGCCAGTTGGTGATAGTCGCCAGGGACCTGGACGCGCGACAACGCCTCTCCGCCCGCCTCAAGCAGCGCCTGCGCGACGAGTTCGTCGGCATCAGCGGCTACGTGCAGCCCCTGGAGATGGGCCCACCGGTGGGCCGGCCGATCCAGTACCGCATCAGCGGCCCGGACATCGACAAGGTGCGCGAGTACGCCATGGACCTGGCCGCGCGGCTGGACGCCAACCCCAACGTCGGCGAGATGATCTACGACTGGAACGAGCCCGGCCGCGTGCTGAAGATCGACATCGCCCAGGACAAGGCACGCCAGCTGGGCCTCTCTTCCGAGGACGTGGCGCAGATGATGAACGGCGTGGTCACCGGCGCCACCATCACCCAGGTGCGCGACAGCATCTACCTGGTCAACCTGGTGGGCCGCTCCGAGGAAGGCGAGCGCAACTCGCCGGAAACCCTGGAGAACCTGCAGATCGTCACCCCCAACGGCACCTCCATTCCGCTCAAGGCCTTCGCCACCGTGGGCTACGAACTGGAGCAGCCACTGGTGTGGCGCCGCGATCGCAAACCCACCATCACCCTCAAGGCCAGCGTCCACGGCGACCTGCAACCCACCGACCTGATGGCCAGGCTCAAGCCCGAGGTGGACGACTTCGCCGCCGGGCTGCCCGCCTCCTACCGCATCACCCCCGGCGGCACGGTCGAGGAAAGCGGCAAGGCCCAGGGGCCCATCGGCCAGGTGGTGCCGCTGATGCTGTTCCTCATGGCGACCTTCCTGATGATCCAGCTGCAGAGCGTGCAGAAGATGTTCCTGGTGGCCAGCGTGGCGCCCCTGGGGCTGATCGGCGTGGTGCTCGCGCTGCTGCCCACCGGCACGCCGCTGGGCTTCGTGGCCATCCTCGGGGTGTTGGCGCTGATCGGCATCATCATCCGCAACTCGGTGATCCTGGTGACCCAGATCGACGAGTTCGAACGCGAGGGCGCCCATCCCTGGGATGCGGTGATCGAAGCCACCCACCACCGCACCCGGCCCATCCTCCTCACCGCCGCAGCGGCCAGCCTGGGCATGCTGCCCATCGCCCGCGAAGTGTTCTGGGGCCCCATGGCCTTCGCCATGATCGGCGGCATCATCATCGCCACCCTGCTCACCCTGTTCTTCCTGCCCGCCCTCTACGTCGCCTGGTACCGCATCCACGAACCGGACGACGACACGCCCCCGGCACGCAATGCGCAGGAGGTGTAGGGGTGAATTCAGTCGCCAGACGGTACGTAGCACCGCAGGATGGGCTGGGCGGAACTCCGCTTCAGCCCATCGATGGGGCGTACCCCGCGGCTGGCCGCTTTCGTAGGATGGTGTAGAGCGAAGCGAAACCCATGCTTTAGGCGTGCCAGGAATCCAGATGAGCCCTGAAAGCGCCGTGCTTGGGCCTTTTCGTTGAGTCCGAAACAGCTACCGCACACAGAGCCGATTCATTCGCGACGGGGCGGCGCGAAGGCGTCACCCCCAGCTGCCTGGGGGTGACGCCAATTCCGGCTCACGCGTTGCGATGCAACTCGGCCAACTTCGCTGCGGCCTCTTCGATGCGCGCCTTGAGCGCTTCGATTTCCTCGCGACGTTCGGCGATCACCCGCTTCGCCGGGCAATGCCCGGTGAGGCCACGGGCAAGCACCACGCCACCCCCGCCGGCACGCAGCCACCCGACCAGGCCACCCTGGCGCAGACCGGTACCGACCATCACCAGGCCGCCTGCGATGCACAGGAAGCGTTCCCACCCCTCGACGTTATGAGGGCGGGCAGCGTTTTCACGGGACTGGGGTTCGAAGGCGACCATGGCGTTCTCCTGGCTCTAGGGGGGTTGTAGTAACGACTGGCCAGGTGCGTTCGGGGTTCAGTGTGCTGGACGAGCGGAGCGCGGGACCACCGCGAAGGCGGCCCCGCCTGCAGCTCATGAAGGCTTGCGGCCCTGGTCGAGGCTCTGGTCCACCAGCCAGCGGCCATGGGCCAGGGAGGCGCGGCGGGCGCTGTCCTCCTCGGCGAGGAAGGCCGAGCTGGCTGGCAACGGGATGCGCCGGGTACGGCTGCCATCGGGGGCGGTGATGTGCACACCGCCGGCCCAGGGCGTGGGGATGCCCGGGTGCTCGATCAGGTGCGCGGTGATGATGTGGTCACGGTGGGTGCACTGGTTGCTGCTGTTCATGGCTCTGCCTCCAATAGGCGGGAGGAGCGGGATAAGGCGTCGGCCCTCCCTTCGAGTGGATGCCCAGCGGGCATGGACCTTCACCATAGCGCAGGCCCGCGCCACGACCGCACGGGCCGACGAGCCGCACCCCGGGAGGCGTTGACAGCGTCGGGGCGCCCCCAGCAGTATCGACGCCATGAACGCCGCCCTCCGCCGCACTACCACCACCTCCACCACCGCCATGTGCGGGGCGAGCGGGTGTGCGTAGCGGATAGCGCGAGAAGACCCAAGGCCCCGCCAGCGATGGACGGGGCCTTTTCTTTTGCCCCGGCGTCACTGGCATTCAAGGAGATATGCCATGCACGACCCGAGGAAATCCGCCCTGCTGATCATCGACATGCAGGTCGCGCTCTATGAAGGACCCGACAAGCCCTGGCAGGCCGAACTGCTGCTGACCCGGGTCAACCAGCTGATCGCCCGCGCCCGCGCCTCCGGGACACCGATCTTCGCGGCACGCTTCGCCGGCCCAGAAGGCTCGCCGGTGGCACCGGGCAGCAAGGGCTGGTCGCTGCACCCGCGCCTGGCCGTGGACCCGGCGCGCGATCGCATCCTCGACAAGAACCGCCCCAGCTGCTTCGCAGGCACCCGCCTGGACGACTGGCTGCGCGACGCCTCCATCGGCGAACTCGTGGTAGCCGGCATGAAGACCCAGTACTGCGTCGACAGCACCTGCCGCGCCGCCGCCGAGCTCGGCTACCGCGTGGTGCTGGTCGAAGACGCCCACAGCTGCATGGACACCCCGGCGCTGGATGCCTCGGCGATCATCCGCCACCACAACCTGACGCTGTCGGGACCGTTCGCCACGCTGGCGAAGACCGCCGAGGTGAGCTTCTGAGGAAAGCCGGGGCGACTGTAGGGGCGACTTCAGTCGCCAAGCGGTGCGCAGCACCGCCCTACAGCCAGCCCGGGTGGGCGTAGGGTGGGCTTCAGCCCACCGATGGGCGCTGCACAACGCTTCGCGAGCAGAGCTCGCTCCTACGGGATGTCCCGCTCCCACTTCACCCCAGCAACGACGCCACCGTGCGCTCGCCCAGCGCCGGGCCGATGCTCATGCCCAGGCCGGTGTGCATCAGCACGGCGGTGACGCCCGGGATGGCCTTGAGCACCGAGAACGGGCCGGGGCCGCGTGCGCCGTAGACGCCCTGCCAGCGCTCGAGCACCTGCAGGCGGGTGCCGAGGGTGTGTTCGGCGAGGTCGAGCATCAGGTTGTCCACCGCTTCGGCGTTGAACGGCGAGGCGTCGCGGCCGTAGTCGTGGGAGTCGCCGATGATCAGCTCGCCATAGGGCGTGGGGCTGACCAGCAGGTGGATGCCGTGCTGTTCCAGTTCGGGGGTGTGCTGCTCGATCTGGCCACGGATGGCTTCGGCTTCCGGCAGGTCGGAGAAGGCGCCGTAGTGCACGCAGCTGAGGCCGGTGAGCACGGCGTGCTGCAGGCCGATGTCCACCGCCGGGCGTGCGCGGAGCATCTGCAGGCGGCAGACGCTGGGCTGCAGCGGGGCGATCTGCTCGGCCAGCAGGGTCAGGTAGTCATGGCCGGAGCAGACGATGATCTGCTCGGCGCGGCAGCTGCCGGCGCTGGTGTGCACGCGGTTCTGCTCGACGTCGCGCACCAGGGTGGAGAAATGGAAGGTCACGCCCAGCTCGTCACGCAGGTAGTTCACCAGCGCCGGGATGGCCTCGCGGGAATACAGCTGCTGGTCGTCCAGGCCGTGCAGGGCCACGCGGTGGTGGCTGAACTGGCCCTGGTAGAGGTCGTGCAGGCGCTCGCCGCGCAGCAGTTCGACGCGGTAGCCGTGCTCGACGGCGCGGGTGGCGCAGAAGGCCTCCAGCAATTCCTCTTCCGCCTCGGTGCGGGCGAACAGCAGGGAGCCGTTGCGGCGGATATGGAAGCCGGCCACTTCGGCCAGCTCCGCCCAGATCGTCCGCGCCTCACGGGCCAGGGCGAACATCGGGCCCGGCGCCTGGCCGGTGATCAGCGCCTGGCCGAAGTTGCGCACCGAGGCGCCCAGGGGCCGGTCGCTGCGCTCGAACACGCTGACCTTGAGGCCGCGCCGGGCGGCGGCATAGGCGTGGGACAGGCCGAGGATGCCGGCGCCGACGATGGCGATATCGGTGTCGTGGAGGGGCATGGGTATCTCCTGGAATTCGATGCCCGTCCTCCCCGACCCTCTCCCCGCAGAGAGAGGGCGAAGGGAACGGGCTGGGGCTTACTGCGGCAGCTTCTCGGACTTGCCGTCGTAGCGCTTGCGCCATTCGGCGAGGATCGAATCGCGGTTCTTCGAAGCCCACGCGAAGTCGTTCTTGATCAGGCGCTGCTCGTAGTCGGCAGGCAGTTCGGTCTGCGGCTTGGCGATGCCGGGGGCGGCGAGGACGGCGAAGTTCTCCTTGTACAGGTCCATGGCGGCGGGGCTGGCGGAGAAGTCGGCGAGCTTCCTGGCGGCGTCGAGCTTGTCGGTGCCCTTGACGATGCCGGTGGCTTCGATTTCCCAGCCCAGGCCCTCCTTCGGCAGGACGATGTCCAGCGGCGCGCCCTGGCGCTTCAGCTGCACGGCCGGGTATTCGAAGGAGATGCCGATGGGGAACTCACCGGCGGCGGCCAGCTTGCACGGCTTGGAGCCGGAATGGACGTACTGGCCGATGTTCTGGTGCAGCGCATCCATGTAGGCCCAGCCCTGCTTCTCGCCGAAGGTCTGCAGCCAGGCGCTGACGTCGAGGAAGCCGGTGCCGGAGGACGCCGGGTTGGGCATGACGATCTTGCCCTTGTATTCGGGCTTGGTCAGGTCTTCCCAGCTGCCGGGCTTGGTCAGGCCCTGCTTCTCGGCTTCCACGGTGTTGAAGCAGATGGTCGCGGCCCACACGTCCATGCCCACCCAGGCCGGCGGGTTGGCGGCGTCGCGGTAGTTGCCGCCGATGCTGTCCAGGTGCTTGGGCGCGTAGTGCTCGAGCATGCCCTGGGTGTCGAGGATGGCCAGGCTGGAGGCGGCCAGGCCCCACACGGCGTCGGCCTGGGGACGTTCCTTCTCGGCCAGCAGCTTGGCGGTGATGATGCCGGTGGAGTCGCGCACCCACTTGATCTCGATGTCCGGGTTTTCCTTCTCGAAGGCCTTCTTGTAGGCTGCCAGCTGCTCGGCCTCCAGGGCGGTGTAGACGGTCAGCTCGGTGGCGGCCTGGGCCTGCAGGGCGAAGCCTGCGACAACGGCGGCAGCGAAGGCGAGACGCTTGAACATGTGAAGCTCCTTGGTTGGTGTGCTGGGGTCGGGTTTGGCTTGCTGTGGTTAGGCGTTGGCAGGGGTTTCGCCGCGCGCCAGGCGGGCGTTGATCAGGTCGATCACCTCCGGCAGGTCGGCGATGGTATCGATCAGGTAGTGCGGGCGGCTCGGCGCGAACAGCGCGTCGATGCGAGCGCGCTCCTCGGCCAGGCGCGCGGCCGGCAGGGCCTGGTAGGCGGCGAAGTCCAGCCCGAGGAAGTTGCCGGAGAAGCGCAGCGCCACGGTCCACATGCCGGCGCTGCGGCCTTCGAGGATGCCGGGCTCGGTGTCGTCCACCTTCACGCAGGCGGCGACATCGTCGAGGCCGAGGGCGATGACGTTGGCCAGCGCCTGGGCCGGGCTCGGGCGGCCCTTGGGCACCTCGTCGGTGGCGACCACATGGTCCGGGCGGTAGCCGGCCTCGGCGGCCAGTTCCACCACCTTGTCCATCACCACCCTGGGGTAGCCGGAGCAGGTGCCGATCTTCAGCCCGCGCTGGCGCAGGGCGGCGATGGCGTCCAGGGCGCCGGGGATCAGCGCCGAGTGCTCGCCGACCTTGGCGATCTGCAGCGGCATGAAGCGCTCGTAGATCGCGGTGACGTCCGCGTCCGTGGGCAATCGGCCGAAGCGGCGCTCGAAGCGCGCGGCTATGGCCGGCACGTTGCAGAGGGTGCGGATGTGGTCCCACTTGCCCATGCCCATGGGGCCGCGTGCTTCCTCCAGGCTGATCTCGACGTCGAAGCTGGCGAAGGCCTCGACGAAGATCCGCGTGGGGGCGAAGGAGCCGAAGTCGACCACGGTGCCGGCCCAGTCGAGGATGGCGGCCTGCAGGTGCGTGGGGGTCTGGTAATGCATGGGGATCTCCGTGGATCAGTGGCCGGGCGCGGTCTGGCGCCAGGCCTGGGAGCGGCGCAGCAGGCCGCGCGAGGCCCCGGCCAGCAGCAGCGAGACGGCGGCCGAGGTGAGCAGGATGAGGGTGGACATGGCGGCCGCGCCGCCGACGTTGCCGGCGTCGTCCATGTTCAGCACGGCGACGGCGGCCAGCACGCTGCTCGGGCTGTAGAGGAAGATCGCGGCGGACACGGTGGTCATGGCCGAGACGAACAGGTAGCGGACGATGTCCAGCAGCGCCGGCAGGCAGATGGGCAGCGTCACCTTCAGGTAGTGGCGGTACAGCGGCATCTTCAGCGACAGCGCGGCGGCCTCGAACTCGCCGTCGAGCTGGCGCAGCGCGGTGCTGGCGGTCATCTGCGCGGTGGTGAGGAAGTGCGCGATGGAGCACACCACCAGCAGCGTCATGCTGCCGTAGAGGCCATGCAGCGGGTTGGCCGGCAGGTTGAAGAAGAAGACGTAGCCCAGGCCCAGCACCAGCCCGGGCACCGCCATGGGCACGAAGCTGAGCAGGCGCAGCACCTGGTTCAGGGCGCGCTGGCCGTGGGTCTTCTCCATCAGCCAGGCGCCGGTGAAGATCAGCGCGCTGCCGAACAGCGCGGTGCAGGTCGCCAGGGTCAGGCTGTTGCGGTACGCCAGCCAGCCGCCGCCGGCGCCCTCCTCGAAGGCGTAGTGGCGCAGGGACAGCGACAGGTTGTAGGGCCAGAACTTCACCAGCGAGGAGTACACCGCCATGCCCAGCACCCCCAGCAGCACGGCGCAGACCAGCAGCACCAGGGCGAGGAAGCAGGCATCGCGCAGGCGCGAGGGCTTGGGCTGGTGGACCTGGGCGCGACCGCTCATGGCATCGCCCTGGCGCCGGCGCAGCCAGGCATCGACACCGAAGCTGAGCAGGGCCGGCAGCAGCAGCACCATGCCGATCAGCGCGCCACGGCCGAACTGCTGCTGCCCCACCACCGCCTTGTAGGCCTCCAGGGCCAGCACCTGATAGTCGCCGCCCACCACCACCGGCACGCCGAAGTCGGTGATGGTCAGGGTGAACACCAGGCAGAAAGCGGCGAACACGGCCTGGCGCGTGGCCGGCCAGGTGATGCTGCGGAAAGCCTTCCAGGGCCCGGCGCCCATGCTGGAGGCGGCGTCGAACAGGCGGCCGTCGGCCAGGGACAGCGCCGAGATGAGGATCATCAGCGCATGGGGGAAGGTGTAGATGGCCTCGCCCAGGACGATGCCCCAGAAGCCGTAGATGTTGTCCGGCAGCCAGCCGCGCAACAGGCCCTGGTTGCCGAACAGGTAGATCAGCGCGATCCCCGGCAGCATCGAGGGCGCCAGCAGCGGCAACAGGGAGATGCCGCGCCACAGCCCCTTGCCCGGGATCAGCGTGCGGGTCAGGGCGTAGGCGAACAAGTAGGCCACCGGCACCACCAGGGCGGCGACGCTGAGGGAGACCTTGAGGCTGTTGCCCAGCAGCCAGTGGAAGTTGGCGCTGGCCAGCAGCTCACGGGCCGCCACCAGGCCACCGCCCTGCCCGGCTTCACCGCTGAAGCCGCGCCAGAAGATGGCCGCCAGGGGCAGCACCACGGCGACGGCGAGGAAGGCCAGGAACAGGCACTTGCCGCCCTGGATGAACAGGCGGTCGCCCAGGTTGCCGGGGCGACGGCGGGCGCTCTGCGGGAGGGCCAGGGTGCGCTCCATCAGGCGAACACCTGCAGGCTGCGGGACGGCAGCGCCACCCAGATGTCCGGCCCGCCGAGGCGCGGCATCTGCGCCGGGTCCAGCTCGGCCAGCAGCGGGTGGCCGGGCAAGGCGTCCAGCTCGAAGCTCACCCGGCAGCGGTTGCCGAGGAAGGTGATCTCGCGCACCTGGGCGCGGAAGCGGTTGTCGTCGTCCTGGCCGGGCTCCACGGCGATGGCCTCGGGGCGGCAGAACAGCTGGCCACTGGCGCCCTCGCCCGCCTGTTCGGGCAGGCACAGGCGCAGGTCGCCGACCCGGGCATGGCACCCCTCGCGACCCTCGAAGGGCAGCCAGTTGCCCTGGCCGACGAAGCTGGCCACGAAAGGCGTGGCCGGGCGCCGGTAGATGGCTTCGGGGGTGTCGTACTGCTCGACCCGGCCGTGGTTCATCACCGCGATGCGGTCGGCCATGAGCATGGCCTCGTCCTGGTTGTGGGTGACCATCAGGGTGGTGATGCCCAGGCGCTTCTGCAGCTGGCGCAGCTCGGTGCACAGGTGCTCGCGCACGCGGGCGTCCAGCGCCGACATGGGCTCGTCCAGCAACAGCAGCGACGGCGACGGCGCCAGGGCGCGGGCCAGGGCCACGCGCTGCTGCTGGCCGCCGGACAGCTGGCCGGGGTACTTCTTCTCGCTGCCGGTCAGGCCCACCAGCTCGAGCATCTGCGCCACGCGCTGGCGGGCTTCTTCACGGCTGGCGCCGGTGAGGCCGTAGGCGATGTTCTGCTCGACGCTGAGGTTGGGGAACAGCGCATAGGACTGGAACAGGATGCCGTAGTCACGGGCCTGGGGCGGCAGGTGGGAGATGTCCCGCCCGCCCATGTACAGAACGCCGCTGTCCTGGCGCTCCAGCCCGGCGATGCAGCGCAGCAGCGTGGTCTTGCCACAGCCGGAGGGGCCCAGCAGGCACACCAGCTCGCCTTCGGCGATGTCCAGGGACACCCCGTCCAGGGCGGTGAAGCTGCCGAAGCGCTTGCGCACTTCGCAAGCCTGCAGATAGGGGGTGGCGGACATGACAGGACCTCGCAGAACACTGGCGCACCGCAGGAAGCGCGGTACGGCTCGACGAGGCTGATGCTAGGGAGCAAATGCGAAATCCATGTGGCGATAACCCCAAGCCCACCGATAGTGGCATTGGCGGATTTGGTATAGGCCAGCGCTCGGATAGTGCGCGCAGCAGCCTCGGGATGGGCCTGAGTGCACTTCTTCTGCTCGAAAACAATCCCCTATCCAAAGCGCACTCTGTTGCCGTGCCTGACTCAGAAGGTGATGCAGCAGATAGCGCCCCTTCAGAAGGCCGAGTGGAATCGTCGTGGAAGGGGTTGAGCGACATGGATGTCGCGAGAGCGCTGCCGGGCCAGGGATGGCCCGTCAGCGCGTGCCCCTGGAACGACGATGGAGTGAGGGGACCCGACGCAGTCGGGCCGGATGCAGGGGCAAGTTTTTTGGTTCCTTTTCAACGATTGGAAAAGGGACTCGCCCGGGAGGGCGAAACAAAAAACATCCGCTGAACTCAATAAACACCCGAGCGTTGCTGCACTCGTACAGCCCGGCCCCTGCAACAGGGACCGGGCGTGCGGGCTTAAAGCCGGTTGAGGCTGACGTTGTCCAGGTACAGCGACTGGTCGGCACGGGTGCTGAGCACCATCAGCTCCATGCGCCGGTAGGTTCCGGCCGGCACCTGGAAGCTCTGCTGCAGCTTGCCCCAGGTGCCGCCCTGGGTATTGACCACGCCCAAGGACAGCAGGCGCCCGCTGCCGGCGGTGTCTTCCAGGTAGAGGTAGGCATAGGCCAGCGCAGCCACGCTGGCGGTGCGGCTCACCATCACGTCGGCGGCGAAGCGGTAGGAAAGCCCCGGCTGCACCTTGCCGGCCAGGAGCAGGCTGGCGCCGGTGCCGTCGGCCTTGCGGGCGTAGACCTCCAGGGACTTGCCGGTGGCTGCCAGGGCGGTCAGCCGGGTGCTGCCGTAGAAGCCCGTCCACTCGCCGATGGCGCTGTCGAAGTTCCAGCCAAAAGCGGCCGCGGTCGTCGGGGTGATGGGCTTGGCGGGGGTCACTTCGCTGAGTTCCACCTCATCCAGCAGCACGGCCAGGCGGTTGACGCTGACCAGGCCCAGGTAGGTGTTGCGGATGACGCTGGCCGGCGGCTGGTAGACGAAGGTCATGTCGATGGGGGTGAACTCGCTGCTGGTCACCGACTTGATCACACCGTTGGCCGTGCTGTAGCTGATGCCGGCATTCTCTTCGTGGAGCATGCCCAGGTAGACGTTGCCGCGCACGTTGGTGCCCTTGAGCATCACCTTGGCCTTGAGGCGGTAGGTGGCGCCGACCTTCAGTGCGCCCACGGAGGTGGCCAGCACGTCGTCGCGGCCGGCCGGCAGCTCGAACTGCAGGGCGTCGTCACGGCAGGTCTTGCCGACGTTGAGGGTGCTGAGCTTGGCCACGTTGAGCAGGGCCTTCCAGCCATCCAGGGTGCGGAACTCGCCATTGGTCACCAGGCTGCTCAGCGCCGGCTTGCTGCACCAGGCCGGGGTCACCGGGGTCGTCGGCGTGGCGGGTGTGGTCGGCGTGGCAGGTGTGGCCGGCGTCGTGGGCGTCGAGGTCGGGTTGACCGTCTCCGGCACCTTGGTCGGCCGCAAGGTGGCGATCTGCGCGGCCATGTCGTTCAGTGCCCGGGCCGCGTCGGCGAAGCCGGCTCGCCCGCAGGCCTGGTTGGCGCAGGTGCTGTCCACCACTGCCGGCGTTGAGAACAGCGGCGCCTGCGCGGTGGCGTTGAACACCTGGGGGTAGGCCATGATGGTGGAGTAGCGCCCCTGCACGCCGTAGCCCCGGCCCCATTCGTAGGTGCCCTGGTGGATGCCCCGGGCCAGGTAGGTGTAGTAGCCCTCGGTCTGGTCCTGCTCGTAGGAGTGGCGCAGGCCCAGGTTGTGGCCGATCTCGTGGGCCATGGTGCTCAGGCTGCAGTCCACCCCGGTGATGCCATAGGCACTGGCCCAGGCACCGTTCTGGAAGGTGCCGCTGTTCTTCGGCCCGGAGAGCACGTAGCCGATGCCGCACACGCCGTAGCCCTGCCCCACCTGGGTGCGGCTGATCAGCTGCACCACGTCCGCGCCGTAGGTCTCGCGCAGCTGCTGCACGCGCGGGTCGGCGGCGAAGGCGGAGAGGTCCTTGTCGGAGATGGTCGGGTAGCTGGCCCAGGTCAGCGGCTGGGCGTTGACCAGGCGCAGGCGCAGGTTGACGTTGCTCTTCTTGAACGCGTTGTTGGCGTACTCGATGTAGCTGGCGATGCGGGCGTTGATGTCGCGGCCGTTGGGCAGGGCCTGGGCGTCCTTGGTGTAGAGCACCAGCAGGTCGACGGTGCGCGGTTCGGTGGCGGCCTGGGCGAACGGGGCCAGCAGGATCACGGCCAGGCAGGCGAGCAGTTTCTTCATGGTCTTCGTTCCTGTAGCGCTCAGCCGCGGGTCGGCGGCGGGAGGGGCTGCAACGGCGTGGAGTCGGGGGTGATGAGCACGTCCGGGGTGGCGCGCATCAGCAACTGGTTCTGGTCGGTCACCAGGGTGCTGCCGGTGGCGTTGTCCACCACCATGGAGAGGGTCTGCTCGCGGGTGGCGAGGGTGATGTGGGTCTCCAGCTGGCCCTGCACCACGGTGAGGGTGTCTTCCGGCTGGCCACCTTCCACCGGGCCGCTCCAGACGGCAGCGCCGCCGGTGTTGTGGGTCTCGTCCAGCGTGGCGCGCAGCGGCGCCTGGCGGCCGGGCACGCCCAGCTGCAGGGTCTTGCCGACGGCCAGCGCGCCCAGGGAGGTGGTCGCCACCTGGGTGCGGTAGAGGGTCATTTCCTGTTGTTGCTCGGGCACCAGGGACTGGCTGTCCCAGAGTTCGACCACCGTATCGCCCGCCGCCTGCACCGCAGGCGCAGCAAGGTTGCGGGGGGCCGCTACGACATTGACCGCGACCGGCGCCTGGCTGGCCGCGACAGCAGCAGCCACCCTCGCAGGCGCAGCCGGTGCTGCGTCTACAGGGGGCATTGGCACAGACGCGCGTTCGGCGACAGGAGCCGCCGACGGTGGGGAATCGCGCAGGAGGACGGCGAAGGTGACACCTGAAGTGACCAGGGCAACCGCCAGGTAGAGCAACGTACGGGGCATGACGACCTTCCCATGTTCTACCCGCATGAGCGGGTGGCAGCGAAACCACGGAGAAGCATCCCTGACGAACCGTGGAACAGGTTCGACCGTTGCGAGGGGTAACGGCCAGTTGTTCTATTTATTGACGCCAGAAAATTGATATCACAGTGCCTTCATTGCGCATAAATACGCTTTCGCTATTAGCCAGGCGTCGATTAACAGCGACGGGTTCCAAGCAAGCCGCGCCCCTTCCTGCCTTCTGGCTGCTCGCATTCACCCCGATTGAACGGCACGAGAAAGTTGAACGCGTTCAACTTCCACGGGTGAACCACGCACCACCTTAAACAGCTGCTCAATGACCATCGGGAGAATTGGGATTTCTCGCACACTGCCGGTTTGACAGCCCAGGCGCCAATCATGGGTAATGGCCAAACCCGGCGGCTTCCCGCAGCAAACTGCTGATAACAGGTCGCCATCATCGACAGAGTTGTTCGACAAATCCCTTTGATTACAAGGCGTTGTGAAACCGCTCAAATGAGCGCCACTTCACGTTCCCTTATTTCCCTTACTTGAACTTTCACACTTCCAGATCCGGGCAATCTGATGACTGAATCCAACTTTTAAACTTCAACAAACACCCCACGTCTGAATAAGTGATACGCACTTCATCACGGCGCTACTTCACCTGCTCAACCGAACATCCGACGTCATTGAATTCAATGGCCGGCCTCTGCCTGCCCGTTGATCGACCCCGCCTGCGCATCACGGACGTGCCCCGGCGGATCACCACTACCCGGCCCATGCCGGGTGCATGAAAGGAGAACCCATGCGGAAAATCTGGCTCTACCCGGCCGTCGCCCTGGTGACGGCCGGCACGACGCTCGCCGTCCTGCTCAAGGACGCGCCGGCACAAGGCGAACGGCCCCCCGTCGCCTCGTCACCGACCGCCGCAGGCAGCATCGCCCTCCCCGCCTTGCCGGGCGCAGGCGACCAGGCGCAGGGCTCGGTGCAGGCCACCGGCAAGGCTGCGCCCGCCCTACCGGCGAACGAGCACGGCGAGGCCACCCTGGCCCTGTGGGCGCCTGACGCCCTGCAGGCCGAGGAGCAGGACGGCATGACCGTCTATCACACCCGCACCTCCCCCGACCTGCTGGGCGCGCTCGCCGTGGGCCGCACCCTGCAACTGGGCGTGCCGGGCCGCCAGGAACCGCTGCGCGCCAAGCTGGAACAGACCCACAACACCGGCAGCACCGCCGTGTGGAGCGGCGTGGTGGAAGGCGGCAGCGACGCCGACACCCTGACCGTGGTGAAAGGCCGGCTGGAGACCCACATCACCCTCGCCACCCCCGAGCAGACCCTGTCCTTCGTGGTGGACAACGCCACCGGCGCCACCCAGGTGACCGACCAGAACGCGCTGCTGATGCGCGCCACGCCGGACCCGATCGTCACCCCCGACGCCAAGCAACTGCCTCCCCTGCCGCCGCCCGCCCAGGGCTGATCCAACAAGGAACGTCCCCCATGAAAAGACTCTTCATCGGCGCCCTGCTGGCCGTCGCCGTCCAGGCCGCCCATGCGGCCGAGCCGCGTACCGTCGACCTGCTGGTGCTCTACACCAAGGACGCCCAGGCGCTGCCCAACGGCCGCGACATGGACGCGCGCATCGCCAGCTACATCGAGTACGCCAACAACGCCTACAAGAAAAGCAACGTCGACCTGCGCCTGCGCCTGGTACATCGCCAACTGCTGGACTGGGCCAGCTACCCCACCGTGTCCAGCCGTGACCTCGCCGCCTTCGCCGCCGACAGCCGCGTGCAGCAGCTGCGTGAAACCTACGGCGCCGACATGGTCCACCTGATCGGCCGCACCCAGGACGGCCAGGGCTACGGCGTGTGCGGCATCGGCTACGTGCTCTCCGGGCCGAAGAACAGCGGCACCTTCAACTCCGGTTCCGCCAACAGCGCCTACGCCATCACAGGCGTGGACTGCAGCCTGAGCACCATGGCCCACGAGATCGGCCACAACATGGGCCTGCGCCACTCCTACGAGCAGGACCAGACCGAGGGCTACTACCAGTCCAGCTGGCACCAGGGCACCTTCGAGTGGAGCCGTGGCTACGGCGTGCAGGGCCAGTTCTCCACCATCATGGGCTACCCCCACGTGTTCAACGCCCGCGTCCAGGCCCCGCTGTTCTCCTCGCCGCGCGTGGTGGACAGCACCTGCGCCAACCAGGCCTGCGGCCAGGAGAACCAGGCCGACGCGGCTCGCGCGCTGAACGCCATGGCCGCGCAGATCGCCGCCCTGCGGGCGAGCAAGGTGCCGGAAACGCAGAACCCCACCAACCCGGGCACCCCCACCACCCCGCCGACCACGCCCCCGACGACACCGCCCACCACCCCGACCCCGGCCTGGTGCAACAAGCAGGCGCTCAAGGGCCTGGTGGCCAATGGCGAATTCCGCACCGAGGAAGGCTGGCAGGCCCTGCTGGGCTATGCCACGACGAGCCTGGTGAACGTCGGCAAGACCTGCCGCGACAACGCCCTGCTGCTCGACCTGGCCAAGGGGGGCAGCGACATCCTCGCCACCCCGGTCAGCGCGCTGCGCGAAGGCACCCGCTACCGCCTGCGTGCCAAGGTCATGCTCAAGGGCGCCAATGCCCGCGGCAACCTCTACCTGGGCATCCTCCACGAGGCCAACGACCGCATCAGCTACAGCGGCGCCTCGGGCGTGACCCAGTCGGTGACCAGCAGCGAGTTCACCACCCTGGAACGCACCTTCACCTACACCCGCGCCCAGACCCCGCCGCGCACCACCTACGTCGGCCTGATCAGCCGCGACGGCCTGAGCGTGCTGGTGGATGAGGTGGAGCTGACCGAGGTGACCGAGCCGAAGCCCACCACCCCGACCACCCCCACCGTCCCCTCGACGCTGGCGTGGAACTTCGAGAACGGCGCGGCCGGCTGGGCCGGCTTCCACGGCACCACCCGCCTGGTGGCCCTGGGCGGCAACACCGGCACCTCGCTGGAGAGCTACGCCCGCCTGTACGAAGGCAGCGGCGCCAGCATCCCGCTGCAGAGCAAGGTGCAGGGTGGCCTCGGCTACCGCCTGGCCGCCGACGTGATGATCGGCCGCAACGCCGCCATCAAGGGCCTCACCTACGGCTACCTGTACCTGGAGGACGCCAGCGGCCAGGGTCGCTACCTGCCCCTGGGCATGAGCGGCACCGTGGGCGGCACCTGGAGCCGCCTGCAGCAGGACGTGCAGATCCCCGCCGGCACCTACCGCCGCGTGGAGCTGCTGGTACTGGGCACCCGCAAGGACCAGCCCCTGTACCTGGACAACGTCAGCTTCAACCGGCTCTGAGCCACGGCCCCCGGCACTGCCGGGGGCTGTCCTTACAGGGGGCCCGTCAGCGGCCCTCTTCGCAGGCCTCGCGCGCCACGGCCATGAACGCGGCCGGCAGACGCGCCTGGCGGCGGTCCTTGAGGCAATACAGGTATTCGTCGATCTGCGGTGCCTGCTCCAGCTCGATGACGCAGAGCTCGGGGTTATCCGGCACTTCATGGCGGGCGATGATGCTGACGCCGATATTGCGGATCACCGCCTCGCGGATGGCTTCGCGGCTGCCGATCTCCAGCAGCGGGCCGATGTCCAGCCCGGCCTTGTCCAGCAGTGCCTCGGTGAGCTGGCGGGTGATGGAACCGCGCTCGCGCATCAGCAGGTTGTGGCCTTTCAGGGCGGCGATATCCACCGCCCGGCGCCCGGCCAGCGGGTGGCTGCGGTGCACCGCCAGCACCAGCGGGTCGCTGCCCAGCACCAGGCGCACCAGGCGCTGGTCGTCGAGCTTCTGCGACGAGGCGGCGAGGTCCACGCGGTATTCCTCCAGCGCCTCCAGCACCTGCTGGGAGTTGCCGATCTCCACCGACACGTCGATCTGCGGGTAGCGCTCGCGGAAGTCCCGCACCAGGGCGAGGATGTAATAGGGCGAGGTGGCGCCGATGCGCAGGCTGCCCTGCATCTGCCCGCTGTTGCGCAGGAAGAACTCGATGTCGGCCTCCTGCTGCAGCAGCGTCCTGACCATGGGCAGCAGGCGCGCGCCCTCCTCGCTCACCGTCAGCCGGCGGCCGCCACGGTGGAAGAGTTCGACGCTGTACCGGGCTTCGAGACTGCGGATCTGGGTGGTGACGGTCGGCTGGCTCAGGCCCAGCTTCTTGGCGGCCTGGGTGATGCTGCCCAGGCGCGCGACCATGTAGAACGCCTTGAGCTCGGCACTGAGCATGAGGGTGGGTTTCCGAATGGGGAGACGCTGCGATTATAAGCGCGACGGCGAGCCGACTTCATGCAGTACGCGGCGTCCGAGACGGTCACATAACCGTCACGAAAAACCAACAGACTGAACCAAACAAGATTCCGGTGCGTGTTGTTCGGGCTGCTGCGGCAGCCCTTTTTATTGACCTTGCGGCAGGTACCCGATGAACCACAGCCTCACCCAGGGCCATCAGGATTCCGATCTGGTCGGTCTGCTCTATGGTTTCCGCTTCCGCCCCGGTGAGCGCGGCGTGGAAGTCGACTCGGACGGCGCCCTGCAATGCCTGCGCGCGAGCGATGGCGACGAATTCCTCTGGCTCCACCTCAATCTTGCCCATGCCGCCTGCCAGCGCTGGATGAAGGCCCAGCTGGAGCTGCCGGACGCCTTCTTCGAGACCCTGCAGGAAGGCTCGCGCTCCACCCGCATCGAGCACGTCGACGACGCCCTGCTGGCGGTGGTCAACGACGTGGTGTTCAACTTCGGCCAGGTCACCACCGACATCGCCACCCTCTGGGTCTGCGCCCGCGGTCGCCTGCTGGTCAGCGCGCGCCTGCAGCCGCTGCGCTCGGTGGACAAGCTGCGCTCCTCGGTGAAACGCGGCGAAGGCTTCCGCTCGCCCCTGGAGCTGTTGGTGCACCTGCTGCGCGACCAGGGGGAGATCCTCACCCAGATCGTGCGCGAGACCAACATGCAGGTGGACCGCATCGAGGACCAACTGCTGTCCCTTCGCCTCAGCGACAACCGTGCCGAACTCGGCAGCATGCGCCGCGTGCTGGTGCGCCTGCAGCGCCTGCTGGCCCTGGAGCCGGGCGCGCTGATGCGCCTGCTGAACCGCCCTCCGGCCTGGCTCAGCGACGCCGACGTGCAGACGCTGCGCGAGTCCACCGGCGAATTCTCCCTGGTGATCAGTGACCTCACCGCCCTGGTGGAACGCATCAAGCTGCTGCAGGAGGAGATCGCCGCCAGCCTCAACGAGCAAAGCAGCCGCACCCTGTTCACCCTGACCCTGGTGACGGTGCTGGCCCTGCCGATCAACATCATCGCCGGCTTCTTCGGCATGAACGTCGGCGGCGTGCCCTTCAGCGACGACCCGGAAGGTTTCTGGATACTCGTCGTACTGGTGGCCACCTTCACCCTGCTCGCCGGCCGCTGGGCATTCCGCAAGCGAAGTGGCTACTGAGTCACGGCCACTAGCACACCCGTACTATTCAAGCTCATCGCTCCCCTCCCTAGACTGCCTGCAGGCGCTACGGCCCGCCGCCAACTCCGGGTCCACGCGGTACGTCCTGCCGCCCGCCGATAACGACACCTGCCGCCCAGCAGGCCCGGATCACGCACCAAAGGAATGCCCCGATGAAACTCCAAGGAATCGCCGCCGGTTTCGCCCTCGCCTCCACCCTGCTCACCACCGGCTGCCTCCCGCAGAACGGCCAGACCCAAGGCCTGTTCACCCCTCCGCCCGCCAACGCCGCCGCCGGCACCCAGGTCGCATCGGCCAATGCGCCCTGCACGCCCAACGCCACCGCGGACCTGATCTCCACCGGCCGCAGCCTGCTGGAAATCGGCACCAGCATCATGCAGACCAAGGCCAACATGAACAGCGCCAACAACGGCTACAACAGCTACACCATGCAGGACGTCGAGAACGCCCAGAAGATCAACAAGGGCAACGAGATCCTCAACAACGTCGAAACCATGACCGGCGGCCCCCAGGCCCCCTGCAGCTGACGCTTTCCCCCCGTCGCCTTGAGCACAGGGATGTGCGGGGCGCCGGGTTTTCACTCCCCGAGCAACGAGCCCGCCCCCTGCGGGCTCGCTCGTTTCCGGCCCCCTGTCATTCGCCCGTCACAAAAGAGTCATAACCTCCGCCGGATCGACGAACCAAGGAGGTGGCGGATGAGCATTGGCAACGACCTGCTGGCGCAGCGCATCCATCGGGAGTTGCTGGACCACAGCGACGAGGAGCTCGAACTGGAGCTGCTGGAGGACGGCCACGACCTGGACGCCTACTTCGACGACCATCTCGAGGAGAGCCCCGAGCGCCAGGCCCGGCGCAACTACTTCCAGGAGCTGTTCCGCCTGCAGGGCGAGCTGGTGAAGCTGCAGAGCTGGGTAGTCAAGACCGGGCACAAGGTGGTGATCCTCTTCGAGGGCCGCGACGCCGCCGGCAAGGGGGGCGTGATCAAGCGCATCACCCAGCGCCTCAATCCCCGGGTATGCCGCGTCGCCGCGCTGCCGGCCCCCAACGACCGCGAACGGACCCAGTGGTACTTCCAGCGCTACGTCTCGCACCTGCCGGCCGCCGGCGAGATCGTCCTCTTCGACCGCAGCTGGTACAACCGCGCCGGTGTCGAGCGGGTGATGGGGTTCTGCAACGACGAGCAGTACGAGGAGTTCTTCCGCACCGTGCCCGAGTTCGAGCGGATGCTGGTGCGCTCGGGCATCCAGCTGATCAAGTACTGGTTCTCCATCTCCGACAAGGAGCAGCACCTGCGCTTCCTGGCGCGCATCCACGACCCGCTCAAGCAGTGGAAGCTCAGCCCCATGGACCTGGAGTCCCGCCGTCGCTGGGAGGCCTACACCAAGGCCAAGGAAATCATGCTCGAACGCACCCACATCGAAGAGGCGCCCTGGTGGGTGGTACAGGCCGACGACAAGAAGAAGGCGCGGCTCAACTGCATCCACCACCTGCTCGGCCAGATGCCCTACGAGGAAGTCGAACAGCCCAGCGTCCAGTTGCCGCAGCGCCTGCGCCACGCCGACTACGTGCGCAACCCGACGCCCCGCGAACTCCTCGTCCCCGAGGTCTACTGAGCATCACTTCCGGCGTGACTCACCCGCGTGACGATGCATCGCAGACACGGAACCATCGCGGCGCCCGGCATTTTCAGCTATCAAGACCGGCGCGCTGCAACGTCGCAGCGATTCGAGGAAGCGGTGCATGTATCACGGAGAACGTTTCAACGCCTGGACCCACCTGGTCGGCGCGCTGCTGGCAGGCATCGGCGCCATCTGGCTGCTGGTCCTGGCGGCGCTGGATGGCAGCACGACGAAGATCGTCAGCGTCGCCATCTACGGCGTGACCCTGGTGATGCTCTACAGCATCTCCACCGTCTACCACAGCGTGCGCGGGCGGGCGAAGGTGATCATGCGCAAGCTCGATCACCTGTCGATCTACCTGCTGATCGCCGGCAGCTACACGCCCTTCTGCCTGGTCACCCTCGAAGGTGCCTGGGGCTGGACGCTGTTCGGCATCGTCTGGACGCTCAGCATCATCGGCATGCTGCAGGAGATCAAGCCCCGCTCCGAGGCGCGGGTCCTGTCGATCATCATCTACGCGGTGATGGGCTGGATCGTGCTCATCGCCCTCAAGCCCCTGATCGCCGCCCTGGGCACCACCGGCTTCACCTGGCTGGCCGCCGGCGGGGTGTTCTACACCGTGGGCATCATCTTCTTCGCCTTCGACAGCCGCTTCCGCCACTGGCACGGCATCTGGCACCTGTTCGTCATCGCCGGGAGCCTGCTGCACTTCGTGGCGATAGTACGATTCGTAATATAACAGTCAGTAATCATCCCTCTGCCTCCCTGTGGGAGCGCATTCATGGGCTTTGTGTGCGTTAAGTGTTGCTAGAAGGTTTCGAGCCCAGCTGATTGCCGAGCTTTGCTGATGCTTCTGGTTTCGCCCCCCCGGGCGAGTCACTTTTCGCAGTCGCTCCAAAAGTAACCAAAAGGGCTTGCCCCATCATCCGGCCCGACTGCGTCGGGTGCCCTCACTCCGTCGTCGCTCTGGGGGCCGGCGCGATGGGCCATCCATGGCCTGGCGCGCCTCTCGCGGCATCCATGCCGCTCGTCCCCCGACGCAACGACTGCGTTCGGCCTCCTGGAGGGGCGTTTCCGCTGCTCCAACGTCTTCGCCGGAATCTTCATCGGTGTGCGCTTCACGTTCGGAGCGCGGTGGCTCCTGTAGGGTGGCGTAGAGCGAAGCGAAACCCACGCGGCGGGCCTGAGGCCTCGAATCAAGCTCACGACAGCTAACGCAGACGGAGCCCATTCATTCGCGAAAGACCTGCAGCCAGCACAGCACTGAGAACACCCGCGCACCCCATCGCGAATGAATTCGCTCCTGCGGTCGTCTGGCTGGAAAGGGGCTAGTCAATCCCGGCGCGAATAGGCCCGGGGCATCAACCCGCCGGACACCAGCGCGTTGCCCATGCGCGGGGATGCGGGCCGTGCGCCCGGCGTCCGGGCCGACAGCAGCCCGGCCAGCAGTGGCGAGGAAGGCCGCTCCTGGCCGTCGCAGCCCATCAGCAGCAATTCGATCAGCGCGTGTGCGGATGCACAGTCACGAGTGTCCATGGGTGTTCTCCGGCAATGGCTCTGTCCTTACGCTACTGCCCGTCACGGAGGACGGATTGACCTGGGTCAGTTCCCTCCGCGCGGCCCCTGCGACAACCCGGCGCAGGGCACCGTCCAGCGCATGTTGACTTCGATCAATCAGGCGTCCCGCCAGGAGGGTAAACAGGAGGCACAGGCGCAATGCGCCGCCCCCTTTCCCACTACCTGGAGACAGCCATGTCCGCTCTCAACGCCGCTCTCGCAGCCAAGCCACTGCATGCATCGCCCCGGGGCGAGTACTGGATCGAGCCCCTGGAAGACGGCACCCACGTGCTGATCCGCCCGCTGCGTGCGCAGGACCGCGAGCGCGAACGTGCCTTCATCAACCGCCTGTCCCCGGAAGCCCGCCACAACCGCTTCCTGGGCGAATTCCGCGAAGTGGCCCCGTCCCTGCTCGACCAGCTGATGGACGTCGACGACAAGGACCGCGTCGCCCTCGTCGCCCTGGCTCACGTGGACGGCGAGCTGCTCGAAGTCGGCATCAGCCGCTACGCCCGGGTCGGCGAGCTCGGCCAATGCGAGTTCGCGGTCACCGTGGCCGACCAGTGGCTGCGTCGCGGCCTGGGCGGCATCCTCTTCCAGCACCTGGCCGACAGCGCCCGCCGCAACGGCTTCCGCCAGCTGTACTCCATCGACTCGGCGAGCAACGCCGGCATGCGTGGCCTGGCCCGCAAGTTCGGCCTGCAGCGCCGTCGCGACGAGGAAGACCCGACCCAGGTCATCCACCGCCTGGACCTGTAACACCCCAGCGCCCTGCGCCACCTCGTCATCCCCGCGAACGCGGGCGTCCACGTCAAGCCAGCGGGCACGGCGTTGCCCGAGGCTCCTTCCGCGCAGGCCTCTCAGCGGGCCTGCCTTCTTCCCGCCGGCAAGTGACCGGCCCCCGCCAGCGCGGCGAAACGGGGCTCGGCCAGCCGTGCCGACCAGCCCAGCCAGCCCGCCGACGAACCGGCGCCGCTACGCGCCACCTGCAGCTGCACGTGGATGTGCCCCACCATGCAGACGCTCAAGCCATCGATATTGAAATAGGTGCAGGCCTGCTGGGTGTCGCCACAGCCGGCCGATCTGTCCTGGTAGGCCGGCTCGCCCTGCTCCGCCGCATGGAATGCCAGGTCGGTGACGAATCCCTTGTGCCCGGCGCCGTTGCGCTTGCTCAGGTCCCATCCCATCTTCTTTCGTTGCCCTGAAAGCCGAAGGCCGTGTAGCGAACATCCGGCATGGCCGCCACCTTCGCCCAGAGCGGCCCCGCCTCGCTGTGATCGACGGCGCCGCTCGCGGCGAATCGTCGATGGGGTGATGAAAGCGTAGACAGCCACCCGGCGCTGACAAGCGCGAGCCGGCGAACTTCCCGGGCCTTCCGACGATCAACCGATACGCCCAACCACAACGGTAACCAGCATGAGCCAGGCCAACGACGGCAAGACGCCGGGGCTGTCCGCCCGGGAGAAGCAGGACGTCAACGAAAACCAGCCGCCCCGCGCGGCGGTACTGCACGAGATCATCCGTACCCAGGGCGACCAGGAACTGGAGCGCAACGTTGCCGCGCTCTGGTGGTCGGCGCTGGCCGCCGGGCTGACCATGGGCCTGTCGCTGATGGCCATGGGGCTGTTCAACGCGCGCCTGCCCGACGGCGAGGCGAGCAAGGTGATCGCCAGCCTCGGCTACTCGGCGGGCTTCCTCGCGGTGATCCTCGCGCGCCAGCAACTGTTCACCGAGAACACCCTCACCGCCGTGCTGCCGGTGATGAGCAAGCCCACCCTGAACAACGTCGGGCGCCTGCTGCGCCTGTGGAGCGTGGTGCTGGCGGGCAACCTGGCCGGCGCCCTGCTGGTGGCCTGGGTGATGCTGCGCCTGCCGATCTTCGACGCAGCCACCGACGCCGCCTTCCTCGACATCGGCCGCAAGGTGATGGAGAACGACGTCGGGCAGATGTTCGCCAAGGGCATCGTCTCCGGCTGGATGATCGCCACCATGGTCTGGATGATCCCCTCCCAGGAAAGCGCCAAGCTGTGGATCATCATCCTCATCACCTACCTGATGGCGCTCGGCGACTTCACCCACATCGTGGTCGGCTCGGCCGAGGTCTCCTACCTGGTGTTCGCCGGGCACCTGGACTGGCGCGAATTCTGGCTGACCTTCGCCGGCCCCACCCTGGCCGGCAATATCGTCGGCGGCAGCCTGATCTTCGCCCTGATCAGCCACGCCCAGGTGCGCAGCGACGGCGACAGCCCGCAGCCGCCGCACGAGGCCCGCGACGAAGCGCCGCCGCACGGACCGCGAAGGCACTGAGCGGGCCGTCGACGCCGATTGCGCGCGCCAAAGTGCCCGGAGCCCCGCCCCACCTGGCGCCTCCGGGGTGGCACGCGCGCCCGCGTGGCAGACCGCTGGTCGCCACCAATAAAACTGATTATCATTTGCGCCAATTTACAGTGGCCGGATGATGCAGTGACCACCTCCAACCTCGACAGCGTGTTCCTCGCCCAGCGCATGCCCCTGCTGCGCACCCTGGCCAGGATGGTGAAGAGCCCCAGCGTCGCCGAGGACCTGGTGCAGGAGACCTACCTGCGAGTCGCCCGCACCCTCGCCGAGCGGCCCATCGACCACCTCGAACCCTTCCTCTTCCAGACCGGCCGCAACCTCGCGCTGGACCACCTGCGCCGGGTGCGCATGCAGTCACGCACCCTGCTGGAGGATGTGCCGGACGCGGTGATCGAGGCCGTGGCCGCGCCGATCTCCTCCGCCGAGGACAGCCTGCACGCCGAGAAGCTCCTGCAGCGCCTGGGCAGCACCCTGTCCCAGCTCACCCAGCGCCAGCAGCGCATCTTCATCCTCAGCCGCCTGCACGGGCATGGCTATGCGGAGATCGCCGAGGAACTGGAAGTGTCCCCCAGCACGGTGCAGAAGGAACTCAAGCTGATCATGGCGATCTGCATGAACCTGCTCAGCCGCCTGGACCCGCCGACATGAAAGACTTCCGCTCGGCCCCGGGTTCGACAAGAATAGGCGCCCCCGAAACCGAGGAGCCCTCCGTGCCCCAGCCCGATCCCTTGCCGCCCGCAGCCGGTCCCGGTGCCGACGACGTGCGCCTGGGCGAAGCGCTGGACTGGCTGATCCTCCTCGAGGGCGCCGACGCCGAGTGTCGCGCCCGCTTCGATGCCTGGATGGCTGCCTCGGCGGACAACGCCCTGGCCTTCCGCCTGGCGCAGAACCTCTGGCAATCGCCGCTGCTCACCGAAGCGGCCGAGCGCCTGGAGCGCGACACCCGGCGCCGGCCACGTCGCTTCCCGTTCAAAGCCCTCGCCACTGCCGCCGCACTGCTGCTGGCGGTCGGCATCGGCCTGGAGAGCGACCTGCTGCTGCGCCTGCGCGCCGACCACCTCACCCAGGTGGGCCAGCGGCAGAACCTGGAGCTGGCCGATGGCTCGCGCATCCTGCTCAACACCGACACCGCCTTCTCCAGCCGCATCGACGACCAGCAGCGCAGCGCCCGCCTCTACCAGGGCGAGGCCTATTTCGAGGTCGCCCACGACCGCAGCCGCCCCTTCGAAGTGGAGGCCGGCCCGGTGCAGGTCTCGGTGCGCGGCACCGCCTTCGCCGTGCGCTACCTGGGCGAGGAGGCCGAGGTCAGCGTCGAACGCGGCGAAGTCGACCTGCGCTCGCGCGAGGGCAACGCCCGTATCAGCCTCGGTGCCGGCGACAGCATCCGCATCGGCCCCGACGGCTTCGGCGATCGGCGCCATGGCCGGGCCGACCCGCTGGCCTGGGTCAAGGGCCGCCTGGTGTTCGAGGACTGCCCCATGCGAGAAGTGCTGGCCGAGCTGCGCCGTTACTACCCGGGCTGGATCATCAACACCGACGAGCGCCTGGGCGAGCGCACCGTCACCGGCAACTACCGCCTGGACGATCCGCTGGGCGTGGTGCGTTCCCTCGCCCACATCACCTCGGCCAAGCTCCACGAATTCCCTGCGCTGGTGATCCTCGACTGAATGGGCGGGCCGTCCACGCCCGCCCCACTCGGTGCATGAGGGCGATCAACTGGGCGCAGGGTGGACCGCGCTTCATCGGTCCACCATTCGGGCTCGCCGGTCACCCCGTCGGTGGATGAAAAGAGCGTCATCCACCCTGTGCGGCCATGAGTTCGAGTTCACCCGGGCCAGCCCTGTTGCCGGTTCGGAGGCCCCGCCCGACACGCGCCGACGGGCCTTGTCACGCCCCGTCGGCAGCACCCCGAAATTATTTTTACGCGATTGCGATTTCTCGTTCGTCTCGTCAAAAGCTAATGACACTGATTCGCATTAGAAATGCGATCAACGGACCGAAGAGAACCGCTCCCATGACCACCCGCTCAAACCGCCCCACCCTGCGCCTGTCCGCCCCCACCGGCCTGTCGCTGCTGGCCCTGTCCATCGCCCTGGGCAGCCTGCCCGTCGGTATCGCCCAGGCCGCCGAAACCGGTGTCGCGCCGACCCAGCTGGCCAGCCAGAGCGGTTACAGCTTCGCCATCGCCCGCCAGCCCCTGGTGGAAGCGCTCAATGCCTTCAGCGCCGTGAGCGGCTGGCAGGTCGGCCTCTCTTCCGATCTCGCCGCCGGCGTGCTGTCCCCGGGCGTCAACGGCCGCCTGCCGGCCGAACAGGCCCTGCAGCGCCTGCTGGCGGGCACCGGCCTGGAATACCGCGCCGTCGGCGAGCGCAGCGTGGTGCTGGTACCCACCCCGCCGAAGGGCCTGGCCATGGAGCTGAACCCCACCACGGTCACCGCCACCCGTCGCGAGCAGAACGCCAGCGAAGTGCCCGCCAGCGTCAGCGTGCGCACCCGCGAACAGCTGGACCGCCAGAACGTCAACAGCATCAAGGACCTGGTGCGTGACGAGCCGGGCGTCACCGTCGGCGGCACCGGCCAGCGTGCCGGCATCAGCGGCTACAACATCCGTGGCATCGATGGCGACCGCGTACTGACCCAGATCGACGGCGTCGAGGTACCCAGCAGCTTCTTCAACGGCCCCTACGCCCAGACCAACCGCAACTACGTCGACCCGGAAATCGTCAAGCGCGTGGAGATCCTCCGCGGCCCGGCCTCGGCCCTGTACGGCAGCAACGCCATCGGCGGTGCGGTGAGCTACTTCACCCTGGGTGCCGACGACATCCTCAAGCCCGGCAAGGACGTCGGCGCGCGCCTGAAGACCGGCTACAGCTCGGCCGATGACAGCTGGCTCACCTCCGGCACCGTCGCCGGCCGCCACGAGCAATTCGACGCCCTGCTGCACCTGTCCCAGCGCAACGGCCACGAGACCGAGTCCTTCGGCGGCCATGGCGGCACCGGCCTGGCCCGTACCCAAGCCAACCCGGAAGACGTGCGCACCACCAACCTGCTGGCCAAGCTGGGCTGGAACTACAACGACACCGACCGCCTGCAGCTGACCTACGAGACGTACAAGGACGACCGCGACACCAACCAGCTCAGCGCCGTCGGCGGCCCCTTCAACGCCCCCACCATCGGCGTGGGCTCGGGCTACTACAGAGCGCGCAGCGGCAACGACACCATCACCCGCGAGCGCTTCGGCCTGGAACACAGCCTCGCCCTCGACAGCCTGCTGGCCGACAACCTGAAGTGGAGCCTGAACTACCAGATCGCCAAGACCGACCAGAGCACCCAGGAGCGCTATGTACCCAGCAACCCGTTCACCGGTGCGATCTCTCGTGACGTCATGCGCTATCGCGACACCTACTACAAGGACCGCCAGTGGGTCCTGGACACCCAGCTGGACAAGTCCTTCGACATCGGCGAGACCGGGCACCTGCTCACTTACGGCCTGAGCGTCAAGCACCAGGAAGTCACTGGCCAGCGCACCGGCTCGGCCTATTGCTACGCCTCGGTCGGCACCTGCACCAACCGCGTCGGCCAGGTCAGCCCCACCGCCAGCGACAGCCTGTCCCCGCAGAGCGACTTCCCCGACCCGACCATCAGGACCTACGGCCTGTTCGCCCAGGACGAGATCCGCTGGAACCAGTGGACCTTCCTGCCGGGTGTGCGCTACGACTACACCCGCCTGGACCCCGAGCTGACCAGCGAATTCCTCGCCTCCATCAGCAACAGCACCGTCAACGCCTTCAGCGACAAGAGCAAGACCTGGGACCGTGTCTCGCCCAAGTTCGGCGTGACCTACGCCTTCGACGAGCACTACACCTGGTTCGGCCAGTATGCCGAGGGCTTCCGCACCCCCACCGCCAAGGCCCTCTATGGCCGCTTCCAGAACCTGGCCGGCGGCTACAGCGTCGAGCCCAACCCGAACCTGGAGCCGGAAAAGAGCCGTGGGGTGGAAACCGGCCTGCGTGGCAGCTTCGAGGGCGGCAGCTTCGACGTGGCAGCCTTCTACAACGAATACCGCGACTTCATCGACGAGAACGCCAGCGTCCCCAGCACCGGCGTCACCTTCAAGAGCGTGAACATCCGCCATGCCAGCATCCGTGGCGTGGAAGCCAAGGGGCGCCTGGATCTGGAGCAATTCGGCGCCTTCCCGGGCCTCTACACCCAGGGGTCCATCGCCTATGCCCGTGGTCGCAACGACGAGACCGGCGCACCGCTGAACAGCGTCAACCCGCTGACCGGCGTGTTCGGCCTGGGCTACGACCAGGACGAGTACGGCGCCCTGCTGAGCTGGACCCTGAGCAAGCGCAAGACCCGCGTCGACGGCAGCACCTTCAAGGCACCGGATGGCAGCGGCAGCCAGTTCAAGACCCCGGGCTTCGGCATCCTCGACCTGACCGGCTACTACCGGCTGACCGACGACCTCACCCTCAACGCCGGCCTCTACAACCTGACCGACAAGAAATACTGGCTGTGGGATGACGTGCGCGGCTACGACGGCGTCGGCGAGGCCGGCGTGACCGCCCCGGCCAACCTCGACCGCCTGACCCAACCGGGCCGCAACTTCTCCGTCAACCTCGTCTGGGACATCTGATCGCCGCCGGCAAGGCCCCCCTCCCGCTTCGGCGTGGGGGGAGGCCGCCAGGCGCGACACCCCCTTGCGCGCATTTTTTACGCGATGGACGCCCTCGTTCGTCTCGTCAACAGAAGCCAATTACCAGGATGACTCCATGACCAGCACCCTCCGTTCCCAACGCATCAACCAGATCACCCACGCGCCCCACGCCGAGCTGGACCAGGCGGTCAAGGCCCACGACCCCTTCGCCAACCGCGAGAACTTCGCCCACTTCGTGGTCGCCCAGTACCTGTTCCAGGCCGAGCTGCAGAGCCTGTACCAGGACGCCGCGCTGGTCGAAGTCTTCCCCGACCTGCCCGCCCGCTGCCGTGCCGAGCAGGCGCGCCTGGACCTGGCCGACCTGGACACCGACGTACCCGCCCCGGTCGCCGGTGCCGTGCACAACCCCAGCTTCGCCGAAGCCCTGGGCTGGCTGTTCGTTTCCGAAGGCTCCAAGCTCGGCGCCGCCTTCCTGATCAAGCGCGTCGCCGCACTGGGCCTGACCGAAACCTTCGGTGCCCGTCACCTGGGCGAGCCGGCCGGCGGCCGCGCCGAAGGCTGGAAAAGCTTCACCCGCACCCTCGACGGCCTGGAACTGAGCGCCGAACAGGACGCCGAGGTGGACAAGGGCGCCCTCGCCGCCTTCAACCGCTTCCGTGAACTGCTGCAACACGCCTACGCCCGTGCAAGCACCCCCGCCTGAATCCCTGACCGGCGACCTTGCGGTCGCCGCGCCCGCGCCATCGCGCTCGCGCATCAGCCGCCTGCTGTTCGCCCTGCTGGCCTACACCAGCCTGGGCGTCGGCATGGTCGGCCTGGTGCTGCCGGGCCTGCCCACCACCGAATTCGTCATGCTCGCCGCCTGGGCCGCCTCGAAGAGTTCGCCGCGCCTGGCCAACTGGCTGGAGAACCACCGCCTGTTCGGCCCCATCCTCAAGAACTGGCGCAACGGCCGCGCCATCGCCCG
Source organism: Pseudomonas sp. No.21 (assembly GCF_054558415.1). Taxonomy (NCBI): domain Bacteria; kingdom Pseudomonadati; phylum Pseudomonadota; class Gammaproteobacteria; order Pseudomonadales; family Pseudomonadaceae; genus Pseudomonas; species Pseudomonas sp. No.21. The sequence continues at coordinate 317,957 of NZ_BAAJNO010000008.1, forward strand.
CCATGCCAAGTTCGCCGCCAGCGCCTCGATGCTCCTGGCCCTGGCCATCATGCTCATCACCCTGCCCCACGGCGCCTGGCTCTACCTGGTCATGGCCGGCATGCTGCTCGGCAACCTGTGGATCTGGTCGCGCCCGGACCGGCGCTGATCCCTCCCCGCGTGGTTCCACGCCCGTCATCGTCGGTTCGCACACGGCCTACCCCTGCGACGGGGCTGATCCTGCAGGAGCGCTTTCAACCCGGGGTCGGCTGAAGCCCGCGTGGCGTCCTGCCCATTCCCGCCGGGTGCCTGCCGGCGACGCTCCCTGCGAGAGTCGAGTTGCGCCGCTGCGGTTTGGGCACCACAGTTCAGGCATGCGGGCCCCTCGACGGGCGCGGACAATAAACAGAAGAACCTCCCATGCGCTTGCTTTCTGCCTTCCTGATCCTGCTGCTCCCGGTGCTGGCACAGGCCGACACCCTGCGCGTGGACCTGCGCGACCGCCCGCCCGAGATGTGGAGCATCGACGGGCGCCCCACCGGCCCCCTGGTCAAGGTGCTGGAAGTGGCCACCGAGCGCGCCGGGCTGCAACTGGAGTGGCGCCATGCGCCGTTCGCCCGCAGCCTGGCGGACCTGCGCGATGGCCGCATCGACCTGGTGCCCCGGGTGCTGCCCGACCCGGAGCGCGACCACTACCTGCACTACCTGCCGAGCATCGGCACCCAGGACAAGCAGATACTCTTCACCATCCGCCCCACCCAGCGGCTGGAGCGCTACGAGGACCTGGCGCCCCTGCGCATCGGCGTCAAGCGCAGCACCCTGTACTTCCCGCGCTTCGACGCCGACAGGGCCCTGCACAAGCAGCCGGCAGTGGACGACGACATCCTGGTGCGGATGTTCCGCGCCGGTCGCATCGACACCATCGCCGTCCTGGACAAGGCCGCCATCGACACGGCCTTCGAGAACATCCGCTTCCACGACTACACCTACGCCGGGCTGCGCGAACCGATCCGCGTGGAAAACCGTTTCGCCGTCTCGAAGAAGCTCTACGAAAGCGACCGCGCGGCGATCTACGATCGTCTCGGTCGCGAACTGGAGGCCATGCGCCGCAACGGCGAGGTGGTGTCCATCTACCGCGAGCAAGGCGTCGAGCCGCCCAGCCCTTGAACCCCACCCGATGCCCACCCGATGCGTGCCGTCCCCGGCCGCGAGGCGGAGCCCCGGATGCGGCCATCCGCCCCGTGCATGCCCCGGAGCGCACCCGGTCACTGCAGCGCCGGTGGCTGGCCTGAGCAAAAACCTGCCAGCATTTCGCCACTGATCCATACTCCGTCAGTCGCATCGCACGTGATCGGGGGCGTCATGGGCCACAGCGCTGGGGGAGATATCTTTCGTCGGGCATTCGAGTCGTCGTCGGTGGGGCTGGCCCTGCTGGAGCTGGACGGCACCGTCCGTCACGTCAACCGAGCCTCGGAGGAGCTGCTCGGGCGCTCCCGGCAGACCCTGCTCGGCATACGGCTGGACAGCCTGCTGCACCCCGGGGATCGCCAGGCACTGGGCGAGGCCCTTGACCGGGCACGTCGCCAGCACGACGACCTGTCCTGCGGCGAGATGCGCTTCACCACCGCGTCCGGCGAGCACCGCTGGCTGCACCTGGGCTTGAGCATGGTCGAGGACGGTCGCAGCCAGCCCACCCATTACCTGGTGCGCCTGCAACCCCTTGCCGGGCACCGGGAGCGGGCCGAGCAGATGCACCTGCTGAGCTTCGCCCTGGACTACACCGCCGATGGCGTCCTGCTGCTCGATGGCGAGCAGAACATCCGCTACCTGAACGAAGCCGCCTGCCAACTGATCGGCCAGCCGCGCCAGCACCTCGTCGGGCAGCCGCTGGCACCGGTGCTGGCCCTGCTGACGGAGCAGTTCGCCGAACTGTTCGCCCGGGAGGATGGCCTGCAGGAAGCCTTGGACACCCAGCGCGTGCTCAGTTGCGAGCTGCACGTCCCGGGGGAGGATTTCCCGCGCTATGTGACGTTGCAGTTCAACCGCTTCCGCTACGACCAGCGCCCCTACAGCCTCGTGCTGATGCACGACTTCACCGAGCGGCGGCGCATCGCCGACGCCCTGCTGCGCAACGAGCGGCAATTCCGCGCGCTGATCGAGAACACGCCCGACGCCATCGGCCGGCTGACCCCCGACTTCCGCCTGCTCTACGCCAACCCGGCCCTGGAAGCCCTGTGCCGCCTGCCCCTGGTGGAGGCCCGTGGCCGGCCGGCACGGGAAGTCTTCGGTGACAACTCCCAGGTCGACATCATGGGCGACCTGGTGCGCGAGGTCGCCGCCACCGGCGAGTCCATGGAGGAAGAACTGATCCACGGCATCGACGGCCCCAGCGACAAGCAGATCCACTACCTCATGCAACTGGTGCCGGAGCGCAACGCCGAGGGCGAGGTGACCAGCGTCATCTCGGTGGCCCGCGACATCAGCGGCATCCGCAAGGCCGAACGCCGCCTGGCCGCCAGCAACCGCCAGCTGCGCGAGCTGTCCAGCCGCCGGGAAAGCGCCCGCGAGGAGGAGCGCAAGCTGATCGCCCGGGAGATCCACGACGAACTGGGCCAGCACCTCACCGCCCTGCGCATGGGCATATCCCTGCTGCGCCTGAAGTACGGCGAGCAGGCCCCGGGGCTCGGCGAGGACGTGGAGCGGCTCATGGCGCTGTGCGACCGCACCATCGGCGTGGTGCGTTCCATCGCCACCAGCCTGCGCCCGGCGGCCCTGAACATGGGGCTCTACCCGGCCCTGGAATGGCTGATCGACGAATTCCGCAGCCACCACACGCAGATCACCCTCGAGCTGGTGGCCCACAGCGGCGCACCGGCCCTGGACGACAGCCAGGCCACCACCGCCTTCCGCATCGTCCAGGAGGCGCTGACCAACATCGCCCGCCATTCCGGTGCCAGCCGGGCGGTGGTCAGCCTGGAGCGGCTCGATGACCGCTACGTGCTGGACATCACCGACAACGGCCACGGCTTCGACCCGGCCAAGGTCGGCAAGCGCTCCCTGGGCCTGGCCGGCATGCGCGAGCGCGGCACCAGCCTGGGCGGCGAAGTGGTGATCTTCAGCCACCCCGGCCAGGGCACCACGGTGCAGGCCACCTTCCCCATCAACGAGCCCACGGAGACGGCATGACCCGCATCCTCATCGCCGACGACCACGCCATCATGCGCGGCGGCCTCAAGCAACTCATCGAGTTCGACACTCGCCTGCAGGTGGCGGCCGAAGCGGAGAACGGCGCCCAGGTGCTGGAGCAGCTGCGGCTGGGCGAGTTCGACCTGCTGCTGCTGGACATGAGCATGCCCGGCCTCAGCGGCGAGGACCTGATCAGCCGCGTGCACGGCCGCTACCCGCGCCTGCCGATCCTGGTGCTGAGCATGCACAACGAGGCGCAGATCGCCCAACGTGCCCTGCGCGCCGGCGCCAGCGGCTACCTGACCAAGGACCACAACCCGGAGACCCTGCTGGCCGCCATCCACCGGGTGGCCGATGGGGGGCGTTACCTGGACCCGCGCATCGCCGAACAGCTCGCCTTCGCCAGCAGCAGCCCCACGGACGATGCCGCCGCCCAGCTCTCCGACCGCGAGTTCCAGATCCTCCGCCTGCTGGCCCAGGGCCTCAGCGTCAACCAGATCGCCGACCAGCTGGTGATCAGCAACAAGACCGTCAGCACCCACAAGACCCGGCTGATGGAGAAGATGGGCTTCACCTGCAACGCCGACATCATCAAGTACGCCATGACCCACGGCCTGACCGCCTGAGCCACTCGATAGGGGCCGCGGCGCGACGCAGCCCCTCGGGAAATCCCTACAAAAAAGCAGGATGTCCCGATGCCATCACCGGGATAGGACGATAGGGCCGCGCAGGCCCCGCGCTCATGCTGGACACACCCCCGCAACGTATCGCCGCTGCGGGCCCCGTGTCCTCGAGGAGCGCGACCGTGATTAGCCCGAACCCCACTTCCAGCGTCCCCTGGCTGCCCATCGCCCTCTGCGGTGCCGGTTGCGCGCTGCTGTTCTGGACGGCCAGCCAGTTCCCTTCCCCGGCCTGGGCCCTGGCCGCCGTGGCGCCCACGCTGCTGCTGTGGGTCGTCCTCGCCCAGCGCGGCGCCGTCCACGAGAAGGCACTCAAGCGGGCCCGCGACGAAGCCCTGGCCGAAGGTGCCCGGCTCGAAGCCGAGCGCCACGTGCAGGGCCTGCCGGAGCTGTGCACCAGCATCGCGCCGATCTGGTCGGCGCAGATCGAATCCGCCCGCCACCAGACCCAGACCGCCATCGAAGCCCTCTCCGAACGCTTCGCCCGCCTCGCCGGCCGCATCAGCGAGGCCGTCTCCAGCGGCATGCAGGCCGACAGCGATGCCCTGGTCACCCTGCTGGCCCAGAGCGAGGTGGAGCTCGAAGACATCGTCAGCCAGCTGCGCCTGGCGCTCTCCAGCAAGGAGAGCCTGCTGCAGGAGGTGGAGCGGCTGAACAGCTACACCGCCCAGCTGCGCACCATGGCCAAGGAAGTGGGCGATGTGGCCAAGCAGACCAACCTGCTGGCCCTGAACGCCGCCATCGAAGCCGCCCGCGCCGGTGAGGCCGGCCGCGGCTTCGCCGTGGTCGCCGACGAGGTGCGCAAGCTCTCCACCCTCTCCGAGGAAACCGGCAAGCGCATCGGCGACACCATCGAGACCGTCAGCGGCGCCATCGAGCGCACCCTGGAGGTCTCCAACGAACACGCCACCCGCGACGCCGGGACCCTGGAAAACGCCAGCCAGGTGATCCGCCAGGTGATCGCCCAGTTCCGCTCCGGCGCCACCCGCCTGGTGGAGCATGGCAACGCCCTGCGCAATGACAACGCCGCCGTCGGCGAAGAAATCTCCGAGGTGCTGGTCGCCCTGCAGTTCCAGGACCGGGTCAGCCAGATGCTCGGCCACATGCGCGACGACATCGGCCGCCTGGCCCAGCACCTGGAGCAGGACGACGCCCGCCACGTGGACGCCCGCTCCTGGCTCGACGAACTCTCCAGCACCTACACCACTCCCGAACAGCACGCCATCCACCACGGCCGCCAGGGCGGCTCGGGCATCGCGGGCGCCAGCCATTCCGCTTCCGACATCACCTTCTTCTGAGGACCCATCATGGCCAAGACCATTCTCATCGTCGACGACTCCGCCTCCATCCGCCAGGTGGTGGGCATGACCTTGAAAACCGCCGGCTACGACGTGCTCGAAGGCGTCGACGGCAAGGACGCGCTGACCCAGCTCGACGGCCGCAAGGTCCACCTGATCATCAGCGACGTGAACATGCCGAACATGGACGGCATCACCTTCCTGAAGAACGTCAAGCAGCTGGCGGCCTACAAGTTCACCCCCGTGATCATGCTCACCACCGAGGCCGGCGACGCCAAGAAAGCCGAAGGCCAGGCCGCCGGGGCCAAGGCCTGGGTGGTCAAGCCCTTCCAGCCGGCGCAGATGCTCACCGCCGTTTCCAAACTGATCCTGCCCTGACCGGGAGACCGCCATGAGCACCCTTGAATCCCTCGATGGCAGCCGCCGCCTGGCCCTGGACAGCGCGCTGACCATCTACACCGCCGCCGACACCAAGCTGCTGCTGGCCAACGCCCTGCAAGGGGCCGTGGACCTGCACCTGGACCTCAGCGCCATCGAGGAAGTGGATTGCGCCGGCCTGCAGTTGCTGCTGGCGGCCTGCCAGGAAGCCCGCCGCCAGCACGTCCACCTCAGCCTCGAAGGGGCCAGCCCGGCCATGACCGAGATCCTGCAACTGAGTGGCCTGCGTGACCTGCTCCCCATCGGAGGGCTGCACTGATGAACCTCGACAGCGTGATCGGCACCTTCATCGCCGAAAGCCGGGAGCTGCTGCAGCAGATGGAAGACGCCCTGCTGCAGATCGAGCAATCGCCGGACGATCCCGAACTGATCAACGCCATCTTCCGCGCCGCCCACACCATCAAGGGCTCCTCCGGGCTGTTCGGCTTCGACTCCATCGTCGCCTTCACCCACGTGGCCGAAAGCGTGCTGGACCGCGTCCGTGCCGGCGAGCTGCCGTTCGGTGCCGACCTCAGCGCCCTGATGCTGCTGGTGGGCGACCACCTGGTCGGCCTGGTCAACCACCTCGCCGAGGGCCGCGACCTGGCCGAGCTGCCGGAGGTCATGGGCATCCACGAAGCCGAACTGGTGCAACGCCTCAGCCAGTACCTGGACGCCACCCCGGCCGCCGCTGCCGACGCCACCGCCGCCGGGTGCACCCCGGCTCCGGCCGAAGGCGTCGCCAGCCGGCACTGGCACCTGTCCCTGCGCTTCGGTGCCGACAGCCTGCGCAACGGCATGGACCCGGTGGCCTTCCTGCGCTACCTGGCGACCTTCGGCGACCTGCTGCACATCGAGCCGGTGATCGACCACCTGCCCAGCTTCGACGCCCTCGACCCGGAGGCCTGCTACCTGGGCCTGGAAGTGGCCTTCACCACCGAAGCCGACCAGGCGGTGATCGAGGGCGCCTTCGACTTCGTCCGCGAGGACGGCCGCATCCGCATCCTGCCGCCCGGCGCCCCCCTCGCCCGCTACGCCGAGCTGCTGGCCGAGCAGGCCGACGAAGGCGACGCCCAGCGCCAGCGCCTGCTGCGTTGCGGCACCCTGAGCGAGGCCGAACTGGCCAGCCTCGATGCCCCGCAGGCCAACGAAGCCCAGGCCGACTCCAGCCCCGAGGCACCGGCCGCCACCGAACCGGGCGAGACCGCCGCAGTGGGCAAGGCCCTCAAGGAAACCGCCCGCGCCAGTGGCGAGGCCAACCTGATCCGCGTCGACGCCGGCAAGCTGGACCAACTGATCAACCTGGTGGGCGAGCTGATCATCGCCGGCGCCAACACCCGCATGCTCGCCCAGGGCTGCGGCCTGGTGGACATGAGCGAATCCGCCGAGACCCTCTCGCGCCTGGTGGAGGAAGTCCGCGACTCCGCCCTGACCCTGCGCATGGTGCAGATCGGCGCCACCTTCAACCGCTTCCAGCGGGTGGTGCGCGACGTCTCCAAGGAGCTGGGCAAGGACATCGTCCTGCACATCAGCGGTGGCGACACCGAGCTGGACAAGACCGTGGTGGAGAAGATCGGCGACCCCCTCACCCACCTGGTGCGCAACGCCATGGACCACGGCATCGAGCCGGCCGAGCAGCGTCGCGCCAGCGGCAAGCCCCTGCAGGGCGTGGTGCGCCTGAACGCCTACCACGAAGCCGGCGGCATCGTCATCGAAGTGAGCGACGACGGCGGCGGCCTCAACCCCGAGAAGATCCTCGCCAAGGCCGTACAGCGCGGCCTGGTCACCGAAGGCCAGCAGCTCTCGGACAAGGACACCTTCAACCTGATCTTCGAGCCGGGTTTCTCCACCGCCGAGCAGATCAGCAACCTCTCCGGCCGCGGCGTCGGCATGGACGTGGTCAAGCGCAACATCACCGCCCTGCGCGGCACGGTGGAACTGGACAGCCGACTGGGCGCCGGCACCTGCGTGCGCATCCGCCTGCCGCTGACCCTGGCCATCATCGACGGCTTCCTGATCGGCGTCGGCAGCTCCAGCTACGTGGTGCCCCTGGACATGGTGGAGGAATGCATCGAGCTGCCCAGCAGCGACCTGGACGACCTCGACCAGCTGGACCTGCGCGGCGACGTGCTGCCCTTCATCCGCCTGCGCAACCTGTTCGAGGAAGCCAGCCCGCGCCCGCGCCGGGAGAACGTGGTGGTGGTCAGCTACGCCGGGGTCCGCGCCGGCCTGGTGGTGGACCAGCTCCACGGCGAATTCCAGACCGTGATCAAGCCGCTGGGCAGGGTGTTCGGCCAGGTGCCGTCGCTCTCCGGCTTCACCATCCTCGGCAGCGGCGCGGTGGCGCTGATCCTCGACATCCCCGGCCTGCTCGCCCAGTTCGCGCAGCCTGGCCGCCCCGGCGCCAGCGGCGCCGCCCTCAGCCAACGGAGTAGCCTGCAATGAGTACCGCCAGCCTGCCCCTGCCGGAGTTCGTCGACGACGAGCAACGCCAGTACCTGACCTTCCGGGTCGGCCGCGACCTGTTCGGCGTCGCCACCCGCTACGTGCGGGAGATCCTCGAATTCCACGCCATCACCCAGGTGCCGATGATGCCGCCGCTGGTGCGCGGGGTGATCAACCTGCGCGGCGCCGTGGTGCCGATCATCGACCTCGCCGAGCGCTTCGGCCTCGGCAGCACCGAACTGGGCGCACGCACCTGCATCGTCATCGTCGAGCTGCAGGACGGTGACGAGGCCCAGCTGATGGGCGCCCTGGTGGACGCCGTCACCGCCGTCGCCGAGATCGAGCCGCGCGCCCTGCGCCAGGCCCCCGCCTTCGGCAGCCGCGTGCCCCCGGAATACATCGAAGACCTCGCCCGTGTGGACGAACGCTTCCTCACCCTGCTGCGCATGGAGCAGGTGCTGAACGTCGACCAGATCGCCGCGCTGGCTGGCCAGCGCAGCACCCCCCGACTGTCCCTCGTCTGATTGCGCAGACGCGCACAGGAGTCCTGAAAATGACCATCAGCAAGAAAATGATCCTCCTGGTGATGTCCGCCCTGCTCGGCATCCTCCTGCTCTCGGGGGTGTCCTACCAGCAGATGAACCAGGTCTACACCGCCGCCAACTACGCCAACATCAACTCGGTGCCGAGCATCGTGGTGATCAACACCCTGCGTAATGCGCTCAACCAGCATATCCAGCAGATCTACACCCACATCCTCACCACCGACGAGGCCGCCATGAAGGAGCTGGACAAGGGCCTGCTCGACAACGAGGGCGCCATCCAGTCCGCCATCGAGGACTACACCAAGCTGCTCTCCGACAGCGAAGACGAGCAACTGCTGGCCACTGACCGCAAGGCCATCGAGGCCTTCCTCATCGGCGTGAACAAGCTGCTGGCCCATTCCAGGGCCAATGAGAACGAGCTGGCCCGGGACGGCATGGTCGCGCTGCAGAGCCACGAGATCGCCACGCTCAACGAGGCCCTGAGCAAGCACCGTGACTACAACATCCGCATGGCCACCGAAGGCGGCCAGCGGGCCGAAGCCACCCTCGGTCAGGCCACCCTGATCTCCATCGTGGTCTCTGCCGTCACCCTGTTGGTGATCGGCCTGATCGGCGGCCTGGTCACTCGCAACCTGCTGCGCCAGCTGGGTGGCGAACCGGCCTACGCCGTGGACGTGGTCAGCCGCATCGCCGCCGGCGACCTGACCGCCACCGTCGAGACCAAGCCCGGCGACACCGGCAGCATGCTGGCGGCCATCAAGACCATGGTGGAGAAACTCAGCCAGATCATCGGCGAGGTGCGCAGCAACGCCGACTCGCTGACCAGCGCCTCGGAGCAGATCTCCGCCACCGCCCAGAGCATGAGCCAGGGCGCTTCCGAACAAGCCGCCTCGGTGGAGGAAACCAGCGCCTCGATGGAGCAGATGTCCGCCTCCATCGCGCAGAACACCGAGAACGCCAAGGTCACCGACGGCATGGCCGGCAAGGCCGCCCGTGAAGCCGACGAAGGTGGCCAGGCCGTGCGCGACACCGTGGCGGCCATGAAGACCATCGCCGAGAAGATCGGCATCGTCGACGACATCGCCTACCAGACCAACCTGCTGGCCCTCAACGCCGCCATCGAGGCCGCCCGCGCCGGCGAGCACGGCAAGGGCTTCGCGGTGGTGGCCGCCGAGGTGCGCAAGCTGGCCGAACGCAGCCAGGTGGCTGCTCTGGAGATCAGCGAAGTGGCCAAGAGCAGCGTCTCCCTGGCCGAACGCGCCGGCACCCTGCTGGACCAGATGGTGCCCTCCATCGCCAAGACCTCCGACCTGGTGCAGGAGATCGCCGCCGCCTCGGAAGAGCAGACCACCGGCGTCAGCCAGATCAACACCGCGATGAGCCAGCTCAGCGAGATCACCCAGCAGTCCGCCTCCTCCGCCGAGGAGTTGGCCGCCACCGCCGAGGAGATGAGCGGCCAGGCCGAGCAACTGCAGCAGCTGATGGATTTCTTCAAGGTCGCCAGCGCCGGCAAGGCCGGCCGTGATGCCAGTGCCAAGGGCAAGGCCGGTGCGGCCCGCAAGGCCTCCCTCAGGGTGGTGGAGGACCGTGACGACGCCTTCGACGACGCAGTACCGGCCGGCTTCGTCCGCTTCCAGCACTGACCCGACCTTTCGATACCGTGACCGGGGCACCTGCCGGTGCCCCCCAGGAGCGAAGCATGTCCAGCGTCTTCAGCCGCCCCGGCGACACCACCCAGCCGGATGCGCCCCAGCAGTACCTGACCTTCACCCTGGCCGACGAAGTGTTCGCCGTCGGCACCCGCAGCGTGCGCGAGATCATCGAGTACGGCCACCTGACCCCGGTGCCGATGATGCCGTCCTGCGTGCTGGGGGTGATCAACCTGCGCGGTGGCGTGGTGCCGATCATGGACCTGCGCCAGCGCCTCGGCGCCGGGCACACCGCCATCAGCCGGCGCAGCTGCATCGTCATCCTGGAGGTGGAGCGCGACGACCTGCGCCAGGTGATGGGCATCCTCGTCGAGGCGGTCAACGCCGTGGTCGAGATCGCCGCCCAGGACATCGAACCGGCCCCCCGCTTCGGCGCCCGCATCCGCACCGACTTCATCCGCGGCATGGCCAAGCTCGACGGCCGCCTGGTGGTGCTGCTGGACATCGGCCAGGTGCTGTCCCTGGACGACCTGCAGCGCCTGGCCGAGGTCGGCACCACTGCCGACCTGCAACAGTCGGCCTGACCGGGAGCCCGCCATGACCGATCTCAGCCTCTCCAACCGCGAGTTCCAGCAGTTCCGCGGGATGATCCACGAGATCGCCGGCATCGCCATGTCGGAAGCCAAGCGCCAGCTCATCGCCGGCCGGCTCAGCAAGCGCCTGCGCCATTTCGGCCTGGGCAGCTACGGCGACTACTACCAGTTGCTGATGAAGGACAAGGGTGAGTTGCAGATCGCCGTCGACCTCTTGACCACCAACGAGACCTACTTCTTCCGCGAGCCCAAGCACTTCGAGTTCCTGCGCGAGAAGCTCGGCACGGAGCTACGCAGCGGCAGCGGCCCGCTGCGCATCTGGAGCGCCGCCTGCTCCAGCGGCGAGGAGCCCTACACCCTGGCCCTGCTGCTGGCCGATGCCGTTGCCGCCCGCCCCTGGGAAATCCTCGCCTCGGACATCAGCACGCGCATCCTCGACAAGGCCCGGGCCGGGCTCTACCCGCTGGAAGACGCCGAAGGCATCCCCGGCAACCTACGCCAGCGCTTCTGCCTGCGGGGCACCGGGCGCAACGAAGGGCTGTTCACCCTGGACCCGGCCCTCAAGCGCCGCGTGCAGTTCCGCCAGATCAACCTCAACAACGCGCTGCCGGACGTGGGCGTGTTCGACGTGATCTTCCTGCGCAACGTGATGATCTACTTCGATGCCGACACCAAGCGCCAGGTGGTGCAGCGCCTCTGCGCACGCCTGCGCCCGGGCGGCTATTTCCTGGTCAGTCATTCGGAAAGCCTCAATGGCATCAGTGACGAGCTGCAATCGGTGCGCCCGTCGATCTACCGGAGGCCCCATGCGTAAGCCCCAGGGCGTCATCGAGGTGTTCCTGCAGCCGGGCGAGTTGTATTTCGGCGACCGCTACACCCGCTTGCGCACCCTGCTGGGCTCCTGCGTCTCCATCGTGCTCTGGCACCGCGAGGCGCTGCTGGGTGGCATGTGCCACTACATGCTGCCCACCTGCCGCCACCCGGGCCGCGAACCGGACGGGCGCTACGCCGACGAAGCCTTGCACCAGCTGCTGCAGGAGATCCGCGACAGCGGCACCCGCGCCACGGACTACCGGGTCAGCCTGTTCGGCGGTGGCAACATGTTCGGCAGCCGCGAGCGCCGGCACATCGGCCACAAGAACGTCGAGGCCGGCCTGGCCCTGCTGGCCGCCCACGGGCTCGCCTGCCACGCCCGCCACGTCGGCGGCGAGGGCTACCGCAACCTGATCTTCGACGTGTGGAGCGGCAACGTCGCGCTCCGCCACCCCAACCCGCAACAACTTGCCAGTCGGCGCTACGAGGCCTGCTCGCCATGAACAAGATCAAGGTGATGATCGTCGACGACTCCGCCGTCGTTCGGCAGGTACTGACCGGCAGCCTGTCCGGCCACAGTGGCATCGAGGTGATCGGTGCCGCCGCCGACCCGCTGTTCGCCCTGGAGCGGATGAACCGCAACTGGCCGGACGTGATCGTGCTGGACGTGGAGATGCCGCGCATGGACGGCATCTCCTTCCTGAAGAAGCTGATGGTGGAGCGACCCACGCCAGTGGTGATCTGCTCGACCCTGACCGAGAAAGGCGCGGCCACCACCATGGAGGCCCTGGCCGCCGGTGCCGTGGCCATCGTCACCAAGCCCCAGGGCAACCTGCGCCAGTTCCTCATCGAGGCCACCGAGGAGCTGGTGGGGGCCATCAAGGCCGCGTCACAGGCGCGCCTCAAGCGCTTGCCCGGCGCCCCCGCGTCCGCCACGCCGGCCGTGGCGCCCAAGCTCAGCGCCGACGCCATCCTGCCGGCCGGCGGGCCGGCCGCCATGACCCGCACCACCGAGCGCATCGTCGCCCTGGGCACCTCCACCGGCGGCACCCAGGCCCTGGAATACGTGCTCACTGCCCTGCCCCGGGTCTGCCCGGGCATCGTCATCGTCCAGCACATGCCGGAAAAATTCACCGCGGCCTTCGCCGCACGGCTGGACGGCCTCTGCCAGATCGAGGTGCGCGAGGCGCGCCACGGCGACCGGGTGATTCCCGGCCGCGCGCTGATTGCCCCCGGTGGCCGCCACATGCTGCTCAAGCGCAACGGCGCGCAATACGTGGTGGACATCGTCGACGGGCCGCCGGTGTCCCGGCACAAGCCCTCGGTGGATGTGCTATTCCGCTCCACGGCCCGCGCCGCCGGCGCCAACGCCACCGGCATCATCATGACCGGCATGGGCGATGACGGTGCCCGAGGCCTGCGGGAAATGTACGAAGCCGGCGCCTACACTTTGGGGCAGGACGAGGCCACCTGCGTGGTCTACGGCATGCCCAAGGAAGCCCGCAAGCTGGACGCGGTGCGACGCGAAATCCCCCTGGAGCAGATCCCGGCCCAGATTTTGAGGGGCGACCGCCCCTGAGTTCGTGGCCCGGCGATGCGCAGTCGGCGACTTCCCCACTCCGTCGCCGGTGCCGCTGGGCCCTTTTGAATCCGGGTGTGCGTGTAGCCCCCCCACACGCCCGACGCCACCTTGGAGCGACGTGAAATGATCCTGTTCAGTGCAGCCCTGAAAAACGAACTGGCCAGGTGCCAGGATGAACTGGCCACGGCACACGCCCTGCGCGACGCGCTGGACCGCTCCCAGGCCATCATCGAGTTCCTGCCCGACGGCACCATCGTCGCGGCCAACGACAACTTCCTGCGCACCATGGGCTACCGCCTGGACGAGATCTCCGGCCGGCACCACCGCCTGTTCTGCGAACCCGCGCTGGCCGACAGCGCCGAATACCGGCGCTTCTGGGAGCGGCTGGCCCAGGGCGAATTCATCCGCGAGCGTTTCCTGCGGCTGGACAAGCAGGGGCACGATGTGTGGCTGGAGGCCACCTACAACCCGGTACGCGACGCCAGCGGGCGGGTCACCAAGGTGATCAAGCTGGCCACCGACATCAGCGCCAACCTCATGCACGAACATGAGGAGGACGCGATCATCAATGCCCTCAACCGCTCCATGGCGGTCATCGAATTCAACCCGGCCGGCGAGGTGGTCGCCGCCAACGAGAACTTCCTCGCGGTGACGGGCTACCGCACGCAGGATGTCGTCGGCAAGCACCATCGGATCTTCTGTTCGAGGGAGGAAGCCGGCAACCCCGGCTACCAGCAGTTCTGGCAGCGCCTGAACCGGGGCGAGTACGTCAGCGGTCGCTTCGAACGGCGTAACAGCCACGGTGGCGTCATCTGGCTGGAGGCCAGCTACAACCCGGTCTTCGACACCCGCGGCAAGCTGTACAAGATCGTCAAGTTCGCCTCCGACATCACCATCGAGGTGCTCGAGCAGCAGGCCGAGTCCGAAGCGGCCCATGTGGCCTACGACACCGCGCGACAGACCGACGCCGAGGCCCAGGGCGGCGCAGAAGTGGTCAATCGCACCGTGGCGCTGGTCCAGGGCATCGCCGGGGAGCTGAACCATGCCGCCGAGCGGATCGGCGCCGTGAGCCAGCAGTCCGACGTGATCAACAGCATCGTGCAGTCCATCCGTGGCATCGCCGACCAGACCAACCTGCTGGCCCTCAACGCCGCCATCGAAGCGGCGCGCGCCGGTGAGCAAGGCCGTGGCTTCGCGGTGGTGGCGGACGAGGTGCGCAACCTCGCCGCACGCACCGCACGGGCCACCGAGGAGATAGTCGAGGTGGTCAAGCGCAACCATGAGCTGGCCCAGGAAGCCGTCGGCAGCATGCGCGAGAGCTGCGAGAAGGTGGACCAGGGTGTACGCCTGGCCAACGAGGCGGGCCGGGCCATCCAGAGCATCCAGGAGGGAGCCCAGCGGGTCGTGGACACCATCCAGCGCTTCACCCGCACGCTGCGGGGCCACTGAGCCGGCCCGGCACCCCCGGCACGGTCCAGGGGCCACCCGGCGGCACGCAGCACCGCTCTCGGGTACGAGGTGAAAAACGAAGGGCTGTCGCTGGAAGGCAATCACCCGCCCGGGCGGGCGGGTGATGCAGGCGGCGGGCTGGAGGGGCCTGCCGAGGGGTCAGGCCTTGGAGGCGCAGCTGGCCGGGGCCCAGTCACCCATGTCGGGGCTGTTGCACACGTCGCTGACCATGGTCTGGCCACGGCTGGCGACCTTCTGGCTTTCGGCGCGCTTGGCCTCGGCCTGTTGCAGGGTGCGCTCGGTGCTCACCGCCTCTTTCGGCACCGCCTTGGCGGTGGTGGTGGTCTTCTTCGGCGGGGTGGTGGTCTTGGTGGTGGTCTTGGTCGACGTCTTGGTGGTGGCCGGGGTGACCGGCGTCTCGGCGGCGACGACCTGGCTCACGTCCTTGCGCTCGACACCGACGGTCTGCAGGTCTTTCTCGTAGGCCTGGGTGTAGGTGTTGATGTTCTCGCCGGCACGACCGTCGACGGCGGCCATCAGGGCGTTGGTTTCGTTCAGGCCGCTGACGATCTCGGCCAGGCGCAGGCGGCCTTCGGTCTCGCTGACGGTCTTGGCCTTGCGCGAGGCCTGCAGGTTGGCGAATTCGCGCTGGTAGCAGTTCTGCGCGGCGCTGGCGTACTTGATGCTGCGGTCGATCTCGCCGCTGCTGCGATCGATGTCGCTGGCGTAGGAGGCAATGCGCGCGTTGTCGTCGGCGATCTGCTGCTGGCGAGCGCTGTAGTAACCCGCTGCGCCGCCCACCAGGGCACCGCCCGCTGCGCCGATCAGCGCGTTGCGGCCGGCGTGGTCACCGCCGGAAAGGCCGCCCGCCAGGGCGCCGATCACGCCGCCGGCGATGGCGCCGGTGGCGACCGACTGGGTCATCGCCTGGTCGGAGGCGCGCAGCTGGCTGACCGGCTGGTAGCACTGCGGGTAGTACTCGGCCTTGGTGCTGGCCGCGACCTTGGAGCTGGGGGCGCCCATGCCGGCGCAGCCGGTGAGCAGCACGCTGGTGCAGGTGACGGCGGTGAACAGTGCGGTGCGTACTGCGGAAAATGCGGGAATGTTGCGTGGGGTTGCCATGGTCATTGCTCTCGTTCTTGAGTGTGTCTAACAAGCCGCTGAGAAGCTATCTGCGTTGCCATCGCAGCGTTGAAAACAGTCTCGAAATGCTCATCTACAGCTCGTAGACTCCGCTTTCTCACCTGCTTTCGCCTTGCGCTGGCGGCCTCGCTTACGCTTCTCAGTGGCTTGCCAATCCATTAAGGCTTCACGGAAGCCACCTAAAACGCCGTCCTTGTCGCGTGGCCTCAGGGGCCGAGCAGTTCTTTCAGAATCGCTTCCGGGTCCGCCCTGCGCTGCTGACGATACTCGCCCACATGCTTGACGAAAAGCGTGGCGCGCGTCACGAGACTCTTGCCCAGCACCGGGTTGCGGTTGAGTTCTTCCTTGGTCCGCTGGAACTGCGCCTGGATCACCGCATCGGTATAGCGAGTACCGGTCGCCAGGTTGTCAATATAGATCGCCACGGCGCCGTCGAGTGCCGTCTTGCCGTTGGCCATCGCACTCTCGTAGAGCTTGGCCGAGGCGTCGTCCTTGGCCGCCTTGGCCTGGTCGCGGCTCTTCTTCAGGTTGGTCAGGCGGATGTTGTAGTTGTTGATGGTCTCGGCCACCAGGGCGGCGGACTGGATCAGGTTGCCGGCCGCCTCCTCGCGCTGCTTGGCGATCAGCGAGATGTTGCGCTTGAGCTCCTCGTTGACCAGCGCCAGGCGCCCCTGAAGCTCGGGGTCGGCGCTGCTGGCGATGATGCTGTCGAGCAGCTGGGTCGGGTCCTGGTCGTCGGCGATCTCGTCGGTGAGCGAGGAGGCGCGGCCCTCGGCCTTCCACTGCTCGAACAGGTCCTTGTAGCGCGAGCGCGGGGCCGACAGCGCGCCGATGGCCACGCGAAAGCCCGTGGTCTCGTTCTGCTGCTCGGTGCCGTCGGCGGCGAACAGCGGGTACTCGCGGCGCATGCCGGTGAACAGGGTCATCTCCCCTTCCAGGTAGTTGCCGCCCTTGACCACGAAGCCACCGTAGGTGCCCTGACGGCGCCCGGCATGCACCAGCTGGAAGGATTCCTGGACCATCTCGGCGGCGTTGCCGATGACGTCGAACAGGCCGATGGGGTTGGGCTTCTTCAGGCCGATGGGCAACAGGCGCGCGGCCTGGCCGGTGCCGCCGGCGACCTGGTTGTACACCGCCCAGTCACCCAGCGGGCCGTCGCCCTCGGCACCTTCCTGCTTGCGCGGGAACAGCCGTGCCTCCAGCTCCTGGCGGCTCACCGCGTGGGCGCCACGGGCGGCGAACTCCCATTCCACCTCGGTGGGCAGGCGCACGAAGCCGACGCCGCCGTCCTCGGCCTTGCCGCCCCGACCGCTGATGGGCAGCAGGTCGCGGTGGTTCTTCAGCAGCCAGGCGCTGTACACCGCGCCGAAGCGCTCGGCCTCGAAGCGCGACAGCTTGACCTTGGGCAGGCGCGAGGCCATGCCCGCCGGGGCCGGCTCGCAGGCCGGCGGCTCACCCTGGCCGGCCAGGGAAGCGGCCTGGGCCATCACCAGGTCGTACTGGCGCTGGGTCACTTCGTACTTGCCGACGAAGTACAGCATCGGCTTGAGCGGCGTGCCCTTCTCCGGCTTCGGCAGGCTGGCGGAAAGCTTGGACTGCCAGTCCTTGGACAGGTCCGAGAGGGTGAACTGGCCGTTGATGAAGTCGCGGCGGTAGCCGGAGATGAACGATTGCTGGTAGCCGGTCTCACCCTCGCTGAAGGGGTAGCCGAGGCTCACTTCGCGGTCGTCCAGGGTGCCCTTGGCCAGCACGTAGACGTAGCGGAACACCATCTCGCCTTCGCAGGGCAGCGGCAGGCTGACGTCGTCCGGCAGCGGCTTGGGGTTGTACAGCGGGTTCGGCTCGGCGTGCGCCGTGGCCACCGCCAGGGACAGTGAGAATGCGACTGTCAGCAACTTAAACATCACGTAGTCCTTCCGAAGCTTCGATTCGGGCCGCGCGCCAGCCACCGGTCGCCGCGGCCAGCGCACTGCAGGCCAGGGTCGCCAGCAACGCCAGCAGGTAATGGGAGAACAGCAGGCGGCAGGCGTATTCACCAGCCGCCGACTGGAACAATCGGTTGAGCCCGGCCTCGGCGGCGAGGTACAGCACGCCCGCCAGGGCCAGGCTGAAGGCGCCGGTATAGAGCGCCTGCAGCACCACGAAGGAGACCAGCGCGGCGGTGGAGACGCCCAGCAGGCGCAGCACCGAGAGTTCGCGGCGCTTGCGCTCCACCGCCGCCAGGGTGCTGGCGGCCATCGCCGCGAAGGCGCCGGCCAGGGCCAGCCCGGCGATGATCCAGAACACCAGGGTCAGGTTGCGGCTGAGCGAGCGCACCTGGGCGATGGCCTCGGCCTGGGTGGCGACCTCCTGGTCGCGGCCGGCGAAGTGCAGGCGCAGCGTCTCCACCGCGTCCAGATCGCGCGCGTAGAGGCGGAAGCCGGGGTAGACCCGCGCCCGCGCACCGCTGGCGGCTTCGCGGCCCGGCCAGCCGAAGCGCTCCACGGCCAGCCCGTCGCGGTAGTCCTCCACCGCCTCCAGCAGGTCCAGGCGAGCGAACAGGGCCTGGCGCTGGAAGGCTTCCAGGGGCAGCACCGCCTTCACCTTCACGCGGGTGCGCTGGTACTCGGGGGTGCCGGACACGGAACGGCCGAAAGCGGCGGTGAGCGCGTCGCCCGCCTTGACCCCCAGGCGCTCGGCGGCGCGCTGGCTGAGCACCACCTCGCCGCTGTCCTGGGGCAGTTGTGCGGGCGGCACCAGCGGGTCGCCCTCGGCGGTGGGCACCATCTCCACGGTCAGCGGCTGGCTGCCGCCGTCGGCGTGCAGGTCGACGGTGGCGGCGATCTGCCGGGTACGCGGCACCACGAAAGCCACCTCGGGGCGCGCGGCGAGCTCGGCGATGCTGGCGAGGTTGTAGCGGGCGCCGCCCAGGGGAATCACCTCGCGCACGGCGGGGTCGCGCTCCAGGCGTTCGGTGAGGGTGCTGACCAGGCCGTGCTTGAGGCCGAACAGCACCAGCAGCGGTGCGACCACGGCGACCAGCGCGAGCACCGCGCAGGCCGAGAGCCGCGCCTCGTTGCGGTAGTCGTGCCAGGCCAGTGCGGCGAGCAGGCCCTTGCGCATCAGCCGGCCTCCGCGAGGGTGGCGGTGACGCCGCCATCGACGCCCCGCTGCAGCGCCAGGGGCAAGGGGCTCAGCCCGGCGCGGGCCGCCAGGGCCTGGTCGTGGGTCGCCACCACCAGGCACAGGTCATGGAGCCGGGCCTGCTCGACCAGCAGTTGCATCACCCGCTCGGCGTTGATCGGGTCGAGGGACGCGGTGGGTTCGTCGGCCAGCAGCAGGCGTGGCCGGTGGGCCAGGGCGCGGGCGATGCCGACGCGCTGGCGCTGCCCCACCGAGAGCGCCGACGGGCGCTTGCCCAGTTGATCGGCGATTTCCAGGTGGCTGGCCAGGTGGCGCACCGTATCGTCGTCCGGCATGCCCAGCAGCGCGCGGGGCAGGCCGATGTTGCCGGCCACGTCGAGGTAGCCCAAGAGCCCGCCGGTCTGCAGCACATAGCCGATGCCGCGACCCCGCAGGGCCGCCAGCTCGTCGCTGCGCCCCTGCTTCCACAGCGCGGCGACGTCGCGCACGCGCCCGTCCAGCTCACACTCCATCACCCCGCCGGCATCCGGCGAGAGGATCAGCGCCAGCAGGTCGAGCACCGTGCTCTTGCCGCTGCCGCTGGGGCCGACCAGGGCCAGGCGTTGCCCGGCGCGCAGGTCCAGCCTGGGGATTTCCAGGCTGTAGCGCTGGGCGCCCTGCCCCCGCGTCTTGCGCAGGTCACGAAGCCTGAGCATCAGGGCAGCGTCGACAGCGGTACGCGGTAGAGGGCGTCGCCGGGCGCCGCGTCGCCGAAGCGCACCCAGTTGGCGGTGTCGTTGTGGAAGGTCTCGTAGAGGCGGATCTTCGACTCCAGCTCGTCGATGAAGTCCTCCTGCTCGGCCACAGACAACGACAGCCACAGGTCCTGGTTCATGTTCAGCGACTTGCTGCGGTACGGCAGCCCTTCCAGGTACTCGCCGAGGATGCCGCTCTGCGCCAGGTTGCTGCCACGGGCCAGTTTCGAGGGGTCGCGGGCCATGTGTGCACTGGCGCTGGCGATCTCCTGGAAGAAGTCCTTGGGCGAGCTCTGGGTGCGGCGCGCGGCGTCGACGATCACCTTCAGCGACTGCTGCAGGTCGTTGAGCTGCAGCTTGGTCAGCAGCACGCAGACCTGAAAGGCCGGCAGCTGCGGGTTGGTCAGGTCGCGGTCGGAGGTCCAGGCGGTCACCAGCTGCGGCGCGCGGGCCTGGGACTTGTGGCCGAGGAAGTCCATGTGCATGGCGTAGCCGATGGCGGCGGTCTTGGCGGCGATGCTGTTGCCCGCCACCGGCGCCTCCAGCGGTGCGTCGCTGCGCACCTTGTGCACCAGGTCGGCGAAGACGCTGCCGATCTCGCCGATGCTGTCGCCGAACTTCTTCACGTCGCCACCGGCCACCGGGATGTACAGGTCGCCGATCTGCGGGTTGGCATCGGCGGTGAGGCTGCGGTACTGCTGCTCGGCGAAGCCGTGGTTCTTCTTCCCGGCGTCGGTCTTCAGGTGCAGGGCGTATATCTTGATCTGCTTGCGCAGCGCCGCCTCGCGCACCTCGGCCTCGTTCATCTGGGTACGGCCCAGGGGGTCGTTCTTGCGGATCGCGCCGGCATCGCTGACCAGCAGGATCAGGCGCCCGCCGTAGCCGCTCCAGTCCATGCCGTCGACCGCTTCCATGACACCGGCGAAGGCGTCCTCGTTGAAGTCGTGGCTGGAGACGTTGGTGGCCTTGACCTGCTGCGCCAGTTGCAGGAACTGGTCCGGATTGCGCCCCTCGTCCAGGCTCACCAGGGTCTTGGCGGTGTACTCCAGGCCCGGCGTCTTGTCGGTGTTGCTGCGGAAACCGACCATGCCGAAGCTGACGCTGTCCAGCTCGCCCCGGGCGGCGATCTGGTTGTGCAGCTCGTGCACCACGTCGCGCACGCGGTCGATGTAGGGCTGCATGGACACCGAGGTGTCCACCACCAGCACGATGGCGGTGCGGAAGGCATCGGTCTTCGCCGCCGGCGCGCTGCCCTCGCCCTTCACCTGGGGCGTGTCGCCCGGGTCGATGGAGGCGACGTTGAGCAGCTGCACCGGCTGGCCGCTGGCGTCGAAGCTTTCGCGGGAATCGAAGATCGGCAGCAGGTAGAACTGGTCCTGGGGGATGGCGCTGGCGGCCGGCTCGATGGCGACGATCTCCGGGTCGGTGCTGTCGCCGAACTGGGCCTGGTGCACGGCGTTGCGCGCCTTGCTGGAGTCGGCGAGGTAGAGCTCCACCTGCTCCGGGTCACGCAGGAACATCACCGGCGAGCGGCCGGAGCGTTCGGTGAACTTCAGCACCAGGCTCTGCTTCCAGTCGCTGAGCTTGTCCAGGGGCAGCCAGCCATCGCGGTGGCCATCGCTGGAGGCCCCCACTTCGACCCAGGGCGTGCCGCCCACGACCTTGCGCGCGTACACGTAGAACACCGAGAAGGCCGGCACCGGCGCGCCGTCGGCCTCGGCGCCGGGGGCGCTGGCGAAGCGTGCGCCGGGCTTGCTCAGCACGCGCTCGAAGAGGGTTTTCTTGCCGGCCATGATCAGCGGACGGCTGCCACCGTCCTGGTTGCCCACGGGCTTGGCGTCAGCACTGGAACCGCTGTCTGCCGGCTGGTCGCCTTCGCTGCCTGGCGTACCGGTGGCGCCGCCGTCGACCTGGCCACCGTCGACCTGGGCGGTGTCGGGTTTGGCCGGCGACTGGTTCAGCCACCAGTAGGCACCGCCGCCGATGCCGGCGAGGCCGAGCACGGCCAGGCCGGCGGCGATCAGCGGTGCGCGGTTGGGGCCACTGGTGGGCTGGCCGGCAGCGGCGCTGAGTTCGGTGTCCAGCACCGAGGCGCGCTTGCCCTTCTTGGGCGGCGTGGCCGGGGGTGTCGCCGGCGGCGTGACCTGGGTCGGCGGTGCGGGGGCGTCCAGTGGGGGCATGGTCACCGAGACCGGGGTCAGCCCGGTCATGCCGCTGCCGGTCGGCGCGGCGGGTGGGGTCGGCGGCAGGCCGAGGGGGCGGAACTGGGTGGCGCCATCGTCGTCGGCCGGGGCCGCCGTGGGCAGGCTCGGCAGGCGGTCGAGGGCCGCGATCAGCGCGGCGGCATCCGGGTAGCGGTCCTTGGGGTCCTTGGCCAGCAGGCGGGTGAGGATCTCCTGGTAGCGGCCCTGGGCGATGGGCAGCTCCGGCAGCGGCTCTGTGAGGTGCGCCAGGGCGGTGGACAGCGAGTCCGAGCCGACGTAGGGCAGCTTGCCGGTGAGGATTTCGTAGAGCACCACGCCCAGGGCGTAGAGGTCGGCGCGGCCGTCGATCTCCAGGCCGCGCGCCTGCTCGGGGCTCATGTAGCTGGGGGTGCCGACGGCGAAGCCGGCCTGGGTGAACTGGGTGCGGTCGTCCAGCGCCTTGGCGATGCCGAAGTCCGAGAGCACCGCGCCACCGTCGGCGCGGAACAGGATGTTGGCCGGCTTGACGTCGCGATGCACCAGGCCCTGGGCATGGGCGTAGCCCAGCGCGGAGGCGATCTGGCGCAGCCACACCAGGCCCTGCTCGGGGCTGAGGCCGGCGCTGATGCGCTCCTTCAGCGTGCCGTTGGGCAGGTACTCCATGGCCATGTAGTACAGGCTGCCGACGTTGCCGATGTCGTGGATGGTGACGGTGTGCGGATGCGACAGCCGCGCCAGGGTCTTGCCCTCGCGCAGGAAGCGTTCGCAGAAGCTGGCGTCGGCGGCCAGCGCCGCGGCCATCACCTTCAACGCGACCTTGCGCTCCAGCGAACGCTGGGTGGCCAGGTAGACCACGGCCATCGCGCCGTCGCCCAGCTCGCGTTCGATTTCATACCCCGGAATTTCTATGTCCATGCTGGTCTTTTTTTCTTTTTCAGGATGCTTTGACGACTACCGCCGTGATGTTGTCCGGCGCGCCCCGGGTCAAGCCCAGATGCACCAGGCTGCGGACCACCTGATAGGGGTCCTCGTGGCCCAGTACCTCACACAGCTCGTGGTCCTCCGCGGTCTTGTTCAGACCGTCGCTGCACAGCAGGAAGCTGTCGCCGGGCAGCACCACGAACCTCGTTTCTTCCAGTTCCAGATCGTCCTGCACCCCCACCGCGCGGGTGACGATGTTGGCCATCGGGTGCACCTTGGCCTCGGCCTCGTTGAGCAGGTGGCTGTCCACCAGCTCCTGCACGTAGCTGTGGTCGCGGCTGATGGGTTCCAGCTTGCCCTCGCGCAGGCGGTACAGGCGGCTGTCGCCGGCCCACAGGCAGGTCCCCTCGCTGCCCCGCGCCGCCAGCACGACGACCGTGCTGCCCATGGTGCTCACCCCGCGCTGGCGGGTTTCCGCGCGCACCAGGGTGTTGACGTGTATCAGCGCCGCGCGCAGGGCGTCGACATAGGCATCGAGCCCGTCGCCGTACTGCACGCCGCGAAGGGTATCGACGATCAGGTTGCTGACGTAGTCACCGGCGGCATGGCCGCCCATGCCGTCGGCGACCACCCAGAGCCCGTAGTCGCCGGCATCGAGGCAGGCGTCTTCGTTGACCTGGCGGACCATGCCGACGTGGCTGTGGCTGGCCGATCGGTATTGCGCAACCGGAGGCAGTGGCATCACAGGCTCCCGAAATCGATCTGCCCGATGCCGGCGGGCTGCTCGACGGCGCCCTCGCCCACCAGGAAGCGGCTGAAAAACCGCGTCGGCGGCAAGCCCTGGAATCTCACCAGCTCGGCCGCGACACGCTCTGAACCACGCCCCCACCAGAAACTGCAGCCGTCGCTGGCGATCTGCGCCAGTACCGCCTGTCGCGACTCGCTGCCCTGCACCGCGTAACGCAATGCGCCGACCTCGCTGAGACGCGCGTCGTGGCGCGGGCTCACCAGCGGCGAGCCCAGCCCCTGCACCCCGGCCTCGAAGGCGTCGAAATCGGCCTCCGGCTCCAGGGTGGAGAGCAGCAGCGCCTCGGCGCGATCGAACCAGTCATCGGCGCCACCGACCACGGCGCCGAGGTTGCTGCGCTCATCCAGCAGCACCGCGATGGTCAGCGGGAAATAACGGCCGACACGGTCGATGCTGGGCATCACCACGCCGGCCACGGCCTCGCTCCCCAACAGGTTCGGGGCGATCGCGAAGCGCCACAGGGGGCTCACCAGGTAGGCGTCCAGCCAGGCGCCGCCCAGCTCGGCCTGGCTCTGCGCCATGCCGGCGGCCAGCCACTGGTCCCAGGCCTCGATGAAGGCCGGGGGCAGGCCGCGATGGATGAAGTCGCCACGGCTGGCGAGCTTGCCGTAGAAGCCCGCCGTCGTCATAGGCGCTCCGGCAGGCCGAAGCCTGTGACCACACGGCTGCGGAACGGGTTGAAGGCACTGCTGGCGCGCAGCTCGCTGGAGATGCTGACGTTGTCCACGCGCATGCGCAGGGTGAAGCGGTCCGGCGCGTTGCCCTGGGTGAGGTCCGACTGGTCGAGCAGGCGGAACCAGGCCCAGGGGCCTTCCATGGTGATGCCCGAACGGCCGCTGGAGGACGGCGGCGAGATGGTCAGGCGCACCACGCCCAGGCTGTTGGGGCTTGGCCACTGCATGGCCACCGGCCGGCTAGGGCCGTGGTCGTAGCTGAACTGCTGGCCGTCCAGGTCGAGCTGGAACTGGTCGATGGCGGCGTCCATGGCCACCGCCTTCAGCTCGAAGCGCACCATGGGCGTGGTGTTGCCGGAGCGGAAGAAGGCGTCGCGGATCTGCGCGGCACGCTGGAAGGTGCCGAGCACGCCGGAGCCGATGCCGAGCTTCTCCGCCGCCCCCGGCTGCCAGCGCCAGGTGGTGGCGGAGGTGTCGACGTAGGGCTGCAGGTACTTGCGGAAGTAGCTGTCCATCACCCCGCCGACGCCGAAGAAGGCGCCGAAGTCGTCCAGGGTGGCGTCGCGGGTGCTGTTGCGGTCCAGCGGGTAGCGCCCGGCCAGGGACTGGCGGTAGACGTTGACCACTTCGGCCGTCCAGGCGGCGTTCAGCTGGTTGCGGATGCCGCCCATCATGGTGCTGGTGGTGGCGCTGACCACGGACTTGACCAGCCCCTGGACCAGCGGCGGCTGGCGTTCGGCACCGAGGCTGACGCGCTGGGCGGCGGCCTGGGCCTGGTTCTTCGCCTCGCCCAGCAGGGCGTCGCCACTGGCACCGCTCATGGCGCTGATCTGCACGTAGAGGGCGTTCATGTCCGCCAGCAGGCCGTCGATGGCCGCCGGTTCGTTGTCGTTCTTGGCCACCAGGCTGTTGAGCTCGGCGAAGTGCGCGGTGATCGGGTCCTCGCTCGGCGCCTGCTGCTGTTGCGGGGCGTCGTCGCCCTGCCCCACCAGGGAGCCGAGGCGATCCTTGAGCTTGCCGACGGTGTCGCTGGTGCCCTTGAGTTTCTCGGCGGCCAGGCGCTCTTCCTTCTGCAGGTCGGTCTCCTTGGCCACGGCTTCGAGCAGCTTCTTCAGCGGCGACTGCGGGCCGGACAGCACGCGCAGCACGTCGGCGGCCTGGGCGGTGCTGGTGATGGCGACGAAGTCGATGTCGGCCAGCAGCGCATCCCATTGGCGCAGGTAGTCCTGGAAGTACAGCTGGCGCACTTCCAGGGCCAGGCTGGCGGCGTCCTGGGTGTCGTCCATGGTGCGGCCGAGCACCCATTGCTCCTCGGCCAGGGTGCCGGACTGGCTCAGGCTGGAGACCATGAACACTTCGCGGTAGCCGCGCTGGGTGAAGAAGCCCGACAGCGGGTCGTTCAGCGCCTTGCCGCTCTTGCGCGAGAACACCAGGGCGGCATCACGGCCGGCGGCTTCGCTGATGCGGAAGTCCGGCAGGCCCTGGGGCAGCTTCTGGCGCTTGACGCGGTCGTACACGCGCTGGGCGATGGACAGCTGCTGCAGCTGGCGACGGGTGTCCTGCACCAGGTTGTCGTCCAGGCGCACGGCCGGCGGCGCGCGGTCGTAGAGCGCGGCCAGGTGCTCGTTGAGCGCCTGGCGCTGCTCGGGCACCAGGTCGCGCGGCAGGCTGCGGTCCCAGTCCAGCGCCACCCAGGCCTTGATGAAGTCGCCGTCGTAGTGTTCCGGGTCGGCGAGCATCAGGTAGGCCTTCAGGCCCTCGTAGAGGAAGTCCGAGGAGCCGCCGCTGCGCAGCTGCTCCTCGATACGGGCCATGACCCGGGGGGCCATCACCGCGATCAGCAGCTTGCGGTACACGCTGGCGCCTTCGGCACCGAGCATGTCGCCCTGGTAGAGGCCGTAGCCCTCCGCCCAGCTCGGCGCATCGCCGGACACGTTGCGGATGGCATTGAGCAGCGGCAGCACCGCCAGCACGTCGCGCTGCGCCGGGCTCAGGGCCTGCAGCTCACCGTGCAGCGGCTTGACCCGGCCATCGACGGCGGCGATGTAGCTGCGGTTGGCGCTGAAGCTGGCGAACCAGATGGCGGCGATGCCCAGGACCAGGATCGCGGTGGCGGCGAGCACGCCACGGGCCATCCATTTGCGCTGGCGCTCGACCTTGGGGTTGGCGCCCACCAGGCCGCGCTCGCCGAAGGCCACTTCGCGGAACAGGCGCTCGATGAAGTAGCTGCGCCCGGTGCCGGTCTGGCGGGCCAGGTGCTGGCGGTCCAGGTTCATGCTCTGCGCCATGGCGCCGATCAGGCGGTCGATGGGGCTGCCTTCCTGGGTGCCGCTGGTGAAGTAGACGCCACGCAGCAGCGCGCGCTCTTCATAGGGGTTGGGCTTGAACACGCCGTCGAGGAAGCTCGACAGCGCATCGCGCAGCGCCGCGAACTGCTGCGGGAAGCCGTAGATCAGGTCGCGCCGCGCGGGGTCGCGTTCCTGCTGCAGGCGTTCCACCAGGCGCTCGTTGAGGCGCTGTTCGAGCAGGGCGAACTCGTTGCCGAACACCGACAGCGGGCCCTCGGCGCTCTTGCCGTCGTCGAGGGCGAAGGTCATGCCCCAGACCTGGGCGCGGTCTTCCTTGCTCAGCGAGTCGAAGAACTCCATGAAGCCCGGCACCAGGTCGAGCTTGGTGAGCATCACGTAGATGGGGAAGCGCACGCCGAGCTGGGCGTAGAGCTCCTGCACCCGGGCGCGGATGGCGCGGGCATGGGCGGCACGCTCGGTCTCGCTGCCCAGCAGCAGGTCGGACAGGCTGATGGCCACGAAGGCGCCGTCGATGGGTCGGCGCTTGCGCTGGTTCTTCAGCAAATCGAGGAAGCCCAGCCAGGCGGCCTTGTCCACCTGGGCGTGGCTGTCCTGGGTGGTGTAGCGGCCGGCGGTGTCGAGCAGCACGGCCTCGTCGGTGAACCACCAGTCGCAGTTGCGGGTGCCGCCGACGCCACGGATGGCGCCGCTGCCCATCTGCTCTGCGAGGGGGAAGTTGAGGCCGGAGTTGACCAGTGCGGTGGTCTTGCCCGAACCCGGCGGGCCGATGATCACGTACCAGGGCAGCTCATAGAGGTTGCGCCGCTCGTTGCCGCCGAGCTTGGCGCGCTTGAGCAGGACCAGGGCCTCGTCCATGCGCTGCTTGAGGGTGGCCAGCTCTTCGCTGGTGGCCACGCTGGCGGCATCGGGGGCCACGGCGACCAGGCCCTGCATCACCTTGGCGGCGTTGCGCCGCGCCTGGATGATGCGCAGCACGCGCCAGCCGATCCACACGGCGAACAGCAGGCCGATGAGCACCCAGCGCACGGTGGCCGAGGCCAGGGGCTCGACGTCGCCGATGGCGATCAGCGGGCCGACGAACCAGATCACCAGGCTGAGGGCGATCAGGCCCAGCACAGGTATCACCCAGCGGGCGAGGAAACTGAAAAACGCCTTCACTCGACGCCCTCCGCAAAGACTGTGATCTCCACCCGACGGTTGCGCGAACGGCCGTCGGCGGTGTCATTGGATGCGACCGGCTCGGTGTCGCTGCGGCCCTCGGCGCGGAAGCGCTCGGGCTGGCCGCTCTTGGCCGCGAGCACGTCCATCACCTGCTGGGCGCGGTCCTGGGACAGCTTCCAGTTGGACGGGTAGCGCAGCGTGGCGATGGGCCGGTTGTCGCTGTGGCCGGTGACCAGCACATTGCCCTTCACCTTGCGGATGGCCTCGGCGATGCGCAGCAGCAGCGGCTGGAAATCGTCGGCGATGGTGGCGCTGCCGGAGGCGAACAGCTGGTCGCCACGGATGGTCACCACCGAGCGGTCGACGGCGTCTTCCACCGCCACCTTCTGCTGGCGGATCTCCTCGGCGAGGAAGCCGGCCAGGCGCGGGCGCTCGACGATCTTCGGCTGTTGCGGCGGGCGGTCGATGGTCTGCACCGGGACGTCGCCCAGGGCATGCAGGTTCTTGAACACGGGCTCGGCCTCGGCGGCCAGCTTCAGGCGCATGCCGAACAGCAGCGCCAGGAGCAGCGCGGCACCGATGGCCACGGCCACCCAGGGCGGCAGGAACTGGCGCAGGCGATCACGCGCCACCACCAGGCCGCGCCAGTGCGGCGACAGCTCGCGCTCGATCTCGCCGTGGGTGCTGCGGATGGTCCCGGCGACACGTTCGCGCAGCGCTTCGAGCTGGCTGCGGCCGTCGTTCATCACCCGGTAGCGGCCTTCGAAACCAAGGCTGATGCACAGGTACAGGAGCTCCAGCAGGTTGAGGCGCTGGCGCGGGTTCTGCAGGCAATGGTCGAGCAGCTGGAAGACCTTCTCGCCACCCCAGGCTTCGTTGTGCAGGGTGATCAGCAGGCTCTGCTTGCTCCAGTCGCTGCCGCTGCCCCAGGGGGTGCTGAGCACGGCTTCGTCCAGCGCGGTGCAGAGCACGTAGCGGCTGAGCATGACCTCGTCCTGGGCGATGCCGGCGGCGCGGGCCTTTTCCTCGAACTGGCGCAGGTAGCCCAGCAGCTGCGCGCGCAGGCTGGCGGGCATCGGGTGGGCGATGGTGTTGCGCAGGCGGGTGAGCAACGCCAGCATCGGGCCGGCGGCGGCTTCCAGGGGGTTGAGGCCCTGGCCGCGTGCGGTGAGCATCGGGCCGGTGGGCGCGGGGCCCGCGGGCGGCGGCGTGGGCGCGTCGTAGCGCGGCGCGGCCGGGTCCGGGGCACGGCCACCGGGGCGCGGCATGATCATGGTGCGGTCGTTGTTGCCGTTGCCGCCGCTGCCACCACCGGCGGGCGGGCCGCCGAAGGGATCGTCGATTGGATGCATCGCGAATTAACTCCGGATGGCCCAGAAGGCCAGGTTCAGGCCAGGGAACTGGCCAGCGATGTGGAAGGCGAAGCCGCCGGAATGCACCAGTTGCTTCCAGTGGTCGCTGCCACGGTCGAGTTCGAAGTAGGTGCTGCCCGCGTGGTAGGGGATCTGCCGTGGCGCCACCGGCATCGGCAGCAGCGCGATGCCCGGCAGCTGCAGGTTGACCAGGTCGCGGATGTGCTCCACGGAGCCGATCTTGGCCTGCTGCGGGAAGCGCGAGCGCAGGGCTTCGCCGGGCACATCGGCGCGCACCACGAGGATGAACGCCGAGTTGTCCAGCAGGCTCTTGTCCGCCAGCATCGCCACGTGCACGCCGTAGGCCTTCTCGACGATGGGGATGGGCACGGCGCGGCTGTCGATGACCATCGACAGGGCCTGGCGCAGGGCGAGCATCACCGGGGCGAAGGTGGTGGCCAGGTCGTCGTGCTCGTAGGCCGGGAACTCCGCCGGGCGACGGCCGCTGGCGGAGAAGGTGGAAAACTCGCCGGCCAGGCTCACCGCCTCGCGGTAGAACCATTCCGGGTGCAGCGGGGTGATGCTGGCCAGGTGCGAGACCAGGGGCTCGGCGCGGTTGACCAGTTGCAGCAGGAGGAAGTCGGCGATCTCCGAGGCGCCACCGGCACCGGAGGCGACCACGCGGCCGGCCAGGGCCTCGCCACGCTGGTGCAGCAGGCCCAGCAGCTCGCTGCGGAAGGCCGCCAGGGGTTGCGAGGCGGCGACGTCCAGCAGCGGCGGGATGTAGCCCTCGTCCAGGGCCAGGGAGCGGTCGGCACGTTTTTCCACCACCCGCACCACGCCGACGGCGGCGTATTCGCCGAGGCCGTCACGGGCGGTGAGCAGGCGCAGGGCGCGCCCGCCGATGGACACGGGGGCGCGGCTCTCGAAGGGGGCGTTGTCGTCACGCACTTCGCGCACCGCGCTCTGGTAGCGCGCGCCACCGAGGGCCTCGCCCTCCTCCACCGTGTCGCGGGCGCCGGCGCGCTTGAGCGGCAGGGCCAGGTAGATGATGCCGTCGCGCAGGCCGTCCTCGACCTCCAGCGGCACCGGGGCCACATCGTCGCCGGGGATGTCGAAGGGGGTGCCATCGGGCAGCACGCCACGGGCCGAGACGATGGCCACCTTGCCCTGGGTGAGCAGGGCCTCGTCGATCTTCAGCTCGGAGAAACCCCAGCCGCCGGCCTGCAGCGAGCGGCAGCGGCCTTCCACCAGGGACTCCAGGTAGCGGTCGTGCTGCTGGAAGTGCTGCGGACGCAGGAACATTCCCTCAGACCACACCACTCGGTTGTTCCAGGACATGGACGAACTCTCCGTTTCTATTTGGCCGGCTCGGCGACGGGGGCCGGCGAGACGCTGATGGCATGGGCGCCGAACTTCACGCTGTAGGCGCTGGTCTGGTTCAGGGGCACGGTGATCACGTCGCGCCAGACCGCGCTGTCGAGTTCGCGGTAGCCGACGACGATGCCGAACTGGCGAGTGGCGTCATCGAGCTTGCGCTCCTGCATCTGCTTGTCGCCGGGCTTGACCAGCAACTCGTCCTGGGCGACCAGGTCGGTGGACAGGGTGGTCTGCGTCTGCTCGACCAGGGAGAAGTAGTCGGCACGGTTGAAGGCGGTGGCGCTCTTGAGTTCGAAGACCCGCACGCGCACCGGCGCGCCCTGCCCGCCCGGGCCCGGGTTGACGTCGCTGGACGCCTCGATGTGCAGCTGCACGACGGTGGGCGGGGGCGGCGGCGGGGGCTCGGAAGCGCATGCGCTCAGGAGCGCCACCACGGCTACCAGTAGAATCCTTGGCATTTCGATTCGTCCTCAATGACTGCTGTTGTTACGCGGGGCCGGCTACCGGGCACCCAGTGGGCTGCCGGGTCAGTGCCCGCGAAGCCTGGCGCTGTGCTCCTCGTAGGCGCGGCTGAACTCGCGCCCGAAAAGATCCTGGAAGTCGTCTTCGGCCTCCCGCGAGATGCTCGCGTAGAGGTCGGTGAACAGCTCCCAGTACTGCGACTGCCGGGAGCCCGGCAGCAAGGCCGAGAGCCCCGAGGGCTTGCTCAGCCGCGCTTCCAGCACCGAAGGCTCGAAGCGTTTGAGAATGTGCTTGATGGCCGCCTGCACGCCGGCCATCACCGCCAGCTGGTGGGCCTTGAGGTCGTCGAAGCTCTCGCCCACGGCCTGGTCCGGCGGCATGAAGGCGGCGTTGCCATGGCGCAACAGAAGCAGCAGCGCCTCGTCGACGTTGGGGGCGAACTTCAGCGGGTTGTTCTCCACCGGGCGGATCATGGTCTGCGCCATGCGGAACTCGCCCTTGAGGCTGGAGCGCGCGCGCAGCACATCCACCAGCCCCTCCACCATCAGGCGGTAGCTGCGGCCGATGGCTTCCATCTGCGCGGCGGCTTCGGCGCGGTCGATGCGTAGCTGGCCGAGGCCGGCGCCGCGCAGGAAGGCGTCGAGCAGCGCGCCATCCTCACCGGCAGGAGCAGGCGCGGCAGCAGGCGCCGAGGCCGCTGCGGCATGGGTGGCCTGGGCGGTGGGCGTCAACGCCGGCGGCGCGGGAATCGGATTCGGCGCGACCGCGGCCACGGGGGGCGGGGTCGGGGCGATGGCCGGCTGGGCGACCGGCTGGGGAATGGCGACGGGCGCGGGGATGGAGGTCGCCGCGGCGTCATGGCCGATGGGCGGATTGCTGAAGAAATCCGCCGGCAATTCGACCGCCACCGGCGCGGGCTCCAGCGGCGCGGCGGCGGTGGGCATCGGCACCGGAACGGCCGGCGCATGCTGCGGCGCGGGGCTGCTCAGGCCGAGGTCGGCGAAGGGGTCCCAGTCGGCGGGAATGGCCGGCGCGGCACCCACAGGCTCGGCGAATGCGGCAGGTGCACTCACGGGCGGTACTGGCGTCGGCTCGAAACTGGGGATCGGCGTCGGCGGGCGGAAATCATGGCGCTCGGCGGGCACGTGATCCGGGATGGAAGGCGCGGCGGCCGGCGGCGGATTGAGGAAGTCGAACAGGTCGGGCTTGGTGTCCAGGGGCGAGCCGCCGCCCTGGATGTGGGCCATGGAGGCCGGCGGTGGCGCCAGCGGCTCGGGAATCGACGCGGCGCCCGACTGGCGGCTCATCAGCGCATCGAAGCTGCTGAACGGGTCGCCGCCCGTGCTGATCGGCGCGGCGCTCACCGGCTGCATGCTCATGCCCTGCACCTGGACGAGGATCTCGTACTCGCCGAGCTTGAGGATCTCGCCATCCATCAACGGCTCGCTGTTGCCGCGACGCAGGCGCACGCCCGACTGCGCGAGCATCACGCCGTTGGTGCTGGTGTCGGTCAGGTAATAGGTGCCGTCACGGAACTGGATGGTGCAGTGCTGGCTGGAGACGAGGCGCTCGGGATCGGGAAGGACCCAATCGTTTTCGGCACTGCGGCCAATCCTCAACTCACCACGATCAAGCTCCACCTCGGGACGTTGGCCGGGGGTCAGCTTGTGATAACTGGTGATGGTCAAACGCAGTGGCATTGCGACTCCTTGCACTTCTCACTGTGGACGCGAGCACCGAGTCCCTTCGATGCCGTGCAACTTCGATCCGGTCCCTGTTCTGCACGTGGCCCTTTGCCATACATATGTTCCTACAGGCGAACGGAAAATTTGCGTGGCTTTAGCCGAATTATCTTAGATCGAAAAAAGACAAAAATGACAGCCGAAAGAGGCTAGCGTGGACTGGTGCACATCTGTCGTTTGTGCTCTGGGATTGTCTTGACAAGGGTGAAATACGACCCCAAGAATGGAAAAGAGTTGCAGCGGGTGAAGCCATGAAATTGGCGTCATCGGAACGTTGATCCAAAGGACTGTGATCAGGCCGTACGTTCACTCTGAATACAGCTTGCCCTCCCTCTGAGGCCTGACAAGGAGAACACCCACCGTGGTGGATGTGTCGCGTTTGCTATCCCCTGTTTCCCCTGAATCGCCCTGTGGTGATGACCTCGAATACGACGCTGCGTATCTCGAACTGGAGCGTATTGCCCAAGGCCAGCCCGAGCGCCAGATGGGCGACTCCGTACTCCCTGCCGAACCCCCTGTGTGGCGCGATGTCCGCGAGCTGTCCAGCGACCTGCTGCAGCGCAGCAAGGACCTGCGCATCGCCAACTATTTCCTGCAGAGCAACCTGGCCCTCGAAGGGATTCCGGGACTCGCCCAGGGCCTGATCCTGGTGCGCGAGCTGCTGACCCAGTTCTGGGACGGCCTCTACCCGCAGCTCGACGCCGACGATGACAACGACCCCACCTTCCGCATCAACGCCCTCACCGGGCTGGCGGCGGAACCGGTGATCCAGCTGCTGCGCGAAAGCAGCCTGACCAGCTCGCGGGCCTTCGGCTCGGTGAGCCTGCGTGCCGCCCTCAACGCCCTCGACCTGCAGCGCTTCCCCAGCGAGACGCTGACGGCCGAGCAGCTGCAGGGTGCCTTCCGCGACAGCGACGATGCGCTCCTCGCCAGTACCCGCAACGCCCTGACCGATGCCCAGGCCGCCCTGGCCACCATCGAGTCGACCCTTTCCGATCGCGTGGGCTCGGCCCGGAGCGCCGACCTCGGCGCCCTCAAGCAGTTGCTGCGCCACGCCCTGCAAATCCACAAGGACCAGGCCCCCGGTGACGACGCCGGCGCTGACGCCGCCGCGGCAGGCGACGACACCGCCACGGACGCCGACGCCCCGGCCTCTGCGCCGGCCGCCCGCGCCACGCCACGCATCTCCGGCGAGGTGACCAACCGCGACGACGTGCTCAAGACCCTGGATCGCATCCTCGAGTACTACGCGCGCCAGGAGCCATCGAGCCCGGTGCCGATCCTGCTCAAGCGTGCGAAGACCCTGGTGACGGCCGACTTCGCGGCGATCGTGCGCAACCTGATCCCGGATGGAATGTCCCAGTTCGAGAATTTGCGGGGCCCCGAGTCCGAATAAGTGCACGGCACATTCGAAGCGGGTTCACGCATCCGTTACCGGCTAGCGGCCGATGACGCCAACACAGCCGCACAGGCAGCGAAGGAGGAGCACCATGGGTAGCACCAGCAGTCAGAAATTCATCGCACGCAACCGCGCGCCCCGCGTCCAGATCGAGTACGACGTGGAACTCTACGGCGCCGAGAAGAAGGTGCAGTTGCCCTTCGTCATGGGCGTCATGGCCGACCTCGCCGGCAAGCCGGCCGAGCCCCAGGCCGCCGTTGCCGACCGCAAGTTCCTGGAGATCGACGTCGACAACTTCGACTCGCGCCTCAAGGCCATGAAGCCGCGCGTCGCGTTCAACGTGCCCAACGCCCTGACCGGCGACGGCAACCTGTCCCTGGACATCACCTTCGAGAGCATGGACGACTTCAGCCCCGCCGCCGTGGCGCGCAAGGTCGACTCGCTGAACCAGCTGCTCGAAGCCCGCACCCAGCTCGCCAACCTGCTGACCTACATGGACGGCAAGACCGGCGCCGAAGAGCTGATCATGAAAGCGATCAAGGACCCGGCCCTGCTGCAGGCGCTGGCCAGCGCGCCGAAGCCGCAAGACAACGAGCCGCAAGCTTAAGAGGACACCCAGATGGCCGAGTTGATGACCGACGCCGCGCCCCAGGCCGGCGAAGCGACCGAGCAGACCAGCGAGTTCGCCTCCCTGCTGCTGCAGGAGTTCAAACCCAAGACCGATCGCGCCCGTGAAGCGGTGGAAACCGCCGTGCGCACCCTCGCCGAGCACGCGCTGCAGCAGACCAGCCTGATCTCCAACGATGCGATCAAGTCGATCGAATCGATCATCGCTGCGATCGACGCCAAGCTCACCGAGCAGGTCAACCTGATCATGCACCACCCGGACTTCCAGCAACTGGAAAGCGCCTGGCGTGGCCTGCACTACCTCGTCAACAACACCGAGACCGACGAGCAGCTGAAGATCCGCGTGCTGAACATCTCCAAGGGCGAGCTGCACAAGACCCTGAAGAAGTTCAAGGGCACCGCCTGGGACCAGAGCCCGATCTTCAAGAAGCTCTACGAAGAGGAATACGGCCAGTTCGGTGGCGAGCCCTACGGCTGCCTGGTGGGCGACTACTACTTCGACCAGTCGCCGCCGGACGTGGAGCTGCTGGGCGAGATCGCCAAGGTCTCCGCCGCCATGCACGCGCCGTTCATCTCCGCCGCCTCCCCCACCGTGATGGGCATGGGGTCCTGGCAGGAGCTGTCCAACCCGCGTGACCTGACCAAGATCTTCACCACCCCGGAATACGCCGGCTGGCGCTCGCTGCGCGAGTCCGACGACGCGCGCTACATCGGCCTGACCATGCCGCGCTTCCTGGCCCGCCAGCCCTATGGCGCCAAGACCGACCCGGTGGAAGAGTTCGCCTTCGAGGAAGACACCGCCGGCGCCGACAGCAGCAAGTACACCTGGGCCAACTCGGCCTACGCCATGGCGGTCAACATCAACCGCTCGTTCAAGCTCTACGGCTGGTGCTCGCGCATCCGCGGCGTGGAATCCGGCGGCGAAGTGCCGAACCTGCCGGCGCACACCTTCCCCACCGACGACGGTGGCGTGGACATGAAGTGCCCGACCGAGATCGCCATCTCCGACCGCCGCGAGGCGGAGCTCGCGAAGAACGGCTTCATGCCGCTGCTGCACAAGAAGAACACCGACCTGGCGGCCTTCATCGGCGCCCAGTCGCTGCAGAAGCCGGCCGAGTACGACGACCCGGACGCCACGGCCAACGCCAACCTGGCCGCGCGCCTGCCGTACCTGTTCGCCACCTGCCGCTTCGCGCATTACCTCAAGTGCATCGTTCGCGACAAGATCGGCTCGTTCAAGGAGAAGGACGACATGCAGCGCTGGTTGCAGGACTGGATCCTCAACTACGTCGATGGCGACCCCGCTCACTCCACCGAGACCACCAAGGCGCAGCACCCGCTGGCAGCCGCCGAAGTGGTGGTCGAGGAGATCGAGGGCAACCCGGGCTATTACAGCTCGAAGTTCTACCTGCGCCCGCACTACCAGCTCGAAGGGCTGACCGTGTCGCTGCGCCTGGTATCCAAGCTGCCTTCGGCCAAGGGGGCCTGAGGCGCGTCACTTTAAGCGCCTGCCAGGTGGCGGGCGCGCCTGACAAGGTGGCGAAAGCCACGAAGGAGGAAACATGGCTGTAGATATGTTCATCAAGATCGGCGACGTCGAAGGTGAGTCCGCCGACAAGACCCACGGCAAGGAAATCGACGTGCTGGCCTGGAGCTGGGGCATGTCCCAGTCCGGCAACATGCACCAGGGCGGTGGCGGTGGCGCCGGCAAGGTGAGCGTGCAGGACCTGTCGCTGACCAAGTACATCGACAAGTCGTCGCCGAACCTGATGATGGCCTGCTCCAGCGGCAAGCACTACCCGGAAGCCAAGCTGACCATCCGCAAGGCGGGCGGCGAGTCGCCGGTCGAGTACCTGATCATCACCATGAAAGAAGTGCTGATCTCCTCCGTCAGCACCGGCGGCAGCGGTGGCGAAGATCGCCTGACCGAGAACGTCAGCCTGAACTTCGCCCAGGTACAGGTCGACTACCAGCCGCAGAAAGCCGACGGCGCCAAAGACGGCGGCCCGGTCAAGTACGGCTGGAACATCCGCGAGAACGTCAAGATCTGATGCTCTCCCACCCGGGCCTGCGCGAGCGGGCCCGGGTGCGTTTCGAGCCACCCGCCCCGGACCGACCATGGCCAGACCCTTGCCCGACTCCCACGCAGCGGCCTCCCCTCCGCCGGTCGACCTTCGTGACGCTGCCCGCTGCCGCCTGCCCCAGGCCGCAGTGGAGAGCGCCACCTCGAGCCCCATCCCCCCTTCCCTTCGCGCAGCCCGGCTGCAGGCAGGACGACCATGACCGCCGAAGAACTACTGCGCGCAGGACGCGCCGACGAAGCCCTGAAATCCTTGCAGGACCAGGTGCGTGCCCAACCTTCCAACGCCGAGCTGCGGGTGTTCCTGTTCCAGCTGCTGGCGGTGCTCGGCCAGTGGAGCCGCGCGCAGAACCAGCTGAAGGTCGCCGGCGAGCTGGATGCCAGCACCCTGGCCATGGTGCAGACCTACCGCACCGCACTGGAATGCGAAGCCCTGCGCGCCGAGGTGTTCGCCGGCCGCCTGACCCCCGTGGTGCTGGGCGAGCCCGCCGAGTGGGTGGCGCCGCTGATCCAGGCGCTCAAGCATGACGCCGACGGCCAGCACGAAGCCGCCCAGGCCCTGCGCGACGCCGCCTTCGAAGCCGCGCCCGCCGTGGCCGGTACGCTCAACGAGCAACCCTTCGAATGGTTCGCCGACGCCGACCCGCGCCTGGGCCCGGTGCTCGAACTCATCGTCAACGGCCGCTACGTGTGGCTGCCGATGCACAACATCCAGAGCCTGGTCACCGAGGCGCCCACCGACCTGCGCGACCTGGTCTGGCTGCCGGTGGAAGTCACCCTGGTCAACGGCGGTGCCACCGTGGGCCTGATCCCCAGCCGCTACCCGGGCAGCCAGGACGACGCCGACGGCGCCATCCGCCTGGCCCGCAAGACCGATTTCCTCGACGATGGCCGCCCCCTCGGCCAGCGCCTGTTCGTCACCGACCAGGGCGACACCGCGCTGTTCGAACTGCGCAGCCTCGCCTTCGGGCATCCGGAGGCCTGAGCATGGCCGAGCTGACGCTGCAGGAACGTCTGCAACCCTCCCTCCTGGACCGGTTGACCGACGAGGACCCGAGCAACGCCAAGGAGAGCGTCGACAAGCGCGTGCTCTCCCTGTCCCAGCTCAAGGCGTCCGTCCTGCGCGACCTGGCCTGGCTGTTCAACACCATCGCGCCGCTCGACAGCGAGACCTCCGGCGAGATCCAGGCCGGCAACTCGGTGGTCAACTACGGCCTGCCGCCGCTGGCCGGGCACACCGCCTCCAGCGTCGACGTGCAGGCCATCGAAGCCCTGCTCACCGAGACCATCGCCGACTACGAGCCGCGCATCATCCGATCCACCTTGCGCGTCCGCGCCCAGCTGGCAGCCGACCAGATGAACCACAACGCCCTGTCCTTCGAGATCGAAGGCGACCTCTGGGCCGAACCCGTGCCCCTGCGCATGTTGCTCACCACCGACCTGGACCTGGAGACCGGACACGTGCAGATCGTCCCCGCCGACCACCTGCGCAGGCGCAACAAATGAACCCGCGCATGCTCGAGTACTACAACCAGGAACTGCAGCACATCCGCGAGAGCGCGGCGGAGTTCGCCGGTGAATACCCGAAGATCGCCAGCCGCCTGACCCTCTCCGGCATCGACTGCGCCGACCCCTACGTCGAGCGCCTGCTGGAAGGCTTCGCCTACCTCACCGCGCGGGTGCAGCTGAAACTCGACGCCGAGTACCCCACCTTCACCCACAACCTGCTGGAGATCGCCTACCCGCAGTACCTGGCGCCGACCCCGTCGATGACCGTGGTGCAGCTGCAGTCCGATCCCAACGAAGGCTCGCTGGCCAGCGGCTTCACCGTGGAGCGCAACGCCTCCCTGCGCGGCCTGCTGGGCACCGACGAGCAGACCGCCTGCGAGTACCGCACCTCCCAGCCGGTGACCCTGTGGCCGCTGGAGGTGACCCGGGTCGAATACTTCGGCAACCCCGCCTCGGTGCTCGGCCGCCTCGCCGCCTCCGAGCCCACCGCCAAGGCCGCCCTGCGCCTGCGCCTGCGCACCGGTGCCGGGCTGCCCTTCAGCGCCCTGCCCCTGGAAAGCCTGTCGTTCTACCTGCACGGGGCCGACGAGCAGCCCTTCCGCCTCTACGAGCAATTGCTGGGCAACGCCTGCGCCGTGTTCGCCCAGGCCCCTGGCGGCGACTGGGTCGAGCGCCTGCCGCCGGAGAGCCTGCGCCCGCGCGGCTTCGATGACGAGGACGCGGTGCTGCCGGTGGTCCCGCGCGCGTTCCAGGGCTACCGCCTGCTGCAGGAATACTTCGCCCTGCCCAACCGCTTCCTCTTCGTGGACGTGGCCAACCTGCGCCGCCCGGTGCAGCGCTGCGCCGGCCAGGAGCTCGACGTCATCGTGCTGTTCAACCGCCTCGACCCGAGCCTGGAAGGCAGCATCGGCACCGAGCAGTTCAAGCTGTTCTGCACCCCGGCGGTGAACCTGTTCCCGCGCCGCGCCGACCGCATCCACCTGAGCGACCGCGTGCACGAGCACCAGGTGATCGTCGACCGCACCCGCCCGCTGGACTTCGAGGTGCATTCGCTGACCGAGGTCAGCGGCCATGGCGCCGGCCCCGAGCAGCCGTTCCAGCCCTTCTATGCCGTGCGCGACCCCTCGCGCTACGGCCGCGAGCAGGCCTGGTACACGGTGCGCCGCGAGCCCCGCGTGCTCTCCAGCAAGCAGCGCCGCAAGGGCCCGCGCTCCACCTACATCGGCAGCGAGACCTTCGTGTCCCTGGTGGACGCCAACCAGGCGCCCTACCGCCACGACCTGCGCCAGCTGGGCATCGGCGCGCTGTGCACCAACCGCGACCTGCCGCTGTTCATGCCGGTGGGCAACGGCCGCAGCGACTTCACCCTGGAAGACAGTGCCCCGGTGCTGTCCGTGCGCTGCCTGGCCGGCCCGAGCCGCCCACGCGCCAGCCGCGCCCACGACGCCAGCGCCTGGCGGCTGATCAGCCAGCTGTCGCTCAACTACCTGTCGCTGAGCCAGGAGGGCCAGGGCGCCGCCGCGCTGCGCGAACTGCTGCGCCTGTACGGCGACCCCACCGACTCGGCGCTGCAGATGCAGATCGAAGGCCTGCGCCAGGTCACCAGCAAACCCTGCACGCGGCGCCTGCCGATGCCCGGCCCCATCGTCTTCGGCCGTGGCCTGGAGATCGGCCTGGAGTTCGACGAGAACGCCTTCCGCGGCACCGGCGTGTTCCTCCTGGGCGCGGTGCTGGAGCGTTTCCTGACACGCTACGTGTCGATCAACAGCTTCACCGAGACGGTGATGCGGACCACTGAACGGGGCGAGGTGATGCGATGGCGGGCGAAGCCCGGACGCCGTCCGAATCTGTGAACACCCTCGCGGCTATGGAGACCGCGCCCTGGAACTACGACTTCTTCCAGGCGCTGCGCCGTATCGAGTGCGAATTCCCCGAGCGCCCGCGCCTCGGCCATTCCGTGCGCCTGGCCGATGACCCGCTGCGCCTGGGGCAGAAGCCCGACTGCGGTTTCGCCCCCTCGACCCTGGCCAGCGTCGAGCACAACCCCGACGGCACGCCGCGCATCGAGCAGTACTTCTTCGGCCTCACCGGCCCCAACGGCCCGCTGCCGCTGCACCTGACCGAGTACGCCCGCGAGCGCCAGCGCAACAACGCCGACGCCACCTTCAAGCGCTTCCTCGACGTCTTCAACCATCGCCTGCTGACCCTGTTCTACCGCGCCTGGGCCGAAGCGCGCCCGACCGTGAGCCAAGACCGCCCCGCCGACGACTACTGGTCGCCGCGCCTGGGCGCCCTCTCCGGCCGTGGCATGCAAAGCCTGATGGGCCAGGGCCCGATCGACGACGCCGCGCGCTACTACTTCACCGGCCACCTGGCCGCGCAGACCCGCTACCCGGACGGCCTGCGCAGCATCCTCGCGGAGTTCTTCGGCGTCCCCGTGGCCATCGAGGAGTACGTCGGCCAATGGCTGGAGCTGCCCGAGTTCAGCCGCCTCGGCGCCCAGGCCAGCACCCTGGGCACCGACCTGTGCCTGGGCACCCACGTGTGGGATCGCCAGCACAAGTTCCGCATCCGCATCGGCCCGCTGGACCTCTCGCAGTACCAGCGCTTCCTGCCCGGCGGCGAGCTGTTCCACGAGCTGGCCGCCTGGGTCGCCGAGTACCTGGGCGAGGAGCTGGACTGGGACGCCAACCTGGTGCTCAAGCGCGGGGAAGTCCCCCCCGTGACCCTGGGCGGCAACGACCGCCTGGGCCTCAACACCTGGCTGGGCAAACCCGCCGAGGACGCCGACGACCTGCTGCTGGCGGTGAGTCATTTGAGCCATGGTGAGTAATGTTGATGAGGCCATGCCTCGCTCTTTAGTGGGTCCCCGCGTGCGCGGGGATGACGACGAATGCAGGAATGACGACATGCGCGGGGATGACGACGTGCGCGGGCGACGGCGAGCGCTGGGGTGACGGCATTCACGGGGACGTCTCCGTGCACCGTCACCCTCGCGAACGCGGGGGCCCACTGGACTAGCGAACCACTGAACAGATGACAACCGGAGCGCATGGAGCGCTCCAGACAGGACCAACCACACGGCCATCACTGCAAGCGTGCCGTCAGGAAAAGGAGAGCAAGATGAGCGAAATCAGTCGTGCCAAGCTGTTCGGGAAGCTGAACAGCCTCGCCTACAAGGCGATCGAAGCGGCCACGGTGTTCTGCAAGCTGCGTGGCAACCCCTACGTCGAGCTGGTGCACTGGTTCCACCAGATCCTGCAGCTGCAGGACTCCGACCTGCACCAGATCATCCGCCAGTTCAACATCGAGCCGGGACGCCTGGCCAAGGACATCACCGAGGCCCTGGATCGCCTGCCCCGTGGCTCGACCTCGATCACCGACCTGTCCTCCCATGTCGAGGAATCGGTGGAGCGCGGCTGGGTCTACGGCAGCCTGATGTTCGGCGAAAGCCAGGTGCGCACCGCCTACCTGGTGGTCGGCATCCTCAAGACCCCGAGCCTGCGCCACGCCCTCAGCGCCATCTCCCGCGAGTTCGACAAGATCAAGGTGGAAACCCTGATCGAGCGCTTCGACGAGATCGTCGGCAACTCCCCGGAGAACGCCCTGACCGCCACCGACGGCTTCAACGCCGGCGCCGCCCCGGGCGATGCCAGCGGCGCCATGGCCCCGGCGGCCATGGGCAAGCAGGAAGCCCTCAAGCGCTTCACCGTGGACCTCACCGAGCAGGCCCGCAGCGGCAAGCTGGAC
Organism: Pseudomonas sp. No.21; assembly: GCF_054558415.1. Classification (NCBI taxonomy): domain Bacteria; kingdom Pseudomonadati; phylum Pseudomonadota; class Gammaproteobacteria; order Pseudomonadales; family Pseudomonadaceae; genus Pseudomonas; species Pseudomonas sp. No.21. The sequence goes on from NZ_BAAJNO010000008.1 coordinate 359,950, forward strand.
CCGATCGTCGGCCGTGACGACGAGATCCGCCAGCTGGTGGACATCCTCATGCGGCGCCGCCAGAACAATCCGATCCTCACCGGCGAGGCCGGCGTGGGCAAGACGGCTGTCGTGGAAGGCTTCGCCCTGCGCATCGTCGCAGGCGACGTGCCGCCCTCGCTGAAGGACGTCGAGCTGCGCGCCCTGGACGTGGGCCTGCTGCAGGCCGGCGCCAGCATGAAGGGCGAGTTCGAGCAGCGCCTGCGCCAGGTGATCGAGGACGTACAGAGCTCGCCCAAGCCGATCATCCTGTTCATCGACGAAGCCCACACCCTGGTGGGTGCCGGTGGCGCCGCCGGCACCGGCGATGCCGCCAACCTGCTCAAGCCGGCCCTGGCGCGCGGCACCCTGCGCACCGTGGCGGCCACCACCTGGGCCGAGTACAAGAAGCACATCGAGAAGGACCCCGCCCTCACCCGCCGCTTCCAGGTGGTGCAGGTGGACGAGCCCTCCGAGCACCGCGCCATCCTGATGATGCGCGGCGTCGCCTCGACCATGGAGAAGCACCACCAGGTGCAGATCCTCGACGAGGCGCTGGAGGCGGCGGTCAAGCTGTCCCATCGCTACATTCCCGCGCGCCAGCTGCCGGACAAGTCGGTGAGCCTGCTGGACACCGCCTGCGCCCGCGTCGCCATCAGCCTGCATGCCGTGCCGGCCGAGGTGGATGACAGCCGCCGCCGCATCGAGGCGCTGGAGACCGAGCTGGCCATCATCGGCCGCGAGCACGCCATCGGCGTCGCCATCGGCAGCCGTCGCACCGACGTGGAGAGCGCGCTGGTCGAGGAACGCGCCCGCCTGGCCGGGCTGGAAGAGCGCTGGAACGAAGAGAAGGCCCTGGTCGACGAGCTGCTGGCCACCCGTGCCAGCCTGCGCGCCGCCGCCGAGCCGGTGGACGGCACCAGCCGCGAGGCCGGCGCCGACGCCCCGAGCCTGAGCGAGGACGAACTGAACGGCCTGCGCGCCAAGCTGGCCGACCTGCAACAGCGCCTCACCGCGCTGCAGGGCGAGACGCCGCTGATCCTGCCGACCGTGGACTACCAGGCCGTGGCCTCGGTGGTCGCCGACTGGACCGGCATCCCGGTGGGCCGCATGGCACGCAACGAGATCGAGACCGTGCTCAACCTGGGCACCCACCTGAAGAAGCGCATCATCGGCCAGGACCATGCCCTGGAGATGATCGCCAAGCGCATCCAGACCTCCCGCGCGGGGCTGGACAACCCCAGCAAGCCCATCGGCGTGTTCATGCTCGCGGGCACCTCGGGCGTCGGCAAGACCGAAACCGCGCTGGCCCTGGCCGAAGCCATGTACGGCGGTGAGCAGAACGTCATCACCATCAACATGAGCGAGTTCCAGGAAGCGCACACCGTCTCCACCCTCAAGGGTGCCCCGCCCGGCTACATCGGCTACGGCGAGGGCGGCGTGCTCACCGAGGCGGTACGGCGCAAGCCCTACAGCGTGGTGCTGCTGGACGAGGTGGAGAAGGCCCACCCGGACGTGCACGAGATCTTCTTCCAGGTGTTCGACAAGGGCGTGATGGAAGACGGCGAAGGCCGGGTGATCGACTTCAAGAACACCCTGATCCTGCTCACCACCAACGCCGGCACCGACCTGATCGCCAGCCTGTGCAACGACCCCGAGCTGATGCCCGAACCCGAGGGCATCGCCAAGTCGCTGCGCGAGCCGCTTTTGAAGATCTTCCCGCCGGCGCTGCTGGGCCGCCTGGTGACCATCCCCTACTACCCGCTGACCGACGAGATGCTCAAGAGCATCACCCGCCTGCAGCTGGGCCGCATCAAGAAGCGCGTGGAGGGCTCGCACAAGGTGCCCTTCGACTTCGACGACAAGGTGGTGGACCTGGTGGTCTCGCGCTGCACCGAGACCGAGAGCGGGGGTCGCCAGATCGACGCCATCCTCACCAACAGCATGCTGCCGGACCTCTCCCGCGAGTTCCTCGGCCGCATGCTCGAAGGCCGCAAGGTCGAGAAGGTGACGGTGGGCGCCGAGAACGGCGAGTTCACCTACAGCTTCGATTGAAGCGACGCGGCGCGCCCCACGACGGGGTGCGCCGCCTGATATGTGGAAGGTTCCGGCGCGTCGGAACCCGGCAGTGACGCGTACAGCGCTAAGGAAGTGTGGGATGGCGATTTCGCAACGGGCACGCATGGCCAAGGTCAGCAGCCCGCTGGGCGGCGATGCATTGCTGCTGGACCGGCTGGATGGCCATGAGGAGCTGGGACGGCTCTTCGACTACGAGCTGAACCTGATCTCGGAAGATCACTCGATCCAGCTCGATGCCCTGCTGGGCAAGCCCATGGGCGTTTCCCTGGAGTTGCCCGACGGCAGCCAGCGCTACTTCCATGGCATCGCCAGCCGCTGCAGCCAGACCGCCGGCAGCGGCCAGTTCGCCGGCTACCACGTGAGCCTCAAGCCCTGGCTCTGGTTGCTGTCGCGCACCTCCGACTGCCGCATCTTCCAGAACAAGACGGTGCCGGACATCATCAAGCAGGTGTTCCGCGACCTCGGCTTCTCCGACTTCGAGGACGCCCTCACCCGCACGTACACCGAGTGGGAATACTGCGTCCAGTACCGCGAGACCAGCTTCGAGTTCGTCAGCCGCCTGATGGAACAGGAAGGCATCTACTACTACTTCCGCCACGAGCAAGCGCGCCACGTGCTGGTGCTCTCCGATGCCTACGGCGCCCACGCGCCGGTGGCGGGCTATGGCACGGTGCCCTTCTACCCGCTCGCGGACCAGATGCGCGAGCGCGACCACATCTACGACTGGTACCTGGCCCGCGAGGTGCAGCCGGGTTCGCTGTCGCTCAACGACTACGACTTCCAGCGCCCCAGCGCCCACCTGCAGGTGCGCTCCACCGTCAGCCGCGCCCACAGCAACGCCGAGCTCCCGCTGTACGACTACCCCGGCGAATACACCCAGAGCCAGGATGGCGAGCAGTACGCGCGCAACCGCATCGAGGCGATCCAGACCCAGTACGAGCGCGTGCACCTGCGCACCAATGCGCGCGGCCTGGGTTCCGGGCACCTGTTCAAGATGAGCGGCTACCCGCGTGCCGACCAGAACCGCGAGTACCTGATCGTCGGTGCCCGCTACCAGGTCAGCCAGGAGAGCTACGAGAGCGGCTCCGCCGGCGGCCCGTTGCAGTTCGAAAGCGCCCTGGACTGCATCGAGGCGCGCCAGCCCTTCCGGCCGATGCCCACCACCATCAAGCCCATCGTCCAGGGGCCGCAGACGGCCATGGTCGTCGGCCCCAAGGGCGAGGAAATCTGGACCGACCAGTACGGCCGCGTGAAGGTGCACTTCTACTGGGACCGGCATGACCAGTCCAACGAGAACAGCTCCTGCTGGATCCGCGTCTCCCAGGCCTGGGCCGGCAAGAACTGGGGCTCGGTGCAGATCCCGCGCATCGGCCAGGAGGTGATCGTCAGCTTCCTCGAGGGCGACCCCGACCGCCCGATCATCACCGGCCGCGTGTACAACGCCGAGCAGACCGTGCCCTACGAGCTGCCCGCCAACGCCACCCAGAGCGGCACCAAGAGCCGCTCCAGCAAGGGCGGCACGCCGGCGAACTTCAACGAGATCCGCATGGAGGACAAGAAGGGCGCCGAGCAGCTGTACATCCATGCCGAACGCAACCAGGACATCGCCGTCGAGCACGACGAATCCCACTGGGTCGGCCACAACCGCACCAAGAGCGTGGACAACGACGAGCTGGCACGCATCGGCCAGGACCGCACCCGCGCGGTGAAGCGCAACGACACCCTGATGGTGGGCGGCGCCAAGGCCGACAGCGTGAGCACCCAGTACCTGATCGAGGCCGGCGCGCAGATCCGCCTGGTGTGCGGCAAGAGCGTGCTGGAGTTCAATGCCAGCGGCGAGATCAACATCTCCGGTACCGCATTCAACCTCTACGCCAGCGGCAACGGCGCCATCGACACCGGCGGTCGCCTCGACCTCAACTCCGGCGTCGCCAGCGAGGTGCCGAACAAGGGCAAGGGCATCAAGGGCGCCATCGACGCCATGGTCAAGGCGCTGTTCCCACCACCCAAGGCCTGACAGCCCCGCCCGGCCGCCGGCCGACCACCCAGGCCCTCGCCACCCAGGGTGGACCTCGCGCCATCGGTCCGCCTTGCGTGCTCGCCGGCCGCTCCGCTGGTGGATGGAAAAAGCGCCATCCACCCTACGAGCAGCTCAGGCACCGTGGAAATTCATTCGCGATGCCCTGCCGCCGGCCGATCACCCATGCCCGCGCCGCGTAGGGTGGACCCCGCTCCATCGGTCCACCTTGCGTGCTCGCCGGCAACACCTTCATCGATGTGTGCATCGCGCTCGGGGCACAGCCGTTTCCGTAGGGTGGCGTAGAGCGAAGCGAAACCCGCGCGGTGGCGGCGGCAGAAATTCGTGGACGCCCGGAAAGCACCGTTCTTGATCGCTTGCTTTAAAACCACAACTGCTAACGCAGACAGAGCCAATTCATTCGCCCAAGGGCAACGGCGTCGCGCCTCAGGCGTTGGCCGGCACGAAGTCCGGGCCGCCGAGCTTGTCGCGCACGGTCACGGCGGTGCGCAGCAGCGGTGTCCACATGCCGTCGGGGCTGTTCCAGGCGGCGCCGGCCCAGCGGGTGTCGGCCTGCAGGGCGGCCTTGTTGGCTTCCAGCTGGCGTTGCAGGGCTATCGCCACGCCGCTCATGTCCACTTCGAACAGCTCGCCATAGGGCCCTTCCGGCTGGGCGCGTTTCTTCGCCAGGCAGAAGCGGTAGTACCAGACCCAGTCGTGGGCCAGGTAGATGGCGCGGTTGCGGTCCGGGTAGGTGGCCAGGATCTTCAGCAGCGCCGCGACGAAGCGCTGGGGAAAGGCCGGGTCGTGGGTTTCGCGCCAATAGGGCACCACCAGCTGGTCGAAGGCGGCCACCACGTTCTGCGGCTCGTCGTTTTCGCTGCGCGCCTCGAGGAAATAGAACGGCTCGCCCACCAGGAAGCGGTCCAGTTCGTCGTTGGCCAGGGCGAGACGAAGCGGGCCCTCCCCCATCTAGATCGCAGTGCCGCGAAGCTTGCCCGGCTTGACTATCAGCAGGTCGTCCATTTCGCGGTTCTTGCAGCGGCGGGCGAATTCGATTGCAGCTTCGACATCGTTCTCGAGCAGGTCGAAGGTCGCCTTGTTGACCTCGTAATACTCTTCATAGTCGACGAGACCGTTGCTCACCGGGATGGACAGGAACAGGCGCCCCGACTCTTCTTCGATACCCAGGGAAAACCGGTACTCCCGGCTGACGAACAGATCGGTGAATTTCATCGTTACCTCTATAGATCCAAGGGTATCCAGTTGAACTCGCTGGGACTGATGCTGCCAGCGTCGATCACGGCTTCGGTGTTGCCGTTGGGCAGTTTGCCGCCCGGTATCCAGAATTCGTTGGCCCCCGCCTCGTTGCCCGAGGGTATGCGCAGGTTCAGCTTGCCCGGCTCCGGAATGTCGACCCGGACCAGGCTGTTGCTTTCGAGGAAGTCCTTCGGCAGGCCCAGGGCCTCTTCCATGGCGCGCTTGTCGCCCTTGGTGGAGGCCAGCAACTGGTCGGCTTCGTGCTTGGGCATTATGAACGAGGTGCCATCGCGCTGGGCGATCCCGTATTTGTCGAGGTTCGCCTTGGTCATGAAACGCGAGGCGCCCTTGTCGAACTGGCCCAGGTGCTGGGACACGTATTCCGGTGTCAGGTAGTCCGTGGCGGGCGGGCGCGAATTCTTGGGAATGGCGAGGATGTCCGCCTCGCTGAAACCCGGCTTGAACTTGGGCACTTCGGCCGCCGGGCGGCCCAGGCGCGCCATCTTCGGCCCCAGGCCGAGCATGGCCATGCCGGCCACGCCCTGCAGCAGGTCGCGGTAGCCGGGGCCGAGGCGGTCGCCCAGGTCACCCAGCAGCTCCATGCCGCCGAAGATGGCGCCTCCGATGAGTACGGTAGTGGCCAGCGCGGCCAGGCCGGCCATGGCCGCGACCACCAGGCCGACGCCCAGGGCGGCCAGGCCCAGGGCCTCCAGCCCCGTGTGCATCCAGCCCTCGATGTCCAGCACGAAGGCGACCCGCTCGGTGGGGCCGCCGATGAAGGTGTTCTCGCTGCCGCTCTTGATGTGTGCGCCGCAAACCATCTTGCTGGTGATGCGCGCCGCCGGCTTGCCGTTGATGTAGACGGTGGCGCTGCCCTCGGCGATGGTCACCTCGAAGGGCCAGATGGGGTGGTTGCACGGCAGGCCGCTGCAGGAGGACGAGGCATCCTCCCCCGCACGCATGGAGGCGCGGAGGTTGATGAAGACGTTCGGGCTGCCCCGTATCAACGCCCCCGTCGTCGGTTCCGGCAGGTTGAAGAGTGTGTTCAGGCCCTTGAGGATCTGGAACATCGAGAGGCCGCCACCGGCGATGGAGCCGGCCATCACCGCCAGGGCCACGCCGCCGGTGGCCGCCGTGGCGGCGATCACCGCCGCGCCGATCAGCGCACCCGCCACCGCGCCGGCCACCATGGCCGCCACGCCGAATCCGTGGGCTATCTCGTCGCCTAGGCGTGCCGCTGCCTGTGCATCCATGAGGTACGTCTACGTCCTTGCTGCGGGGCGCCTCGCGGCGCTCGGATCAGGCTGCCGGGGGCAGCGGTTTGAAGGTCTGCATCGCCTGTTTCCAGGCCGGCTCGTGGTACGGCAGGTCCTGGGGCGTGGTGGTGAGGGTGGCGATCAGCACTGTGGCCCTGAGCTCGATGAACACCTGGCGCAGCATCAGCTGGCGGCCTTCGCGCTGCCAGGTGTAGTCCAGCAGCACGGCGGGCGAGCCCTGGATGTTGATGTCCCATTGCTTGATCAGGGCGAAGCCCGGCAACTGCTGGCGCGCAGTGGAAAGCTGCTGCTCGATGTAGTCGGCGAACGCGCCATCGCCCTTGCTGGGGTCGCGGCTGATGACGAAGCTGGCTTCCTTGGCGGGGCCCGTTGCGGGCAGTTTGAAGATGTTGATGCTCTGGTCCTGCCAGGAGTCCGGAATATCCAGATCCGCCTCGTGGAGTCGGTAGAGAGTCACTGCTGAAGGCCTTCCCTAGTCTGTATCGCGCATGAGCGGGTCGCCGAATACCTCGCCGCGACCCGGGGGTGCGGGTTCGACAACCGGTGAGGCGAAAAATTTTCGGGGAACGCGAAACAAACATCAAGGAGCAAGGCCGCTGGATATGCCCCAGGTCTCGATTTATCTGCGCGGGGAGCGGCCTGTCGGGTTTCCCACGACCGACCAGGGAGCAGGTCGGGTGGGAGCGGATTCATCCGCGATGGGAGGCGATAGGTGCTAGAGGTCTTTTCGCGAGTAAAAATCCACGTTTTTAGAGCGTGACTTTGCTTTTGGTCCCCTATGAAGAGGGTGCAATCAGACCTCGAAACATGCAGCCGCCGCTTACTCCGGAGGTAGGGTGTGCTGCGCGCACCTCGGACTCGCCGGAAGCACCGCGCGGAGGTGCGCACGGCACACCCTACGACACGCGTTCATCCTGCAGGGCTCTCAACTCACATCGTCACAGGCAGAGCCGATGACTCATGACCGCGACCTAAGGACGTGGTTTTCCAAGTTCAAATGAATTCGCCCCTACGGGCCGGCCGGAATCGCGAGGTCAGCCCTGGGCCTCCAGCACCTGCAACGCCCTGTGGTACTTGGCCACCCGCGCCAGGTCCTTGTCATCGAGATGCGGCAGGCGCGAGACATCGAGGTTGTCGCGGATGTCGGCGAGCTTGACCCGGCGGGCCAGCGGGTTGGGGCGGATGCGCTCGATGAAGGCCTCGTAGCCCTCCCCCTCGCGCTTGCTCAGGCAGTCGATGGCGGCCAGCACCGGTTCGGGAATGCCCAGGGCGCGCAGGTCGTCGAGGCCGATGTCGCCGTCTTCCACCACATCGTGGAGCACGGCGACCATCTGCGACTCGGCATCGTCGAAGCGCAGCATCAGGCGCAGGGGGTGGAGGATATAGGCCTTGCCGGCCTTGTCGCGCTGGCCGGCGTGCACACGGCAGGCCAGGGCGATGGCACGTTCGAGGGTGTCGTTCATGGGGGCTCCGGGGCTGGGGCAGGCGGCGAGCATAGCACCCGCCCTCACCCGCCCAGCCGTTGCGAATGTGAACCCCGTCCAGAAGTGGGAAGGCCGGCCGGCGCTCGCTCATCCGCTCTCTGGACAGCGGAGCCGCTCTGCACTACAACAATCGCCGGCGAGAATCCTGCCGCCCGATCGGCAAGGTTGTTTCCCGTCACCCCGAATGGATTCGCGGATATCGGAAAAAGCGCCCGGGACGAGCGTCGTCTGCTAATACTTCGACCCAGGTTTCCCCGGAAATCCCGGCCTGCCCGCCCCGCGTCGATCCCCTGGCGCCGGCCCGATGGCGGTTCGCTCCGATCCCAGTGGTACACGAGGCAAGGACAGCATGGCAATCACACAACAGGCCCGCATGGCCAAGGTCAGCAGCCCGCTCGGGCCCAACGTCCTGGTCCTTGACCGGCTCGATGGCCATGAGGAACTGGGGCGGCTCTTCGACTACGAGCTGAGCCTGGTTTCGGAAAACTACGCCATCAAGCTCGATGCCCTGCTGGGCAAGCCCATGGGCGTCTCCCTGGAGTTGCCCGACGGTAGCCAGCGCTACTTCCACGGCATCGCCTGCCGCTGCAGCCAGACCGCCGGCACCGGCCAGTTCGCCGGCTACCAGATCAGCCTGCGGCCCTGGTTCTGGCTGCTGTCACGCACCTCCGACTGCCGCATCTTCCAGAACAAGACGGTGCCGGACATCGTCAAGCAGGTGTTCCGCGACCTGGGCTTCTCCGACTTCGAGGATTCGCTGTCACGCTCCTACCGCGAGTGGGAGTACTGCGTGCAGTACCGCGAGACCAGCTTCGAGTTCGTCAGCCGGCTGATGGAACAGGAAGGCATCTACTACTACTTCCGCCACGAGAAGGAGCGCCACGTGCTGGTGCTCTCCGATGCCTACGGCGCGCACAAGTCGGTGGCCGACTACGCCTCCGTGCCCTACTACCCGCTCGAAGACCAGATGCGCGAGCGCGACCACATCTATGACTGGCACCTGGCCCGCGAGGTGCAGCCCGGCTCCCTGGCGCTGAACGACTACGACTTCCAGCGCCCCAGCGCGCGCCTGGAGGTGCGCTCCACCGTCTCCCGCCCGCACAGCAATGCCGAGCACCCGCTGTACGACTACCCGGGCGAGTACGTGCAGAGCAAGGACGGCGAGCAGTACGCACGCAACCGCATCGAGGCGATCCAGACCCAGTACGAGCGCGTGCACCTGCGCACCAACGCGCGCGGCCTGGGCTCCGGGCACCTGTTCAAGATGACCGGCTACCCGCGCGACGACCAGAACCGCGAGTACCTGATCGTCGGCGCGCGCTACTCCATCAGCCAGGAAAGCTACGAGAGCGGCGCCACCGGCGGCGTGCTGCAGTACGAGAGCGCCCTGGACTGCATCGAGGCCTCCCAGGCCTTCCGCCCGATGCCCACCACCATCAAGCCCATCGTCCAGGGGCCGCAGACGGCCATGGTCGTCGGCCCCAAGGGCGAGGAGATCTGGACCGACCAGTACGGCCGGGTGAAGGTGCACTTCTATTGGGACCGGCATGACCAGTCCAACGAGAACAGCTCCTGCTGGATGCGTGTGTCCCAGGCCTGGGCCGGCAAGAACTGGGGTCATATCCAGATCCCGCGCATCGGCCAGGAGGTGATCGTCAGCTTCCTCGAGGGCGACCCCGACCGCCCGATCATCACCGGTCGCGTGTACAACGCCGAGCAGACCGTGCCCTACGAGCTGCCCGCCAATGCCACTCAGAGCGGCACCAAGAGCCGCTCCAGCAAGGGCGGCACGCCGGCGAACTTCAACGAGATCCGCATGGAGGACAAGAAGGGCGAGGAGCAGCTCTTCATCCACGCGGAGAAGAACCAGGACATCGAGGTCGAGAACGACGAGACCCACTGGGTCGGCCATGACCGCACCAAGACCATCGACCACGACGAAACGGTGCACGTGAAGCACGACCGCACCGAGACCGTGGACAACAACGAGACCATCACCATCGGTGTCGACCGTACCGAGAAGGTCGGCAACAACGAGAAGATCACCATCGGCGTCAACCGCACCGAGGACGTCGGCAGCAACGAGACCATCACCATCGGCGCCAACCGCACCGAGAAGGTGGGCAGCAACGAGAACATCACCATCGGCAGCAACCGCACCGAGAGCGTGGGCAGCAACGAGAACATCACCATCGGCAGCAACCGCACCGAAAGCGTGGGCAGCAACGAGAACATCACCATCGGCGCCGACCGCACCGAGAGCGTGGGGGCCAACGAGCAGGTGGACATCGGCAGCAACCAGACCACCAGCATCGGCAAGAACGAGTCGCGCAGCATCGGCCAGAACCGCAGCACCGACGTCGGCCAGAACGACAGCGTCGACATCGGCAAGAACTTCTCGCTCAACGCCGGCGACTCCATCAGCCTGGTCACCGGCTCCGCCAGCATCACCATGAAGAAGGACGGCACCATCGTCATCCGTGGCAAGAACATCACCATCGACGGCTCCGGCGCGATCAACATCAAGGCCAGCAGCAACGTCGTGGTCAAGGGTCAGAAGATCCTGCAGAACTGAGCCCGCGCTCGGTCAGGGAGTACAGAGCATGACAGTCCAGATCCACACCCCCGCCGCCACCCGCCTCGATGGCGTGGTGATCGGCATCCTCCTCGACGTGCCCGAGGCCTCCAGCCCGGTGGTGGCCTTCCCCGGCTGCCCGTCGGAGACCGGCATCGCCGCGACCACCACCACGGTGCTCGCCCGCGAGGACATCGGCACCCAGGTGGCGCTGATGTTCGTCGGCGGCGACCCCGCCCTGCCCCTGGTGATCGGCCGCATCCAGCGCCTGCCGGAGACCCGCAGGGAGCCTTCGGTGGCGCACATCGACGGCGAGCGCCTGGAGTTCTCGGCCGAGCGCGAGATCGTCCTGCGCTGCGGCAAGGCCAGCATCACCCTCACCCGCGAGGGCAAGGTGCTGATCAAGGGCGCCTACCTGTCCAGCCGCTCCTCCGGGGTCAACCGCATCAAGGGCGGTTCGGTGCAGATCAACTGACAGAGCCGCATACATGGAATTGCTCAACGCCACCCGCCTGACGGCCGCCTACACCCAGGGCCTGGCCCCCGACGGGCGCGAATCCCTGGTGGTGGTCGCCAAGGGCACCTTCGACCTGCCGCTCGATGGCAGCGAGGCGCGCCTGGCCGAGGTCCAGCGCCCGCTGCTGATGGCCGACGAATACGTCGGCGAGCCCGGCCTCTCGGCGCCACGCCAGGAAATGGACTTCGCCCCGGTCAAACCCTTCTGCGACGTGCTGGTGATGGGCAAGGCCCATGCCCCCAACGGCCGCCCCGCCACCCAGATCACCGCCGGCATCCGCCTCGGCCGGGTCAGCAAGGCCTTCAGCGTGCTCGGCCCGCGCCAGTGGCAGCCCGGCATGCTCGGCGCCAGCCCCGGTGTCCCGCAGCCCTTCCTCGAACAGGACATCGGCTACGCCCACGCCTTCGGCGGCCGCCACGCCATGGCCGAGCGGCCGGACTTCGCCGAGACCTACCTGCCCAACCCGGCCGGCATCGGCTGGTACCCCAAGAGCGCCGGCACCGCCGAGATCGTCGGCATGCCCATGCCCAGCACCGAAGCCCTGGGCCAGCCGATCGACAGCCCCAACGGCGACTTCACCCCCATGGCCCTCGGCCCCATCGGCCGCCACTGGCCGCCGCGCATCGGCTATGCCGGCACCTATGACGAGGCCTGGCTGGCCGACCACTTCCCCTTCCTGCCGCCGGACTTCGACACCCGCTACTACCAGGCCGCCCCGCCGGACCAGCAGACCGAGTACCTGCAGGGCGGCGAGGATGTGCTGCTGCTCAACCTGACCAAGCAGGAGCGCGCAGGCTTCAAGGTGCCGAGGATGCAGGTGCCGGTGACCTTCTTCCTGAAAAAGGGCGGCCACGAGACGGTGCAGGCGGTGATCGACACGCTGGTGGTGGACACCGACGCCGGCAAGGTGGAGATCACCTGGCGCGCGAGCCGGGCGCTGAGGAGGAACATGTTCGAGATCACCCAGGTGCTGGTAGGCACCAAGTCAGCTGCCTGGTGGCGGGCCAAGGCCCTTGGCAAGGACTACTACCCATCACTTTCGTCGTTGACCGCTGCCCGGCGCACCGATGCGCAGGAGCAATCCTAATGACCAGTTTCTGCGTCCTCGGCTCCGGCATGGTGACAGCTGTCGGCCATGACGCGCCCTCCAGTTGCGCAGCCATTCGCTGTGCCATCGACAACTTCCAGGAAACCCGCTTTATGGACAGCGGTGGCGAATGGCAGATCGGCTCGACAGTTCCCCTGGAACAGCCCTGGCGGGGCCGGGTAAAGCTGGTCAAGATGGCCGCCCGCGCGATAGCCGAGGCGGTGCGCAGCGTGCCCGGCTGTCAACCCGACCAGACGCCGCTGTTGCTGGGCCTGGCCGAGGCCGAGCGCCCCGGCAGGTTGGCGAACCTGGACATCAGCCTGCTGCATGACATCCAGCGCGAACTCGGTATCGAGTTCCATGAGGCTTCCAGTGTCATTGCACGTGGCAGGGTCAGCGGTGCCGTAGCGCTGCTCAATGCCCGCAAGCTCCTTGCCGCGGGGCACCGCTATGTACTGGTTGCCGGAGTCGACTCCTTTCTCGATGCCTCGACACTGGAGAGCTATGACAAACGGGAACGGTTGCTGACCAGTCGCAACTCCAACGGATTCATACCCGGTGAAGGTGCCGCCGCTGTCGTGCTTGGCCTGCCACGCCTCGATGAAAACCCACAGCTGGCCTGTATCGGCCTGGGCTTCGGTATCGAGCAGGCCAACATCGAAGCAGAAGACACTCCACTGAGAGCGGAAGGCCTCACCCAGGCGATACGGGCCGCTCTCGCCGAGGCAGGCTGTGGCCTGGAGAGCATGGATTACCGGCTGACGGATCTATCCGGGGAACAGTACTACTTCAAGGAAGCATCCCTGGCGATGAGCAGGAACCTGCGGGTGCGCAAGGAGTTCTTCGATATCTGGCACCCAGCGGACTGCATCGGAGAGTGCGGGGCCGCCATTGGCCCTGCAATGCTTTCCGTTGCACTGGCCGCTTCGCGCAAGGGCTATGGCGAGGGTCCCAACATCTTCTGCCACCTGGGTAACGATGCAGGACAACGTGCCGTCGTCCTCTTGAGCTACCAACATGTGAGGGCTGCCTGATGGCCAACCAGGTTTTCGCCAACAACATGGAAGTATCCTGCAAGTCGGCAAGCGGCAAATCCATCGCCTGCTTCCCCGACGTCTGCTTCACCCCGCCCCAGGCGCCTCCTACTCCCCCTGGCGTCCCCATCCCCTACCCCAACACCGGGATGGCCAGCGACACCACCAATGGCACCCGCACGATCAAGATCACCGGCAAGGAGGCGATGCTCAAGAACAAGAGCTACTTCAAGACCAGTACCGGCGACGAGGCGGGCTGCGCACCGAAGAAAGGGGTCGTCACCAGCAAGATCAAAGGCAAGGTCTACTACACCGCCTGGTCGATGGACGTGAAGTTCGAGGGTGAGAACGTCGTCCGCCACATGGACCTGATGACGCACAACCACGCATCGATGCCCGGCAACACACCGACCTGGCCCTATCTCGACGAAATGGCAGTATCCAAGGAAGAAGGACCTTGCAAGGACGACATCAAGAAGGAAAAGGAGGCGTGCAAGGAGTTCACCCCGCACAAGGCGGACGGCCCCAGCCCCTGTCCTCCAGATGGCAAGCCCTCCACCAAGGATGAAGCCGATGCTTATGCGGACAAGACTGCGGCAAAGGAGTGCCTCAGGGCCCGTCGATGCCAATTGAGCCCTTATGCGCCTACCGGAAAACAGCCCGGCTGCTGCCCGGGACAAACCGGGCACCACGTCGTTGAGGCCGGCTCGTTCTACAACGTGGGGCGAGGCGGCTCGAACTCGACGGCCATTGAGGGGACCGCGAACTACAACGCCGACAAGGCCCCATGCATCTGCGTGGAGGGCTGCAATCAATATCACGGTACTCACGGGCTGATGCACACCTACCAGAGCACCGCCGCCCTCAACAGCGGCGCGACCACCCAGGCCTTGCCGCTTGAAGGTGGGAAGCAGACTTCCGTCGTCAGCCTCACCTACAAGCAGGCAAAAACCTTCGGTGTCGATGCAGTAGGCAAGAGCTTCCCGGAGTCCAAGTGCGAACCTGCCTGCCTTGAAGCGCAGCTGGACGCTTACCACAACAAACAGGGCATCGACGACTCGACCCAATGTCGTTCCATTGCCACCGGTTACAAGGGAGACGAAGCAGAGAAGGCAGCCAATGCGGCTGTCGTAGCCCGCTCGTCCCGCCTGGCCGCCGCATCCGCATCCGCACCAAGCGGCCGATAATTTCTCGGGAGAAATTGATGACTCTAGGACTCAACACCAGACACACCTACGTATCCGGCTGCGTGCGCTATCACGACCTCGCCTATACCGCATCGCAGGACGATGCCGTACCGGCCGAGGTGGAGCACAGCCACTTCCATGAGATCGATGGCAGCAACCTTGGTTACATCGGCGCAGTGACCTGGGCCACGGCCAGCATGGCGGTGAGCAAATTCCCCCATGAGCAAATGATCGCCATGTCGGCTCACGGTGAAGTGAAGCTATTTGGCAGTGGGAAACAGAGCGACGAGCAGATCACCACTCCCGATGGTTCTCCAGAAACACGGGGGCTGCTCAGAAAGCTGCGCACCATCGAGAACCGCACGTACGCTGTTGGCATGGGTCGCCAGGTGTATCGCCGCGAGAACGAAGATGACTGGCGTTGTCTCGACCAGACCATTCGACCTGCTGTCGGGGAGGTCAAGGGCTTCGAGTCCATCGACGGCTTCTCGTCTTCGGATATCTACGCGGTAGGTTGGGATGGCGAGATCTGGCATTTCGATGGACAGAAATGGGATCAGAAAAGCAGCCCGACCAACGTCGTGCTGACCAGTGTCCTCTGCGCTGGGGACGGCAACGTCTACATCGCAGCGCGTCAGGGTCTTCTGATCCGCGGCCGTGGCGACAGCTGGGAGAGCATCGAGCACGAAAGCATGGATGAGGACATCTGGGACCTCGCCTGGTATGGCGAGACACTCTATCTGTCGACCTACAGAGGCGTGTTCAAACTGGCCGGCGACAAGCTGGTTCCCGTCGATTTCGGCGCTGACAAGGCCTGGACCACCTACCACCTGAGCGCCGCCGATGGCGTGCTCTGGTCTTTCGGCAAGAAAGATGTCATGGCCTTCGACGGCCAGACCTGGACCCGGGTCGACTGATGATCCCCATCGTCCTCGACCAGCACGCCGAAGAGGCCGGCTTCCTCGCCGGCCTGCGCGACTATGCCGTGCGCGCGCCGCATTACGACCTCAAGCACCTGCGCACTCTGGATGGCCGCATCGAGGCGCACCTGGACGGGCTGCTGGTGGCCGGGCTCAAGGGGCTGGACCTGTTGCTCAAGGGGCTGCATCCGCTGGCCACCGGCGAGGTGTTCGCCGCCACCGCGCTGGCCTTCATGGCCGGCAACGGCCCGGCGCTGTCCACCCTGGCCGAGCACCTGCGCAAGGCGCCGGACGGCGAGCGGGCCTTCACCGCCGCCCTCGGCTGGCTGGAGTGGGAGAAGGTCGAGCCCTGGATCGAACGCCTGCTCTCATCCCAGGAACCGCTGTTCCGCCGCCTGGGCCTGGCCGCCTGCGGCATGCACCGGCGCGACCCGGGCCCGGCGCTGATCGCCGGGCTGTCCCACGCCGACCCCGGGGTGCTGGCCCGTGCCGCGCGCACCGCCGGCGAGCTGCGCCGGCGCGACCTGATGCAGACCATCCGCGCCCACCGCCTGCACGCCGACGAGGCGGTGCGCTTCTGGGCCAACTGGGCAACGGTGCAGATGGGTGACGAAGAGGCCCTGGGCCCGCTGCGCCTGCTGGCCGAACAACAAGGCGCGTTCCGCCTGCGGGCCCTCGACACCCTGCTCTGCTGGCAACCCCGCGAGGCCAGCATCGCCTGGTTGCGCGGGCTGATGCAGAGCCCCGAGCACCGGCGCCTGGTGATCCAGGCCACCGGCCTGTTCGGTGACCCGGTGACGGTGCCCTGGCTGATCCAGCAGATGGGCGACCTGCCCCATGCCCGTGTGGCCGGCGAAGCCTTCACCCTGATCACCGGAGCGGATCTGGCCGAGCTGGACCTGGAGCTGAAGGTGCACCCCGACTACGACGCCGGGCCCACGGACGACCCCGAGGACCCGAACGTGGAGATGGACCCGGATACCGACCTGGCCTGGCCGGACCCGGCGCGGGTGGAAGCCTGGTGGCAGGCCAACCAGGAACGTTTCAACCGTGGCAGCGGCTACCTGCTGGGCCAGCCCCTGAGCGAGGCGCGCTGCCTGGAGGTGCTGAAGACCGGCTACCAGCGCCAGCGCATCGCCGCCGCCTGCGCCCTCGCCCGCTACATCCCCACCCGCCCGCTGTTCCCGACCAGCGCACCGGCCTTGCGCCAGCGCCAGCTGCTGGGCACCTGATCCCGCAGGGGGGTCAGGCCTTCAGGAAACGCAGGATCGATTCGACGATCATCTCCTTGTGACGCGCCTTCACATCGGCCTCGTTGAGGTCGATGGCGAAGATCGCGCCCAGGGTGTGGCGGTTGGAGACGCGGTAGAAGCAGAACGACGACATCAGCAGGTGCACGTCCATGGCCTGCACCCCGGCCCGGAAGGCACCCGCCTCGACGCCACGCCGGAGGATGTCGTCGAGGCTGGCGAGGATGGTGACGTTGAGCGAGCCGATGGCATCGGACTCACGGATGTACTGCCCGTGCTGGATGTTCTCGATGCTGACGATGCGCACGAAGTCGACGTTGCGGTCGTGGTGGTCGAAGGTGAACTCGACCAGGCGGCGGATCGCCTCGCGCGGTTCCAGTTCCGCCAGGTGCAACTGCGCCTCGGTGTGGCGGATGTCGCCGTAGAGCTTCTCCAGCACCCGCAGGTAGAGCTGCTCCTTGCTCTCGAAGTAGTAGTAGATCATCCGCTTGGAGGTCTGGGTGCGCTCGGCGATGGCATCGACCCGGGCAC
The DNA here is from genome assembly GCF_054558415.1 of Pseudomonas sp. No.21. Taxonomy (NCBI): domain Bacteria; kingdom Pseudomonadati; phylum Pseudomonadota; class Gammaproteobacteria; order Pseudomonadales; family Pseudomonadaceae; genus Pseudomonas; species Pseudomonas sp. No.21. The sequence goes on from NZ_BAAJNO010000008.1 coordinate 377,186, forward strand.
CGGAGAGGCCCTGCTGGACGAATTCGACGATGGCCGCCTGGAGGATGTTCTCGCGGGTCTTCTCCGGGTTGTTCTTGCGGCTCTTGCGGGGTGTCTCGACAGGCTCGTCGGGCAGGTCAGCGGTGATGGTCATACGGGACTCAGGCCAATGCATACCGGCCGGATTATGGGCCGGTCGCCCCTGCGAAGGAAGCGCCGGCCCGCCCATCGGCTAGAGCTTCGCCTGGCGTGCGGCGCCGCTGCGCGCCTTGGCCATCGCCGCCAGGCGCACCGCGACGTTGGCCGCACCGTAGCCGACATAGCCGCCCTTGCGCTGCAGCAGCTCGAAGAAGAAGCGCCCCTCGAACGGCTCGGTGTAGACGTGGAACAGCTCGCCGCCCTGGGCGTCGCGGTCGTAGAGCACGTTGTAGTAGGCCAGCTCGCTGAGGAACTCGTCGTCGAAGTCGAAGCGCGCGGCCAGGTCGTCGTAGTAGTTGAGCGGTATGTCCAGCAGCGGCACGCCGGCGTCCTTGGCCCGGGCGATCTCGGCGAACAGGTCGTCGCAGGCGAAGGCGATGTGGTGCACGCCCGAGCCCCGGTAGCTGGACAGCGCGTGGGAGATGGCGGTGTTGCGGTTCTCCGAGATGTTCAGCGGCAGGCGCACGCTGCCGCAGCGGCTGCGCAGCGCACGGCTCTTCACCAGGCCGTAGGGGTCAGGCAGCACCACCTCGTCGTCGGCCTCGAAATCCAGCAGGCCCTTGTAGAACAGCACCCAGCTGTCGAGCCCATCGGCCGGCAGCGCCATGGCCATGTGGTCGATGCGGGTGAGGCTGCCGCGGGCCTGCGCGGTGGCGTCGAGGCGGAAGTCGCTGTCGTAGATGGTCTGCCCTGGCGCTGAGGGCTCCACCAGGTAGATCAGGCTGCCGTCCGGGGCACGCACGGCGGGGATCTCCCGCTCGTTGGGGCCGACCAGGCCGCGATAGGGCTGGCCACGGTAGGCCCGCGCCCGCTCCAGGGCCGAGGCGCTGTCCGCCACGCGCAGGGCGGTGGCGCAGAGCGACGGGCCATGGGCCTCGAAGAAGCCGTGGGCGAAGGAATAGGGTTCGGCGTTGAGGACGATGTTGATATCGCCCTGGCGCAGCAGGCTGACGTCCTTGGAGCGGTGCTGGCCGGCGCGGGCGAAGCCCAGGCGCTCCAGCCAGGTGGCCAGCCGCGCGCCCTGCTCGCCGTCCACGGCGAATTCGAGGAACTCCACGCCGTCGTAGCGGCCGGCCGGCGGCGGCGCGAACAGCGCATCGAGGTCGGCCGGCGGTGTCGGGTCCTGGCGCAACAGGTCGCGGGTCTTCTCTTCCAGGTACAGCAGCGAGCGCAGGCCATCGGCGGCGTTGGCCCGAGGCGGCGCGGCACGGAAGCCGTCGTTGAAGATCTCCAGGGACAGCGGGCCGCGGTAGCCGCTGCGCAGGATGGGCGCGAGGAAGCCCGGCAGGTCGAACTCGCCCTGCCCCGGAAAGCAGCGGAAGTGGCGGCTCCACTCCAGCACGTCCATGGCCAGGATCGGCGCATCGGCCATCTGCACGAAGAAGATCTTCTCGCCGGGGATGTCGGCGATGGCGCGCGGATCGCCCTTGAGCGACAGGGTATGGAAGCTGTCGAGGATCACCCCGACGGCCGGGTGGTCGGCCTGGCGCACCAGGTTCCAGACCTGCTGCCAGGTGTTGACGTGGCGGCCCCAGGCCAGGGCCTCGTAGCCGATGCGCAGGCCACGTGCACCGGCGCGCTCGCCGAGCAGGCGCAGGTCGTCCACCAGGGTGCGCTCATCGCCCAGGGAATCGGCGGCGACGTTGCTGCACACCAGCACCAGGTCGGTGCCCAGTTCCTGCATCAGGTCGAACTTGCGCTCGGCGCGGTCGAGGTTCCTCTGCAGCCGGTCGCGGCGGCAACCCTCGAAATCGCGGAACGGCTGGAACAAGGTGATGGCCAGCCCCAGGTCGGCGCACAGCTGGCGCACTTCACGAGGGCTGCCGGCGTAGTAGAGAAGATCGTTCTCGAAGATCTCCACGCCGTCGAAACCGGCGGCGGCGATGGCTTCGAGCTTTTCCGGCAGGGTTCCGCTCAACGAGACGGTGGCAATCGAACGCTGCATGCTTGAGCTCCTGGCAAGGGCGCCGGTTCTGCGACCGGCGGCATGGATGGCCGACACGCCTCCCGATGCGAGGCCGGGATTTTGCGTGGAGGCCGTAGCGCAATCGATTATTCGTAGCTAAAGTCCGCCCAGCAATTGAAATGTACGAACTGGTTAGTTTTGTGTTCGATTACCGAACAGAAGGCCGGTTATCGAATTGACGGTATTTCGCTCGCTGCGCAACCATCTTCACCACATTGCAACCCGCCGCCGGTGCAGCCTGCTGAAAACGCCACGGCAAAACGCAATCGAAACCCAGCGTCACCACATAACAATTTCAAGAATCGGGTAAATCCTCATGCTCACTCCAAGCCGCCTCACCGCACTCCTCCCCCCGCCAGCCCCGCCGCGACTCGAACCCCGGGCGCGAACAGCCTAGCCATCCCCGGCAGCACTCCCTGAACCAGACCGGTCAACCCGGCGCGTGCCCCCGAGGGCACCGCCAGTCCGGCCAAGCCTGCGTGCACCTCATTCGACCCGGCACACTACCGGTCGAGCCCGCTTGCCCGGCGTACAGACAAGAACAACGGAGACAACGATGGCTACTCCCTCAAGCTCCCAAGCCAAGAAAGCAACTGCCAGCGGGTGGATAGGCTCCGCCCTCGAGTACTACGACTTCTTCATCTACGCCCAGGCGGCGGCACTGATCTTCCCGCAGATCTTCTTCCCCTCCACCGACCCGAAGATCGCCATCGTCGCCTCGCTGGCCACCTATGGCGTCGGCTACCTGGCGCGCCCCATCGGTGCCTTCGTGCTCGGCCACTGGGGCGATACCCGTGGCCGCAAGAACGTGCTGCTGCTGTGCATGTTCCTCATGGGCATCTCGACCATGGCCGTGGGCCTGCTGCCGACCTACCACGACATCGGCATCCTCGCGCCGGTGCTGCTGGTGATCCTGCGCCTGATCCAGGGCTTCGCCGTGGCCGGGGAGATCTCCGGGGCCAGCTCGATGATCATGGAACACGCCCCCTTCGGCCGGCGCGGCTACTACGCCAGCTTCACCCTGCAGGGCGTGCAGGCGGGCCAGGTCATGGCCGCCGCGGTGTTCCTGCCGCTGGCCTACTTCATGCCCAGCGACGCCTTCAACGAATGGGGCTGGCGGATTCCCTTCCTGCTCAGCGCCCTGGTGCTGGTGGCCGGCTACATCATCCGCCGTGAAGTCCACGAGACCCCGGCCTTCGTCAACGAGGAGTCGCAGCAGAAGGTCGCCAGGTCGCCGGTCACCGAAGCCTTCCGCCACAGCTGGAAGAACATGATCCTGGTCACCTTCATGGCGCTGATGAACGTGGTCCCCGTGGTCGCCACCATCTTCGGCGCGGCCTATGCGGTGCAGCCGGCCTACGGCATCGGCTTCGACAAGAGCGTCTACCTGTGGATCCCGGTGGTGGGCAACATCGTCGCCGTGCTGGTCATCCCCTTCGTCGGCAACCTCTCCGACCGCATCGGCCGCCGCCCGACCATGATCGCCGGTGCATTGGGCTCGGGCCTGCTCGCCTTCGCCTACCTCTACGCCATCAGCATCCACAACGTGCCCCTGGCCTTCGGCATGTCGATCCTCATGTGGGGCATGGTCTACCAGGGCTACAACGCGGTGTTCCCGAGCTTCTACCCGGAGCTGTTCCAGACCCGCTACCGCGTCTCCGCCATGGCCATCTCGCAGAACATCGGCACCATGCTCACCGCCATGCTGCCGGCGCTGTTCGCCGCCGTCGCGCCGCCCGGCTCGGACAACGTGCCGGTGATCGTCGGCAGCCTGGCCTTCGCCATCACCTGCCTCTGCGCCCTCGCCGCCTACCTGGCACCCGAGACCTACCGCCTGCAGATGGAGGACCTCGGCAAGCCGAACGCCAAGCCGATGGACAAGACCCAGTACGACAGCAGCCGCCAGGACAGCCTGCGCGTCGCCAGCCACTGATCCGCCGGGGCTCTCGCGAGCCCCCATCACTCGACCGCACCCGCCCTTTCGCGCCCCTCGGCGCGGAACGGGCACCCCATGCCTGAAAACAACAAGCAAAGAGGCACGCACACCATGCAACAGCTTCACACCCACCGCCTTTCCCGCGCCCGCCTGCCGCTCGCCGTCGCCCTGGCCATCGCTGCCGGTGCCGCATCCGCCGCCGAAGCCGGCTTCGTCGAGGACGCCACGGCCACCCTGACGGCGCGCAACTTCTACATGAATCGCAACTTCGTCGGCTCCAGCACCCAGGACCAGGCGGAGGAATGGACCCAGAGCTTCATCCTCGACGCCCGTTCCGGCTTCACCCAGGGCACGGTGGGCCTGGGCGTCGACGTGCTCGGCCTGTATGCCCTCAAGCTCGACGGCGGCAAGGGCACCCGGGGCACCCAGCTGCTGCCGGTGCACGACGACGGGCGCCCCGCCGACGACTTCGGCCGCCTCGGCGTGGCCGGCAAGATGCGCCTGTCGAAGACCGAGCTGAAGGTCGGCGAATGGATGCCGGTGCTGCCGATCCTGCGTTCCGACGATGGCCGCTCCCTGCCGCAGACCTTCGAAGGCGCGCAGCTGACCTCCAGGGAACTCGACGGCCTGACCCTCTACGCCGGCCGCTTCCATGGCAACAGCCCGCGCAACGACGCCAGCATGGAAGACATGTCGCTCAACGGCCGCGCGGCCTTCACCTCGGACCGCTTCGATTTCGCCGGCGGCGAATACACCTTCAACGAAGGCCGCACCCTGGTCGGCGCCTGGCATGCGCAACTGGAGGACATCTACCGGCAGAACTACCTGCAACTGACCCACAGCCAGCCCATCGGCGACTGGACCCTGGGCGCCAATATCGGCTGGTTCGACGGCAAGGAAGACGGCAGCGCCCTGGCCGGCGACCTGGACAACCGCACCTGGTCGGGCCTGTTCTCGGCGAAGATCGGCGGCAACACCTTCTACCTCGGCCTGCAGAAGGTCAGCGGCGACGACGCCTGGATGCGCGTCAACGGCACCAGTGGCGGCACCCTGGCCAACGACAGCTACAACTCCAGCTACGAGAACGCCAGGGAGAAGTCCTGGCAACTGCGCCACGACTACAACTTCGTCGCCCTCGGCATCCCCGGCCTGACCCTGATGAACCGCTACATCCACGGCTCCAACGTGCACACGGGCAGCGTCACCGACGGCAAGGAATGGGGCCGCGAAAGCGAGCTCGCCTACGTGGTGCAGTCCGGCACCTTCAAGAGCCTGGCGGTGAAATGGCGCAACTCCAGCCAGCGCCGCGACTGGGGCAACACCAACAGCTTCGACGAGAACCGCCTGATCGTCAGCTACCCCTTCTCGCTGCTCTGAATCCCCGCTTCATCCTCGTAGCTGCAACCCCTCGCCCGTCCTTGTGACGGGCTTTTTTCACAGGAGCGAGTTCATTCGCGATGAGGTATCCGGTCGCTCGGCGCCAGGTGCCGGCGGAAGGTCTTTCGCGGCTGAAGCCGCTCCCACAGGGGGCAGCGCCACCGTGCCCGATCAAAAACGCCACCGGTGCGTAGGGTGGATGACGCTCTTTTCATCCACCAGGCGGTGCCTCCGGTGAACGCGGTGCGAGGGCAGCCCTGCGGCCTGCTTGGCGAATGAATTGGCTATGTCTGCGTTAAGTGTTGCTAGAGGATTTGAGCCCAGCTGATTGCCGAGCTCTGATGATGTTTCTGGTTTCGCCCCCCGGGCGAGTCTCTTTCTTCAGTCGCCAAGAAAGAAACCAAAGAGGCTTGCCCCATCATCCGGCCCCGGCTTCGCCGGGGTTCCCTCACTCCATCGTCGCTCTGGGGGCCGGCGCGATGGGCCATCCATGGCCTGGCGCGCCTCTCGCGGCATCCATGCCGCTCGTCCCCCGGCGCAACGACTGCGTTCGGCCTCCTGGAGGGGCGTTGGCGGCTGCTCCAACTTTCTTCGTCCAGCGCATCGCCACGTGGTACGCAAAGGCTTTCGTAGGATGGGTCGGGCGGCGTTCCGCGAGCGAAGCGAAACCCATGCGGTGGAGGCGGCACGAACCCTTGGGCGCCCGGAAAGGACCGTGCTTGAGCACTTGCATTAAAACCACAACAGCTAACGCAGACAGAGCCAATGAATTCGCCCCTACAGGTGCAACCAGCGGCGGTGGCCTTGGTGCGTGAACGGGATACGCCGCACACACAAAAACGCCGCCCGGATGCGGGGTCCGGGCGGCGTTTGTATGGCTCGCGGGTCAGTCCTGCAGCGATTCCACGCCCAGCTCGTCCCACACCGATTCGGCCAGGTGGAAGGTGGCATTGGCGGCTGGAATGCCGCAGTAGATGGCGCTCTGCATGATCACTTCCTTGATCTCGTCGCGGGTGACCCCGTTGTTCTTCGCGGCGCGCAGGTGCAGGCGCAGCTCGCCCTCGCGGTTCATGCCGATGAGCATGGCGATGGTCACCAGGCTGCGGGTGTGGCGCGGCAGGCCCGGGCGCGTCCAGATATCGCCCCAGGCATGGCGGGTGATCATCTCCTGGAACTCTTCGTTGAAGGGCGTGAGGTTCTGCAGGCTGCGGTCGACATGGGCATCGCCCAGCACGGCGCGGCGCACCTGCATGCCGGCTTCGTAGCGCTCTTTCTCGTCCATCGGTCGCTCCTCGCTAGCCCTTGGCGTTCAGGAAGTCCAGCACCCGGCGGGTGAAGGCTTCACCGGCCTGGACGTTGGACAGGTGCGCGGCGGCGAACTCAACCAGCTCCGCCCCGACGATATGCGCCTGCAGGAAGCGGCCATGCTCGGGCGTGGTCACCGCATCGCCGCTGCCGCAGACGATCAGGGTCGGCGCGCGGATGGCGTCCAGTCGCTCGCGGAAGTCGGCGTCGCGCACCGCCGCGCAGTTGGCCGCGTAGCCCTGGGGCGAGGTCTGCGCCAGCATGGCGACGATGGGCTCGACCTTGGCCGGTTGCGCCTCGGCGAAGTCCGGGGTGAACCAGCGGGCGATGGAGGCATCGCGCAGGGCCGCCATGGCCGCCTGGCCATCGCGCAGCACCGTCTCGATGCGCGGGTTCCACACATCCGGGGTGCCGATCTTGGCGGCGGTGTTGCACAGCACCAGGCGCTGGATGCGCTCCGGCGCATGGATTCCCAGCCACTGGCCGATCAGCCCACCCATGGACAGGCCGCAGAACGAGGCCTGGGCGATATCCAGCGCATCCAGCAGGGCCAGCACGTCACGGCCGTTCTGCTCGATGCTGTAGGGGCCTTCGCTGACCAGGGAGCCGCCATGGCCACGGGTGTCGTAGCGCAGCAAGCGGAAGTGTTCGGCGAAGGCCGCGGCCTGCGCGTCCCACATGTGCAGGTCGGTGCCCAGGGAGTTGCTGAGGACCAGCACCGGCGCATCGGCCGGGCCTTCGAGCAGGTAGTTCAGGTCGCCATCGGCGAGTCGTACGGCAGGCATGCAAAGGCTCCTAACGCGAGAAATTCTGATGCTCGGCCACGGCGCGGTCGACCCAGCGACGCGCCTGACCGAGGTAGTGGGCCGCATCGAGCAGGCGGTCCAGCTCGTCGGCGGACAGTTGCGCGGTGACCTCGGGCTCGGCGCCGAGCACGGCACGCAGGTGCGCCCCCTCCTTCACCGCCTGGCGGCAACACCGCTCGACCAGGTGGTGGGCGGCGTCGCGGCCGATGCGCTGGGCCAGGGCGATGCTCACCGCCTCGGCCAGCACCAGCCCCTGGGTCAGGTCCAGGTTGCGGCGCATGCGCGCGGCGTCCACCTCCAGGCCCGGGACCACCAGCAGCGCCTGCTGCAAGGCGCCGGATACCAGGCAGCAGAGCTCCGGCAGGGTTTCCCATTCGGCGTGCCACAGGCCCAGGCTGCGCTCGTGTTCCTGGGGCATGGCGGCCAGCAGGGTCGCCACCAGGCCCGGTGCACGGGTGGCGGCACCGATGAGCACGGCGGCGCTCACCGGGTTGCGCTTGTGCGGCATGGTGGACGAACCGCCCTTGCCCGGCGCCGCGGGCTCGAAGACCTCACCCGCCTCGGTCTGCATCAGCAGGCTGAGGTCGCGCCCCAGCTTGCCCAGGCTGCCGGCGACCAGCCCCAGCAGGCTGGCGAACTCCACCAGGCGATCGCGCTGGGTGTGCCAGGGCTGCTCGGGCAGGGCCAGGTCCAGTTCCTCCGCCAGGGCACCGGCCACGGCGAAGGCCTTGTCGCCCAGCGCCGCGAGGCTGCCGGAGGCGCCACCGAACTGCAGGCACAGCAGGCGCGGCTTGAGCTCGGCCAGGCGCTGGCGGTGACGGGTCACCGCACCCAGCCAGCCGGCGATCTTCATGCCCAGGGTCACGGGCGTGGCGTGCTGCAGCCAGGTGCGCCCGGCCAGCGGCGTATCGGCATGCAGGCGCGCCTGCCCGGCCAGGCCCTCGGCGAGCGTGGCGAGATCGTTTTCCAGCAGGGTGATGGCAGCACGCAGCTGCAGCACCAGGCCGCTGTCCATGGCGTCCTGGCTGGTGGCGCCCAGGTGCACATGGCGCTCGGCCTCGGCGTCGCTGGCGGCGATGCGTTTGCCCAGCGCCTTGACCAGCGGAATCGCCGAGTTGCCGGCGCTGCCGATGGCCACGGCCAGGGCGGGGAAGTCATAGAGCTCGGCCTTGCAGGCCGCCTCGATGGCCGCCACCGCCTCGGAAGGGATCACCCCGACGCGGGCCTCGGCGCGGGCCAGCGCGGCCTCGAAATCCAGCATGCCCTGCACCCGGCCGTGGTCGCAGAAGATCGCGCGCATGGCCGGCGCGGTGAAATAGGCATCGAAGAGTTGGTTGCTCGGGCTGTTCAAGCCAGTGCTCCGGAAATCAGGAAGGTGAATCGTTTTATAGCAGCCGGCCCGTCACGACCAGCCTTTACGCACTTCGCCCGGCACATCAGGCGTAGCGAGCTCAAACCGCTACGTCGGATGGGTCATGGTGGGCTGAAGCCACCCTACGGCTGCATCACGCCGACCAGCCGTAGGATGGGTAGAGCGGAGCGAAACCCATCACGTGCCTCGCAGCTCCAGGGAGCGTTCCTACAGCTGCGCCGCGCACAGCAGCCGTAGCGAACGCAGTAGCCTGTCACACCCGTTCTATGGCCAGGGCGAGCCCTTGCCCCACCCCCACGCACATGGTGGCCAGACCGAGCTTGCCGCCGGACTTCTCCAACTGGTGCAACGCCGTCTGCACCAGGCGTGCGCCGCTGGCGCCCAGGGGGTGGCCGAGGGCGATGGCGCCGCCGTTGGGGTTGACCCGGGCGTCATCGTCGGCGAGGCCGAGGTCACGGGTCACAGCCAGCCCTTGGGCGGCGAAGGCTTCGTTGAGTTCGATGACGTCGAACTGGTCGATGCCCAGGTTGAGGCGCTCCAGCAGCTTGCGCACCGCCGGCACCGGGCCGATGCCCATGACCCGCGGTGCCACGCCGGCACTGGCCATGCCCAGCACCCTGGCGCGCGGGGTCAGGCCGTGTTTCTTCACCGCCTCGGCGCTGGCGAGGATCAGCGCCACGGCACCGTCGTTGACGCCCGAGGCGTTGCCAGCGGTGACGGTCTTGCCTTCACCGTTGACCGGCTTCAGCTTGGCCAGGGCCTCCAGGGTGGTCTCGGGCCGCAGGTGCTCGTCCTGGTCGATCACCGTGTCGCCCTTCCTGCCCTTGATCACCACCGGGACGATCTCCTCGGCGAAGAAGCCCTCAGCCTGGGCACGAGCGGCGCGCTGCTGGCTGCGCAGGGCGAAGGCGTCCTGGTCTTCGCGGCTGACCTGCTGGTCGTCGGCGACGTTGTCGGCGGTCTGCGGCATGGCGTCGACGCCGTACTGCGCCTTCATCAACGGATTGATGAAGCGCCAGCCGATGGTGGTGTCTTCGATCTTCTGGCTGCGGCCAAAGGCGCTGTCCGCCTTGCCCATCACATAGGGCGCGCGGGACATGGATTCGACGCCGCCGGCCAGGGCCAGCTCCATCTCCCCGGCAGCGATGGCGCGGAAGGCGGTGCCCACCGCGTCCATGCCCGAGGCGCAGAGGCGGTTGAGGGTGACGCCGGGAACGCTCTCCGGCAAGCCCGCCAGCAGCAGCGCCATGCGCGCGACATTGCGGTTGTCCTCGCCGGCCTGGTTGGCGCAGCCGAGGAACACTTCGTCGACTTCGTCCCAGCGCACCTGCGGGTTGCGCTCGATCAGCGCCTTGAGCGGGATGGCCGCCAGGTCGTCGGCACGCACGGGTGCCAGGGCGCCGCCGAAGCGACCGATGGGCGTGCGCACGGCATCGCAGATGAATACGTCGCGGCTCATTCCTCACCTCCCTGCTGGCCGTGGGCGGCGGCGGTGCGGGCTTCCAGGGCACGCAGCGCGGTCAGCTCCTCCTCGTTCGGGGCGAGAGTCTCGCTGACGCTGTCGGCGAAGCGGATCGGCCAGCCGGTGGCCTCGACCACCTGCTCGCGGGTCACCCCCGGGTGCAGCGAGGTGACGATGAATTCGTGGGTGCCGGCTTCCGGCTCCATGATGCACAGGTCGGTGATGATGCCCACCGGGCCCTTGCCGGGCAGACCCAGGCGCTGGCGCGAGTCACCGCCTTCGCCATGGCCGACCGAGGTGACGAAGGCCAGCTTGTCGACGAAGGTGCGGTGGGACTGCTTGAGGATGATCAGCACTTCCTTGGCGGAGCCGGCGATCTCCGGCGCGCCACCGGCACCGGGCAGGCGCACCTTGGGCGTGTGGTAGTCGCCGATCACGGTGGTGTTGATGTTGCCGAAGCGGTCCACCTGGGCGGCGCCGAGGAAGCCGACGTCGATGCGCCCGCCCTGCAGCCAGTAGCGGAAGATCTCGCCGGTGGGCACCACGGTGTCGGCGGTCTCGGCCAGCTCGCCGTCACCGATGGACAGCGGCAGCACCGTGGGCTTGGCGCCGATGGGGCCGGATTCGTAGATCAGCACCACGTCCGGGGACGAGGTCAGGCGCGCCAGGTTGGCCGCCTTGGACGGCAGGCCGATGCCGACGAAGCAGACCGCGCCGTTCTTCAGGCGGCGGGCGGCGGCGACGGTCATCATTTCATTGGTGCTGTAGCCAGTGGATTGGGCGCTCATTGCTTGGCCTCCGCAATTTTCTGCTGGAACTGGGCGAAGTCCTCGGTGCCGCGGATGTAGTCGTCGATCCAGGCGCTGAAGGCCTCGCGGTCGCGGGCGATCGGGTCCCAGGCCTGGTAGAAGCGGTTGTCGCGCTCGTAGTAGCCGTGGGCGTAGGACGGGTGTGCGCCGCCGGGCACATGGCAGACGGCGGTCAGGGCCCAGGTGGGCAGCACGCAGGCGTTCATCGGCGCGTCGAGGTCGTCGACGATCTCTTCCACCGTGACGATGCAGCGCTTGGCCGCCAGGGCCGCTTCCTTCTGCACGCCGAGGATGCCCCAGAGCAGCACGTTGCCCTTGCGGTCGGCCTTCTGTGCGTGGATCACGGTCACGTCCGGGCGCACCGAGGGCACGGCCGCCAGCACTTCACCGGTGAAGGGGCAGGTCACGCTCTTGATCAACGGGTTGACCTTGGGCAGGTCGGAGCCGGCATAGGCGCGCAGCACCGCGAACGGCAGCCCGGAGGCACCGGCCACATAGGAGTTGGCCAGGTCGGCATGGCTGTGTTCCTCGATTTCCAGCGCATGGGGCCAGCCTTTCTCCACTGCATCGCGCAGGCGGTGCAGCGAACCGACACCCGGGTTGCCGCCCCAGGAGAAGACCAGCTTCTTCGCACAGCCGGCACCGATCAGCAGGTCGTAGACCAGGTCGGGCGTCATGCGTACCAGGGTCAGGTCGCGCTTGTTCTGGCGGATCAGCTCGTGGGAAGCGGCGGTGGGGATCAGGTGGGTGAAGCCTTCGAGGGCGACGGTGTCGCCGTCGTTGACGAAGCGCTCGACCGCTTCGCGCAGGGAGATGATTTCAGCCATGTCGATCTCGTTCTGTTATCCAGGGCGCAAGGTTCGCCGGGTGATGGAAAGCTACCCCCGGCCCGATCGGCGAACAATCCGATAATCGACTATCCGTTCGATAATCGAACAACTCTGTACCTTGCTAAGCATTTCTTTCGGCGCCGGGAGCCTGCCGGCGGCCTTCCCCCGGGTGCGCCGGCGCGGCCTTCTCGTCCGTGGCCAGCAGCCCAGGCCGAGCTTGGGCCCGCGGTCGATGCACGCCCAGCAGCAGGTGCGCGGCCAGGCCGAAGATCAGCCCCCAGAAGGCCGCCGACAGCCCGAGCAGGGACATGCCGGACGCCGTGACCAGGAAGGTGATCAGCGCCGCTTCGCGGTCCTCCGGCACCGCCATGGACCCGGCCAGCGCACCGGCGATGGCGGCGAACAGCGCCAGCCCGGCCAAGGCCGCGACCAGCTCCCGGGGGAAGGCGCTGAACAGCGACACCAGGGTGGCGCCGAAGAGGCCCAGCAGCAGGTAGAACAGGCCGCCGACCACGCCGGCCACGTAGCGCCGGCCCGGGTCCTCGTGGGACTCGCGGCCGCTGCAGATGGCGGCGGTGATGGCCGCCAGGTTGAGGCCGTGGCAACCGAAAGGGGCCAGCAGCAAGGTGCCCAGTGCGCTGCTGGCGATGATCGGGCTGGCGGGCGTGCCGTAGCCGTCGTTGCGTAGCACGGCGATGCCCGGCACGAACTGCCCGGTCAGCGCCACCATCACCAGCGGCAGGGCGATGTTCAGCGTGGCGTGCCAGCTGAATTCCGGGGTGATCCACACCGGGGTGGCGAAGCCGATCACCAGGGCCGAGGCGTTCAGCTCCCCGGTCGCCAGGGCGATGCTGCAGCCGGTCACCAGCACCGCCATCACCGCATAGCGCGGCAGCAGCCGCTTGCCCAGCAGGTAGGCGGCGAACATCGCCAGCACCAGCAGCGGTTTCTCCTTCACCGAGACGAACAGCTGGGTGCCGAAGCTGAAGAGGATGCCGGCCAGCATCGCGGCGGAAATCGCCGCGGGCAGCCGACCGATGATGCGATCGAAGGCGCCGGACAGCCCCACCAGCAGGATGAGCAGGCTGGAGAGCAGGTACGCGCCCACCGCCTGGTTGAGGCTGACGCTCGGCAGCGAGGCCACCAGCAGCGCCGAGCCGGGAGCGGACCAGGCGATGACCAGCGGTACCCTGAAGCGCAGGCTGAGGACGATCCCCAGCACGCCACTGCCGATGGAGATGGCCCAGACCCAGGACGACAGCACCGCGTCGGGCAGGTTCGCGGCCTTGGCCGCCTGGAAGATGATCACCAGCGGCCCGGCATAGGAAATCACCGTGGCGACGAAGCCCGCCACGGTTGCCGACAGCGAGAAATCACGGATCAGGGTGCGCAGGAAGGTTGCCTGTCGCGTGGCCATGGCCAGCTCTCCTGTTTGTCTTTCCGGGTCAGGCGGGGCGTTGCCGACGCCCCGCGCGCTTCAGAGCCTGGCACCCGCCAATGGAGCAGCCTGGGGCGCACGCAGCGAGACGAAGCACATGGCCAGTGCGGCGATGGCGCCGGGGATGGCGAAGGCCATGAAGTTCAGCTGCAGCGGCAGGTTGATGCCCAGCAGCGCACCGCCCAGCAACGGCCCGACGATGGCGCCGTTGCGGCCGATGCCGGAGGCCCAGCCAAGGCCGGTGGAGCGGATGGCCAGGCCATAGAACTGCGCCGCCGTGGCGTACAGCAGGATCTGCGTGCCGATGGTGGTGGCGCCGGCGATGCCGATCAGCAGGTATAGCAGCGGTGTCGGGCTCTTGAAGCCGAGCAGGCTGATGGACAGCGCCGCGACGATGAAGAAGGCCGCCACCACCCGGGGCAGGTTGAAGCGATCACCGAGGACGCCGCCGGCGATGGCGCCGAACATGCCGCCCAGGTTCAGCGCCAGCAGGAAGGACAGGCTCGAACCCAGGCTGTAGCCGGCGTTGGCCATCAGCTTCGGCAGCCAGGAGCTGAGCGCGTAGACCATCAGCAGGCAGCAGAAGAAGGCGATCCACAGCATCAGCGTGCGCAGGGCCCGCCCCTCGCGGAACAGCTCCAGCACCGGTGCGCCCTGGGCCTTCGCCTCCACCAGTTCGAGCAGGTCGTCATCGCGCAGCTCCCGCTGCGGGTCGACCTTGCGCAGGATGGCCCGCGCCTGTTCGGTGTGGCCCTGGCGCAGCAGGAAGCCGACGGACTCGGGCAGGTACCAGAGGATCAGCGGCAGCAACAGCAGCGGCACCGCAGCGACGAAGAACATCGCCTCCCAGCCGAAGCGCGGCAGCATGTAGATGCCGACGCCGGCGGAGAGCATGCCGCCCAGGGAATAGCCGCTGAACATGATGGCGACCAGGGTGCTGCGCAGCCGTTTCGGCGCGTACTCGTTCATCAGCGCCACCACGTTGGGCATCAGCCCGCCGATGCCCAGCCCGGCCATGAAGCGGCAGATGCCGAACTCGGTGGGGTTGCGTGCCAGGCCGTTGAGCACCGTGAAGCCGGAGAACAGCACGAAGCAGATGGCGATGCCGCGCTTGCGCCCGATGCGGTCGGCCAGGGGGCCGAAGACCAGCGCCCCGAACATCATGCCGAACAGCGCGTAGCTGCCCAGGGCGCCCGCTTCCATGGGCGTCAGCCCCCACTCCTTCATCAGTACCGGCAAGACCACGCCGTAGATGAACAGGTCATAGCCGTCGAAGACCAGCAGCAGGGCGCACCAGAGCATCACCATCCAGTGGAAGGGCGTGAAGCGGGCGTCGTCGATGATCGCGTGTACGTCGAGTTTTCGCATGGCATTCGTCTCTTGTTCTTGTTGTCGAGAAAGCGTTGCCGGTGGAACCGCGGCGCGGGTTTCAGCCCAGGTCGCCACCGCCTACCGGCAGGGTCACGCCGGTGATGTAGGAGGCTTCGTCGGACGCCAGGAAGAGGATCGCGGCGGCCTGTTCGTCGATGCTGCCGTAGCGTTTCATCAGGCTGCTGTCGAGGGTCTGGTCGACGATCTGCTGGTACCAGATCTTCTCCTGGGCGCTCTGCTCCGCCGTGTTGCGCGGGATGCGCCGGGGCGGCGCCTCGGTGCCACCGGGCGCGGTGGCGTTGACGCGGATGCCGCGCCCGGCGTTCTCGAAGGCCAGGCAAGCGGTGAGCGCGTTGACGCCGCCCTTGGCCGCGCCATAGGGCACGCGGTTGAGGCTGCGGGTGGCGATGGAGGAAACGTTGACGATGGCCCCCGCGCCCCGCTCCAGCATGTAGGGCAGCGCCGCGTGGCAGCACCAGAGCGTGGGGAACAGCGAGCGCCGCACTTCGGCCTCGATCTCGTGCACCTCGTAGTGCTCGAACGGCTTGGCCCAGATTGTGCCGCCAACGTTGTTGACCAGCACATCGAGGCGCCCGAAGCGTGCCACCGCCGCCGCCATCACCCGGCTGCATCCGGCGTATTGCTCGAGGTCGGCGGTCAGCGCCAGCACACGGCCTTCCCCCAGCTGTTCGCGCAGCTCAAAGACCCGCTCGGAGCGGTCCACCGCCACCAGGCGGGCGCCCTCTTCCACCAGGCGCTCGGCCACACGGCGGCCGATGCCCTGCGCCGCGCCGGTGACCAGCGCGACCTTGTCGTTGAATCTGTTGCTCATGACGGTCCTCTGCCGTTGCCGGCCACCAGGAGGTTCACGGGTTGGAGTGGTGCTCAGGCGGCGCTGGCGGCGAACTTCTCGTAGTAGAAATTCGCCGGCTGCACGCCCTGCTCGCGGATGAAACGGCTCACCGCCTCCACCATCGGCGGCGGGCCGCAGAGGTAGATGTCGACGTCGCCGTCGTTGAGGTGGCGCGGTTCGATGTGCTGGGTGACGTAGCCCTTTCGCGGGTAGCCGCTCTCGGGATCGGCCACGCAGGCGCTGAAGCTGAAGGTGGGGATGCGCGCGGCGAAGGCTTCCAGGCGATCCAGCTCCACCAGGTCGAAGTCGTTGGTCACGCCGTAGATCAGGTGCAGCGGATGCTCGCTGCCCTGCTCGGCGACCTTCTCCAGCATCGCGGTGAAGGGCGCCAGGCCGGTGCCACCGGCCAGCAACAGCAGCGGCCGGCGGATGTCGCGCAGGTAGAAGCTGCCCAGCGGCCCCACCAGGCTCATGCTGTCGCCGGCCTTGGCCAGCCCGGTGAGGAAGCTGCTCATCAGGCCGCCGGGCACGTTGCGGATCAGGAAGCTGACCTCGCCGTCCTTCTGCAGCGAGCTGAAGGAGTAGGCGCGGGACTGTTCGCTACCCGGCACCCTGAGGTTGACGTACTGCCCCGGCAGGAAGGCCAGGCGGCTCAGGGACTCGCCCTTGATCGACAGCGAGATGGTGCTGTCGGACAGCTGGCGCACGGCGCTGATGGCCGCGTCGAAGCTGGCCTGCTGGGTCTTGCACAGCGCGGACGAGGCTGGCACCCGCACCACGCAATCGCTGGCCGCGCGCATCTGGCAGGTGAGCACGTAGCCCTGCTCGGCCTCCTCCGCGCTCAGGGCATCGTCGATGTAGTCCTGGCCCAGGTCGTAGCGACCCGCCTCGGCGAAGCACTTGCAGGTGCCGCAGGCGCCGTCGCGGCAATCCAGCGGGATGTTGATGCCCTGGCGATAGGCCGCGTCGGCCACGGTCTCGTCGGGGCTGGCGTCGATGAAACGGGTGACGCCATCTTCGAAGGTCAATGCGATGTGATGAGTCATGTCGGGCTCCACGGAGCGCGGCCTCGGGATGGCCGGGCCGGGTGTTCAGATGTGGTAGATGTCGATGACCTGGCGCACGTAGTCGTTCTTCAGGACCACCTTCTTGGCCGTGATCAGCGGCTGCTCGCCGCGCACGTCGAGGCGGTAGAAACTGGTGCCGAAGTAGCTGTCCACGGTCTTGTAGCGGTAGCTCAGGGTGTGCCAGTTGAAGCGCACCCGGCACTCGCCGGCGGCCTGCTCGAGGAGCTCGATGTTGCTGATGTTGTGGGAGGTGCGGGTGTCCGGCATGGTCGCGCTGGAGCGGTCGGTCTTGATGCGGAACACGCGGTCCTCCAGGCCGCCCCGGTTGCCGTACCAGATCAGCGAGATCTCGGTCTGCGGGTTCTCGGTCAACTCGTCGCGATCGTCCCAGGCCGGCATCCAGAAACTGGCATCGGCGGCATAGAGTTCCAGCCAGCTGTCCCAGTCCTTGTCGTCCAGGTAGCGCGCCTCGCGGTAGAGGAAGTCGCGCACGGCGTCATGGGAGATGCTCATTGCACGGCCTCCACGGGGATCAGTCGCTGCTCGGCCGCAGCGGCCTCGAGCAGGGTTGCCTGCCAGTACTTGTGCTGCAGCACGAACAGGCCCTCGTCCTCGGTGCGCACGCCGGACAGTAGCGGGTGCAGGTCGATCTCGCGGGCGGCCTCATCGGCGCCTTCCACCCAGTGCGCGGCGCCGCGGGACATGTCGTTCCAGCCACGGTTGCCCTGGTAGCCGAGCTGGCAGGAGCGGAACTCCTCCAGGTCGTCCGGGGTGGCCATGCCGCTGACGTTGAAGAAGTCCTCGTACTGGCGGATGCGCCTGGCGCGGGCCTCGGCGCTCTCGCCCCGTGGCGCGATGCAGTAGATGGTGATTTCCGTCTGGTTGACGGACAGGGGCCGGGCGATGCGGATCTGCGAGCTGAACTGGTCCATCAGGTAGACGTTGGGGTACAGGCAGAGGTTGCGCGAGTTCTCGATCATCCAGTCGGCACGGGCACGGCCGAAGTCCCGGGCCAGCTCGTCGCGGCGCTCGTAGAGGGGGCGGTCCTCGGGGTTGGCCCAGCGCGTCCAGAGCAGCAGGTGGCCCTTGTCGAAGGCGTAGAAGCCGCCGCCGTTCTTGGCCCAGCTGCCGGCGCTCATGGTCCTGATTTCCTCCCCCGCCTCGCGCTGCTTGCGCTGGTTCTGGGTGGCGGCGTAGTTCCAGTGCACGGAGCTGACGTGGTAGCCATCGGCGCCGTTCTCGGCGGTCAGCTTCCAGTTGCCTTCGTAGACGTAGCTGCTGGAGCCGCGCAGCACTTCCAGGCCCTCGGGGGACTGGTCGACGATCATGTCGATGATCTTCGCCGACTCGCCCAGGTGCTCGGCCAGCGGCACCACGTCCGGGTTGAGGCTGCCGAAGAGGAAGCCGCGGTAGGACTCGAAGCGGGCGACGCGGGTCAGGTCGTGGGAGCCTTCGCAGTTGAAGCTCGCCGGGTAGCCCGCCTCGGCCGGGTCCTTGACCTTGAGCAGCTTGCCGCTGGTGTTGAAGGTCCAGCCGTGGAAGGGACAGGTGTAGGACGCGCGGTTGCCGCTCCTGTGCCGGCACAGCTGCGCACCGCGATGGCTGCAGGCATTGAGGAAGGCGTTGAGCTCCCCGTCCTTGTTGCGCGCGATGAAGACCGGCTGGCGCCCCATGGTCAGGGTGAGGTAGTCGTTCTTCTCGGGAATCTGGCTCTCGTGGGCGAGGTACAGCCAGTTGCCTTCGAAGATGTGCTTCATCTCCAGTTCGAACAGACGCGGATCGGTGAACATCTCCCGCTTGCAGCGGTAGACGCCCTTCTCCTTGTCTTCCTCTAGCAGCGAATGCAGGAACTCGAATCCCAGGGACATGGCCAGGGCCTCCATTGTTATGTGTTCAGGCAGGCTCAGGTTAGGGAGGCGCGGGCAGCGGCAATATCCGCCTTGTGCAGATCGCTATCCGTTTTGTGCAGAGGGGTTACGGGGTGTTGCGGATGGCGGGCATGGCGGCCGCTTCAAGGCGCGGATGCGCTTTTTGCAGGGGCGAATGAATTGGCTCTGTCTGCGTTAGCTGTTGTGGTTTTAATGCAAGCGCTCAAGTACGGACCTTTCCGGGCGCCCAAGGGTTCGTGCCCCCCACCGCATGGGTTTCGCTTCGCTCTACACCATCCTACGAAAGCCTGTGCGCACCACG